>BBFS01000001.1 GCA_001313365.1 Paenarthrobacter nitroguajacolicus JCM 14115
GGTGGATGTGCGTCCTGTCGGTGCGTGACCGTGGGCTTGGCGGGGGGGAGCAGCTCGCCGAGCTGGGGGGGCCATGGCGGATTCCCGTGCCCAGGTCAGGATGTTCTCCGACGACGGCATCTGCGTCCACGATCCCGTCCTCATGCGCCGGGCCTTGGAATACGTCAAAGCGTTCGACGGCGTGGTGGCCCAGCATGCGCAGGAACCGCGCCTAACCGCTGGCGCACAGATGAACGAAGGTGCTGTTTCCGCGGTGCTGGGACTCACCGGCTGGCCGGCTGTCGCCGAGGAAAGCATCATTGCCCGCGATGTCCTGCTTGCCCAGCATGTTGGTTCCCGTCTCCACGTATGCCACGTCTCCACGGCAGGTTCCGTTGAAATCGTGCGCTGGGCGAAGGCGCGTGGAATCAATGTCACTGCCGAGGTCACCCCTCACCACCTGCTCCTCACCGATGAGCTGGTCCGTAGCTACGACCCCCCGTCTACAAGGTCAACCCGCCGCTCCGTACCGACGCCGACGTTCAAGCCCTCCGTGAGGGCTTGGCGGACGGCACCATCGACGTCGTGGGAACCGATCACGCCCCCCCGCACCCCCAGCGAGCACAAGGAATGCGAATGGGCGCAGGCAGCAATGGGAATGACCGGCCTTGAAACCGCCTTGTCCGTGGTCCAGGAGACCATGATCGAAACCGGACTCATGACCTGGGCCGACTTCGCCAGGGTTACCTCGTTCGCGCCGGCAGTCATCGGCCGTGTGGCCGATCAGGCCGTCCGCTGGAGGTTGGCGAGCCCGCCAACGTCATCCTGGTGGACCCGGATGCGCGTTGGACCGTTGACCCCCATAAAATGGCAACCATGGGCCGCAATTCACCGTTCAAGGGCAAAGAGCTGCCCGGATCCGTGGTGGCTACTTTCTTCAAGGGTCACCCAACCGTCCTCGACGGCCAGCTCAACACGCCGTACAGGTACCCGGCAGTCAGCAGCAACTAATGGACAACCAAACACTGACCGTGCTCATCACGGTGCCGCTGATCGTCGTCGTCCTGGCGATGATCTGGCTGGGATGGCGGAACCGGCTGAGGCGACAAGCCGACGTCGAACGCTTCCGGGGTGCCGGAGCAGCTGACGCCGGCAACGGTGGTCGCGGACGGCCAATACGTTGCCACCACCACCGCGGGCGACTGGCTGGACCGGATCGCAGTGCAGGGCCTGGGTATCCGGACAAATGCGGAACTGAGCATCCACGCAGAAGGCGTGCTGTTCGACCGATCCGGTGCTGCCCCTGTGTTCATCCCGCGAGCCGCCCTGGTGGACAGCCGCGAAGCCAACGGTATGGCCGGGAAATTCGTCGAAAAGGACGGACTCCTGGTCGTCAACTGGAAGCTTGGTGACCGGGAACTCGACACCGGATTCCGTTCCAGGCACGCAACCGACAAGCAGCTCCTCCTCGAAGCCCTCCAAGAATTGATCTCCGCAGCCCCTCAGGCAGATGCCGATAGTGGAAAGTAATAAAGTGACGGATAGTAAAGCAGCCACCACACCCACCCCCTCAGCAGCAGTACTCGTGCTCGAAGACGGCCGCATGTTCCGCGGCCGCAGCTACGGAGCCCAGGGAACCGCTCTTGGTGAGGCCGTCTTCGCCACCGGCATGACCGGCTACCAGGAGACCATCACCGACCCTCCTATGCGCGTCAGCTGGTGGTCCAGACTGCGCCGCACATCGGCAACACCGGCGTCAACAGCGAAGACGCTGAGTCACGCCGCATCTGGGTGGCAGGGTACATTGTGCGCGACGCCGCCCGCCGCCCCCCCTCAAACTGGCGGTCCGAACGAAGCCTCGATGATGAACTGGTGGAGCAGGGGATCGTTGGCATCCAGGGCGTGGACACCCGCGCCATCACCCGCCACCTCCGCGAGCACAAGACAATGCGCGCAGGTATTTTTTCCGGCGAGGCCGCGCAGGCCACCGACAAGGAACTGCTGGACGCTGTCCTGGCCAGTGCGCCCATGGAAGGCGCAGCGCTTGCTGAGGAAGTCTCCATTGACGAGGCCTACGTCGTGGAGCCCAAGGACCACGGCTGGGAAGGCGAGCCGCGCTTCTCCATCGCTGCCGTTGACCTTGGCATCAAGGCAATGACTCCGGTGCGCTTCGCTGAGCGCGGCGTGCGCGTGCACGTCTTGCCGGCCACGTCCACCCTGGAGGACGTCAACGCGGTCAAGCCTGACGGCTTCTTCATGTCCAACGGACCCGGCGACCCCGCTACGGCCGACCACCAGGTTTCCCTGCTGCGCTCGGTGCTGGATGAGAAACTCCCGTACTTCGGCATCTGCTTCGGTAACCAGATCCTGGGCCGTGCCCTGGGCTTCGGCACCTACAAGCTCCGTTACGGCCACCGGGGCATCAACCAGCCAGTGATGGACCGCCGGACCGGCAAGGTGGAAATCACGTCGCAGAACCACGGCTTCGCCGTTGACGCGCCGCTGAACGGCTCCACCGTGGCGCCGGAAGAGCGCTTCGGTCGCGTTGAAGTCAGCCACGTTTCGTTGAACGACGACGTCGTTGAAGGACTCGCCTGCCTCGACATCCCTGCGTTCTCGGTCCAGTACCACCCCGAAGCGGCGGCCGGACCGCACGATGCTGCCTACCTCTTCGACCGCTTCATCGACCTCATGGCCGATACCAAGTCCAAGGCCACAGGCGCCAACTCCACCGAATCCAAGACTGAGGACAAGAAGTAATGCCCAAGCGTACAGATCTCAAGAGCGTCCTTGTCATCGGTTCCGGCCCCCCCATCGTCATTGGCCAGGCGGCCGAGTTCGACTACTCCGGTACCCAGGCACTTCGCGTCCTCAAGGAGGAGGGCCTGCGGGTCATCCTCGTAAACTCCAACCCGGCCACCATCATGACGGACCCCCGAGTTCGCCGATGCCACCTACGTTGAGCCCATCACGCCTGAGGTGGTGGAGAAGATCATCGCCAAGGAGCGTCCGGACGCCATCCTGCCCACCCTGGGTGGCCAGACGGCCTGAACACTGCCATCGCATTGGACAAGAACGGTGTGCTGGAGAAGTACAACGTGGAACTCATTGGCGCGAACATTGCTGCCATTGAGCTCGGGGGGGAAGACCGTGAGAAGTTCAAGGGTGTTGTGGAGCGTTGTGGCGCGGAGTCCGCACGCAGCCACATCATCCACACCATGGAAGAGGCCTTCGCTGCTGCTGAGGATCTGGGCTACCCTATGGTGGTCCGGCCGTCCTTCACCATGGGTGGCCTGGGCTCAGGCTTGGCTTACAACGAGGACGACCTCCGCCGCATCGTCGGCCAGGGCCTCCAGTACAGCCCCACCACCGAGGTCCTGCTCGAAGAGAGCATTCTCGGCTGGAAAGAGTACGAGCTTGAAATGATGCGCGACAAGAACGATAACGTCGTTGTTGTCTGCTCCATCGAGAACTTCGACCCCCGTGGCGTCCACACCGGTGACTCCATCACGGTTGCACCGGCACTGACCCTCACAGACCGCGAGTACCAGAAGCTCCGCGACGTCTCCATCGCCGTCATCCGCGAAGTGGGCGTGGACACCGGTGGCTGCAACATCCAGTTCGCCATCGACCCCGCCACGGGCCGCGTAGTGGTCATTGAAATGAACCCGCGCGTATCCCGCTCCTCCGCGCTGGCCTCCAAGGCAACGGGCTTCGCAATTGCCAAGATCGCAACCAAGCTCTCCCTCGGTTACACACTGGACGAGATCCCGAACGACATCACCCAGAAGACGCCGGCCTCCTTTGAGCCCACGTTGGACTACGTAGTGGTCAAGGTTCCGCGTTTCGCCTTCGAGAAGTTCCCGGCAGCCGACAACACGCTGACCACCACCATGAAGTCCGTTGGCGAAGCCATGGCCATGGGCCGCAACTTCACCGAAGCCCTGCAGAAGGCCCTTCGCTCCTTGGAGCAGAAGGCTCGCAGCTGGACTTCAGCTCCGTGCCGGAGTACGAGGTTGCCGAGCTCATCGAGAAGGCCAAGCGACCCACGACGGACCGCCTGCACCAGGTGCAGCGCGCGCTCCTGGGTGGCGCCACGGTGGAAGACCTTTTCGAAGCCACCAAGATCGACCCTTGGTTCCTGGACCAGCTGCAGCTTCTCAACGAGACCGCGCAGGAGATCCGCAAGGCCGGCGTGCTTACCGAGGAAATGCTGCGCAACGCCAAGCGCCACGGCTTCTCCGACGAGCAGATCGGTGCCTTGACGCACAACAACGAGGCAGTGGTCCGTGGCGTCCGCCAGGCCTTGGGCATTCGTCCGGTCTACAAGACGGTGGACACCTGCGCCGCTGAGTTTGCCGCTTACACCCCCCCGTATCACTACTCGTCCTATGACGAGGAGGATGAGGTAGGCCTGCACGCGAAGCCCTCTGTCATCATCCTTGGCTCGGGGCCCAACCGCATCGGCCAGGGCATCGAGTTCGACTACTCCTGCGTCCACGCCTCCATGGCGCTGCGCAAGGCCGGCTACGAGACCGTCATGGTCAACTGCAACCCCGAGACCGTATCCACGGACTACGACGTTTCCACGCGCCTTTATTTCGAGCCGCTGACCCTTGAGGACGTCCTCGAGGTCATCGCCGCTGAAGAGCGCACCGGTGGCGTCATGGGTGTCTTCGTGCAGCTCGGTGGCCAGACACCGTTGAAGCTGGCACAGCAGCTCGCCGACGCCGGTGTTCCGATCCTTGGCACGTCGCCGGAAGCGATCGACCTCGCCGAGCACCGCGGTGCCTTTGCCCGCGTCCTTGACGAAGCCGGCTTGACTTCCCCCGAAGAACGGCACCGCCGTTTCCTTCGAGGACGCCAAGAAGATCGCCGACGAAATCGGCTACCCGGTACTGGTCCGCCCGTCTTACGTCCTGGGCGGCCGTGGCATGGAGATCGTGTACGACGAAGCAAACCTCTCGCGCTACATTGCCAATGCCACGGAAATTACCCCGGACCACCCGGTGCTGATTGACCGGTTCCTCGAAGACGCGGTCGAAATCGACGTCGACGCGCTCTTTGACGGCACTGACATGTACCTCGGCGGCATCATGGAACACATCGAAGAAGCCGGCATCCACTCCGGTGACTCCGCTTGCGTGCTTCCTCCGATTACCCTGGGCAATAACGTGATCGAGCGCGTGCGCACGGCAACCCGTGCCATTGCCGAAGGCGTGGGTGTCCGCGGCTCATCAACATCCAGTTCGCGTTGGCCTCCGACGTCCTGTACGTCCTTGAAGCCAATCCGCGCGCTTCCCGCACGGTTCCGTTCGTCTCCAAGGCAACGGGTGTGCAGATGGCCAAGGCGGCAGCCTCATCGGCACGGGGGGGGTGACCATCAACCAGCTCCGCGGCGCCTACAAGATGCTGCCGGAGTCCGGTGACGGCTCCACCCTGCCCCCTGGACGCCCCCGGTTGCCGTCAAGGAAGCGGTCCTTCCGTTCAGCCGCTTCCGTACACCTGAAGGCAAGGTCGTCGATTCCCTGCTGGGCCCGGAAATGCGCTCCACCGGTGAAGTCATGGGCATCGATAAGCACTTCGACACCGCCTTCGCCAAGAGCCAGGCCGCGGCCAACAACGCGTTGCCCACCGAAGGCAAGATCTTCGTCTCGGTAGCCAACCGTGACAAGCGTTCGGTAATCATGGGCGTCAAGCGCCTCTCGGACCTCGGCTTCGAGATCGTCTCCACCGGTGGCACGGCTGACGTCCTGCGTCGCAACGGCATCCAGGCGACTCCGGTCCGCAAGGTTGCCGAAGGCAGCAGCGCAGAAGGCGAAGGCACCATTGCGGACCTGGTTATTGCAGGCGAGATCGACATGGTCTTCAACACGCCCTCCGGTGGCGAAGCCGCAGCGACGGATACGAACTTCGTGCCGCGGCAACGTCCATCGGCATTCCCTGCATCACCACCGTTGCCGAGTTCAACGCCGCAGTGCAGGCCATTGAGGCGCTGCGCACCTACGAATGGTCCGTGACCAGCCTGCAGGAGCACGCTGCCAACCTGGCAGCAGCAGTGGAAGCAGCCAATGCCTGAGTCTGCTTCACCAGAGCAAGGGCAGCAGCCGGTCCGGGAGTCTTTTGGCTCCCGGCTGGCTGCCGCCATGGCCTCGCGCGGTCCGCTGTGCGTTGGAATCGATCCGCACCCGCAGCTCTTGGCTGAATGGGGGGGATTGAACGACGACGCCGCGGGACTGGAACGCTTTTCGCTGACAGTGGTGGAGGCCGTGGCTTCCCTCGCTGCCGCGGTCAAGCCGCAGGTGGCACTCTATGAGCGTCACGGCTCCGCCGGCATGGCAGTCCTGGAGCGCACCCTGGCTGCCTCCACGGAGGCTGGTGTGCTCAGCATCGCCGATGCCAAGCGCGGGGGGGACATCGGCTCCACCATGGCGGCGTATGCGGATGCCTGGCTGCGGGATGGTTCGTCCTTGGCTGCGGACTCCGTGACACTGAGCCCCTACCTTGGCTTTGAGTCGCTGCGCCCCCGCTTTGGACCTTGCTGCGCAATACGGCAGGGGGAGTGTTTGTACTTGCACTGACATCGAACCCTGAAGGCAAGTCGGTCCAGCATGTCGGCGGAGGCGACTCGGTGGCGCGCAGGATCGTGGCCGCGGCTGCGGCCGAGAACCAGCGGTACGCGGGCTCCCTTGGTTCTGTTGGCTTGGTCGTTGGAGCCACTATCGGTTCCGCGCTCGAGGATCTGGACATCCACCTCGGCCCTGTCCGCGGGCCGATCCTGGCTCCCGGTCTTGGTGCGCAGGGGGGGCCACTCCGGCCGATCTTCGAGCGACGTTCGGCGTTGCTACCCCACTGTCCTGGCGACCTCCAGCCGGGGGGGATCCTGGCCGCTGGTCCATCCCTGGCCGGCCTTCGTGCCGCAACGGAAGGGACGCTGGCCGGGCTTCGCTCAGAGTAAGTTGCCTACCCTCATTGCGCAACGCGGCCCCTGCCGGTAGGTTCAGGATCAGTCCGCGTGATCTGGATCACAATTGCGATCTGACAGGGGTTTGGCAGTGGGCCTTAAAGAACTGACACCGCAGGAGCGTTCCGATGCGCTTGAAAAGGCTGCCAAGCGCGGGCCGTGCGTGCCGCTGCCAAGGAAAAGCTCAAGCGCGGCGAAGTGAGTGTCGCGGAGCTGATTTCTTCCGGTTCAACGGACGAAGCGATTGCGCGCATGCGGGTGGTGGAGTTGCTGGAGGCCCTGCCGGGCATTGGGCCCGTCAGGGCTGCCGGGATCATGGCGGAGATTGGTATCGCAGGATCCCGGCGCATCAAGGGCCTGGGAATTCATCAGCCCGGGCGCTGGTAGATTTTATGGATACCCAGCAAAGCGTTTGACGCATCTCCCCGAAGGAATCCGTGAGCAAGAAACCCGGACTGACTGTCCTTGCAGGCCCCCCCACTGCCGTTGGCAAGGGAACCGTATCCACCTATATCAGGGACAACTATCCAGAGGTTTGGCTCTCGGTCTCGGCAACCACCCGGGCTGCGCGTCCGGGCGAAAAGGACGGCGTTCACTACTTCTTCAAGTCCGCCGAGGAGTTCGACTCCCTGGTAGCTGAGGGTGAATTGCTCGAGTGGGCTGTGGTCCACGGGCAGAACCGCTATGGGACGCTTCGCAGTACCGTTGACGCCGCCATCGCCGACGGCAAATCAGTGTTGTTGGAGATCGACCTCCAGGGTGCGCGACAAGTCAAAGCTGCCGTCCCGGACGCGAATTTTGTGTTCCTGGCACCGCCCAGCTGGGACGAAATGGTCCGTCGCTTGGTGGGGCGCGGCACCGAAACTCCTGAGGAACAGCAGCGCAGGCTGGAAACCGCTAAACTGGAACTTGCTGCTGAACCGGAGTTTGACCACACCGTCATTAATGACGACGTTCGCCGGGCAGCGGACGAGCTTGTTTCACTCATGGGGGCTTACCCCCCCGCACCAGCGCTAAGCGCTTGCATTTGTTGGCCCGCTAAAATTTGGAGAATTCGTGTCCACGAACCTTGAAGGCATCATCAACCCGCCGATCGATTCGCTGCTTGAGGCTGCTGATTCCAAGTATGGCCTGGTCATCTTCGGCGCCAAGCGCGCCCGCCAGATCAATGCCTACTACGCACAGTTGCACGAGGGTCTGTTCGAGTACGTCGGCCCGCTGGTTGACACCAAGCTGAACGAGAAGTCGCTGTCCATCGCACTCCGCGAGATCAACGAAGGCCTTCTGGTTTCCACGCCGATCGAGCCCACCGAATAACAAAGACTGCCTGTTGACGGAGGTCACGTGCGCATAGTCCTCGGAGTCGGGGGGGGAGGGATCGCAGCCTACAAGGTTGCATCGCTCCTCCGGCTTTTTACTGAAGCCGGTCACAAGGTGACGGTCATCCCCACCGAAGCCGCAACCCGATTCGTCGGAGTGGCCACGTGGGAAGCCCTCTCCGGCAACCCCCGTAAGCAATAGCGTCTTCGACGACGTTGATAAGGTCAACCATGTCCGTCTGGGGCATGAGGCTGACCTGATCGTGGTTGCTCCCGCTACGGCCGACCTCCTGGCCAAGGCAGCAACCGGACAAGCGGGAGACCTCCTCACCAACACGCTCCTTATGGCCCATGGGCCGGTTCTGTTTGCTCCTGCGATGCACACGGAAATGTGGCAGCATGCCGCAACCCAGGCAAACGTGGAGACCCTGCGCAGCCGTGGCGTCACAGTGCTCGAACCTGCCTCGGGTCGCCTTACGGGTGCTGACTCAGGTCCCGGCCGTTTGCCCGAGCCCGAAGCGATCTTTGCTGCTGCCATGGCGCTGGCCGAGGCCTCGGTGGATGGTGCAGCGAAGGCCGGACCTGCCGCGCACGCATCCTTGGCAGGCCGTACCGTCACCGTATCCGCAGGCGGTACCAGGGAAGCGTTGGATCCTGTCCGCTTCCTGGGTAACCGATCTTCTGGAAAACAGGGGGGTTGCTCTGGCTGCTGAGGCCCTGGCTGCCGGTGCAACTGTGAGGTTCCTCGCAGCGCACATGGATGTCGAGCCGCCTGCCGGCGTCGAGCTTGTCCGCGTCGAATCAGCCTTGGAGCTACGCGACGCCGCGCTGAAAGCGGCGGTGGACTCCGACGTCGTCATTATGGCCGCTGCCGTGGCTGACTTCCGTCCGGCAGAGGTTTCGGACACCAAGATCAAGAAGGTCGACGGCGAGGATGCCCCTGTTGTGCGGTTGATCCGCAATCCGGACATCCTGCATGAGCTCGTGGAACGCCGCAACGCCGGGGGGCGGCCAGCAGCTGATTGTTGGTTTCGCGGCCGAAACGGGCGACGCCCAGGGCGATGTCCTGGAGCATGCAACGGCCAAGCTCAAGCGAAAGGGCTGCGACCTCCTGGTGGTTAATCAGGTGGGGATTGGCCGGGTGTTCGGCCAGGATGACAATTCCGTGGTGATCCTTTCCGGCCACGGTGCCGAACCTCAGTCGGCTGCCGGTTCCAAAGCCGACGTCGCCGCTGCGTGATTGATCGGGTGGGCGCCGAGCTCACAAGGGTCTTCCCGGCTATGTAATTGAGCCCACACCCGAATTCTTAGCAAAGGGACATACGGCAAAGACCGCCGTCCCACAACCCAGTAAGGTGGACGAGTGACTTTACCGCTGCACCATGAACACCATGGCACCCCGTCCAAGCTCCGGCTCTTCACCTCCGAGTCGGTCACTGAAGGCACCCGGACAAGATCTGCGACCAAATCAGCGATGCCATCCTGGATGCGCTGCTCGCCGCTGATCCTGAATCCCGCGTAGCCGTTGAAACCATGGCCACCACCGGCCTGGTGCACGTGGCGGGTGAGGTCACTACCGACGCTTACGTGGAAATTCCGCAGATTGTCCGCGAGACGATCCTTGGGATTGGATACGACTCGTCCGCCAACGGCTTCGACGGTGCCCGCTGTGGTGTGTCCGTTTCAATAGGCCAGCAGTCCAACGACATCGCTGGTGGCGTGTTCAACTCACTCGAGGCCCGTGAAGGCCGCCAGGAGGACGACTACGACCTCCAGGGTGCAGGCGATCAGGGCATCATGTTCGGCTACGCCAGCGATGAGACGGCGTCCTATATGCCCACTCCCATCTGGCTGGCCCACCGTTTGTCTGAACGCCTCACCGAAGTCCGCAAGAACGGCGAGCTGGCTTACCTCCGCCCGGATGGCAAGACCCAGGTCACCGTAGGGTACGACGGCGACCGGCCGGTTTCGGTGGAAACTGTGGTCATCTCCAGTCAGCACGCAGAAGAAGCGAGCCTTGAGCAGCTTCGTGCAGACCTTGCCAGCTACGTGATCGACCCCGTGATGTCGGCATCCAACCTGGACATTGCCCGCACGGCGAACATCCTCAATCCTGCAGCGCCTTCGTCATCGGCGGCCCGGTAGGCGATGCAGGCCTCACAGGCCGCAAGATCATCGTGGACACCTACGGCGGATTCTCCCGCCACGGCGGTGGCGCCTTCTCCGGCAAGGATCCGTCCAAGGTGGACCGCTCCGCCGCCTACGCCATGCGCTGGGTTGCCAAGAATGTGGTAGCCGCGGGACTGGCCAAGCGCGCCGAGATTCAGATTGCCTACGCAATCGGCCAGGCACGCCCTGTTGGAACATACGTGGAGACCTTCGGCACCGAAACTGTTGATCCGGCGCGCATCAGCGAAGCAATCGACGAACTGTTCGACCTCCGTCCCCCCCGCGCCATCATTGATGCCCTTGACCTCAAGCGGCCCATTTACACCAAGACGGCGGCCCACGGTCACTTCGGTCGCGACGAGCCCGACTTCACGTGGGAACGCCTGGACCGGGTGGCCGACCTGAAGGAATACTTCAACGCCTGACCTGTTTTGTCGTTGGCCTCTATTTGTCGGTGGCCCGTGATTGGCTGGTGCCAGAGAGATGCCCGCAGCGGGTCGATCCCGCTGTGGGCATCCTGCGTTGAGGTGTGTAGAAGCGTTCCATGGGAATCAGCTTGTGCAATGACTGGGAGGTGACGAGCATGACGGGACACGAGGCCCAACAGTCCTTGCTTCAGCCTTCGCTGCTGCAGGGATTTCCGGATCGGGCACCGGTCAACGGACCGCCTCTGGCCGCGAAGGATCCGGTGGCCCGTGTGGTGCTGGAGTCATCCGTGCCGCACCTCGACAGGCCCTTTGACTACAGTGTTCCCGCTGACCTCGCCGAAACGGCGGTCCCCCGGCGTCCGCGTGAAAGTTAAGTTCAACGGCCAGGAACTGAATGGTTATATTGCTGAGCGCCGCGCGGATTCCGACGCGGCCCATCCGCTAACTCCGCTGCATAAGCTGGTTTCCCCCCGTAGCGGTCCTGACTCCGGCCATTATGGGGGGGCTTGCCGGGACTGTCGCCGCCCGTTATGCCGGAACGCTGAGCGATGTCCTTAGAACGGCTGTTCCTCCACGGGTGGCGAAGGTGGAGAAGGAACTGCTGGCCGGAGATTTTGAGGCTGACGTAGTGGACCTGAAGCCGGCCACGGATGCCCATGCCTGGGCTTCGTACGCGAACGGGGCCGCTTACCTGCAGCACCTGGCCAGCGGAGGTTCGCCCAAAGCTGTCCTCACGGCTCTTCAGGCTTCGGCCTGATGGTTGGCCGGCTCTCGTGGCGTCTGCCGTGGCTACTGTTCGGGCCTCCGGGCGCGGAGCAGTAGTGGTGGTGCCGGACTATCGGGATCTTGAGCAGTTGGAGGCTGCACTGGCCAAGGTCCTTCCGACGTCGGACGTTGCCCGACTAACGGCGGATGATGGCCAAACGCCCCCGTTACAGGAATTTCCTGCGACTTCTGAGCGGCGCCGCGGGCGTTGCCATCGGCACACGTTCGGCGGCGTACGCTCCTGTTCGCGACCTTGGCTTGGTGGTGTGCTGGGACGACGGCGACGACCTCCACATCGAGCAAAGGGCTCCCTATGCACACAGCAGGGAGGTCCTTCTGCTTCGGGCCGAGCAGGAGAATGCCGCCTGCCTCATGGCGTCCCATAGCCGCAGCACCGAACTCCAGCGCCTTGTTGAAAGGCAATGGGCGGTGCCCATTGAAGCGCCGCGCACTACTGTCCGAGCCACCGTGCCCAGAGTCCTCAACACAGCTGACAGTTTCGAGCAAGAACGTGATCCGCTGGCCCGCATTGCCCGTTTGCCCGGCGCAGCGTGGCGGGCGGCCAAGGAAGGCCTGGAACGCGGGCCGGTCCTGGTTCAGGTGGCCAGGGCCGGGTACGCCCCCCCGTCTTTGGTGTGCGAGACGTGCCGGGAACTAGCGCGCTGCAACGCCTGCCAGGGCCCCCTGGCTGTGTCCAGCAGTTCCGCGATGCCGGCATGCCGGTGGTGCTCCACCCCCCCCGCTCCTCAATGGCGTTGCGCCCACTGCAGCGGGACAAAGCTGCGCCGTGGAGCGGCTGGAGTCATGCGTACTGCCGAGGAACTGGGACGGGCCTTCCCCCCGGCAAGGCCGTGGTGACGTCCTCCGGCGAACACATCAAGGCAACAGTCCCGGATGCACCCGCACTGGTAGTCGCTACGGTGGGTGCCGAGCCGGTTGCACCAAACGGTTACGCGGCTGCCCTGCTGTTGGACGGCAACTCGCTGCTCCGGCGGGAGAACCTGCGGGCGGGGGGGAGGACACTGTTCGCCGGTGGTTCAATGCAGCCTCCCTCGTGAAGCCGGCCAGCCAAGGTGGCTGGTGGTGATTACTGCGGACGACACCGCGGCGACGGGAGCACTGTTGCGGTGGGATGCTTCCGGCTACGCATCACGCGAACTGACGCTTCGGAAGGAACTGCAGCTGCCCCCCCGGCGGTCAGGGTGGCTTCCGTGACCGGCGCAAGGGCCGACGTCGTGCATTTCAGTGACGCGCTGGAAGCCAACGCCGAGCTGGCGTCGGCACCGAAACTTCGCAAAGCCGGACCTGCGCCGGTGCAGCTATTCGGAGGAGCCCAGTCGTCAGCCGATGAGAGCGATGCGGAGGTCAGGACGCTCTACTTCATTCCCTACGCTGACGCTGCGACCGCCACCCGTGCCATGCGGGCCGTGAAGGTAGCAAATGCCGCCAAGCGTACCGCTGGCCCTGTGCAATTGCGCTTGGACGGCGTAGACGTCCTCTAGGTCCCTGGTTCATTCACCGGATCAGACGTTCCGGGGGTTTTCTATATCCTCAAGTATCTGCAGGCCGCGCTTCGCCCACGCGATTTCCTGCTCGGCATGGGCAAGCTGACCTTCATAGGCGAAGACTTTAAAGCGGACAATATGCTCTCGTTCCTCTTCGGAGTACAGGGCGAGGCGCCGGGCAAGCGTGGGATGGGTACGCTGCTCGAGAGCTTCGATCATGTACAGAGTTTGGATGCGTTGTTCGTCGTAATGGGCTATGTGGGCTCGCAGCTGCGCAGCCGCCACGCCGGACGGTGCCCACTCGAAGTAAGCGGCCCTGAGGCGGGCAGGGTCCCGGTCCCGGACGTAAGTGAGCGCTGATTCTGCCACTCGATCAGAGCCGCCTCGCCTGCCGGCGCGAGGCATATTCCGTTTTCGTCGCTCCGCGGGTGCCCCACGGCACAGGCCTGCTGGAGAGTAAGCCTCGGCGTGCATCCTACGCAGCTCCGGGTAGATCTGGGAGTCGGGGGCGTGCCAGACGTGGCCCACGGAGGAGCTGAACTGCTTGACCAAGTCGTAGCCCGTCAGCGGGCCTGAGGACAGCAGTGCCAGCAGAGCTGAGCGAAGGGTCACACGCGCTCCTTTCAGGATGGCAATTACAGCTTAGCTCCAGAAGAGCTTTGCAAACCACTATCGAGATAGATAGTATGTGTCTCACGTCACCAAATAGCTATGTTGATAGTTATTTTCTGCCCTCCGGCCCGCTCAAAGATGAGGACCGCTTCATGACTGTCTCTGCAACAAAGACCACATCCACCGCCAAGCTCCTGCCCTCTCCGCTCAACGCATGGTTCGTGGCGGGGTGGGATCATGAGATTTCCGCCAAGGGGATTCTTGCCCGCACCATTGCGCGCCCGCTGGCACTCTACCGAACCGAGGACGGCCGCGCTGTCGCATTGGCCGACGCCTGCTGGCACCGTCTTGCCCCCGCTGTCCCAGGGTAAACTCGTGGGCCGCGACGAGATCCAGTGCCCGTACCACGGCCTGCGTTACAACGCTGCTGGCCGTTGCACCTCGATGCCCGCGCAGGAAACCCTCAATCCTTCAGCACGGTGCCCTCTTTCCCTGTGGTGGAGCGGTACCGCTATGTGTGGGTCTGGCTCGGTGACCCTACGAAGGCCGACCCGGGCCTGTTGCCGGACATGCACCAGTTGGAGAGCTCCGAGTGGGCGGGGGGGGACGGCGAGACCATCCACGCCCCGTGCAACTACCAGCTGGTCCTCGACAACCTTATGGACCTCACCCACGAGGAGTTCGTGCACAGCTCCTCGATCGGGCAAGAGGAACTGTCCGAGTCCGAGTTCGAGGTGACCCACGACGAGGCATCCGTCACTGTCACCCGCTGGATGCGCAACATTGATGCGCCGCCGTTTTGGCTAAAGAACATGCGCGACAAGTTCCCGGACTTCGAGGGAAAGGTGGACCGCTGGCAGATCATCCATTACTACTTCCCGTCCACCATCTGCATCGACGTCGGAGTCGCCGCGGCCGGGACCGGAGCTCCCGAGGGCGATCGCTCCCGCGGGGGGGTGAACGGCTACGTGATGAACACCATCACGCCGGAGACTGAACGTTCCTGCCACTACTTCTGGGCGTTCATGCGCAACTACCGGTTGGAGAGCCAGCTCATCACCACGCAGTTGCGCAACGGCGTGCACGGGGTCTTCGGCGAAGACGAGGCCATGCTTCTTGCGCAGCAGGCGGCCATCGACGCCAACCCCCCCGACTACGAGTTTTACAACCTCAACATCGACATGGGCGGGATGTGGGTGCGCCGGCTCCTCGAGCGTGCGCTCGAAGCCGAGGGTCGCCTCGCAACCCTGCCGGGCAGCTGAGCAGGGGGGAGGAACCATGGCCGATTCCCACCACATCCTCTGGCAGCGGGCCGTCGTCGACGCCGTATCCGACGTGGCAGAGAACATCCGCCGCATCGTCCTGCGTCCGGAGCGTCCCTGCCCCATTCGTCCCGGCGAGCACGTGGATGTCCGCACGACCATCGACGGCGAGCAGCATGTCCGCTCATACTCCGTGGTCAACGCCGCCGACGATGGCACGCACCTCGCCCTCAGCGTCTACCGGACTCCCAACTCCCGGGGGGGAGGATCCGTGTTCATGCACTCACTCCAGCCGGGGGGGCAGCGCCTGGAGATCACCCAGCCGTTGCAGAACTTCCCGCTGCGGATCGGAGCCCCCCTCCTACGTCTTGCTTGCCGGCGGCATCGGCATAACCGCAATCGCCGGGATGGCCGCGTTGCTGCGCCGCCTCGGCGCCGACTACCGCCTGGTCTATGTGGCCCGTTCCCGGGATGCGATGGCCTACCTGGATGACCTCGCCGCCATGCACGGGGACCGTTTCGAGGCGCACGTCGACGCGGAGGGCGCTCCCCCCCTTGACGTCCGGGCTCTCGTGGGCTCAGCCCCCCCGAGGACGCAGAGTTTTACATGTGCGGGCCTATCCGGCTCATGGACGCTGTCCGCCGTGCATGGACCGAACGGGAGCTCGAACCCACGAACCTGCGCTACGAGACTTTCGGCAACAGCGGCTGGTACGAGGCAGAACCGTTCACCGTACGGATACCGCGGCTGGGGGGTAGAGACAATTGTCGGTTCCGACGAGTCCGTGCTGGAGGCCCTCGAACGTGATGGCGTGGACATGATGTCGGACTGCCGCAAGGGTGAGTGCGGCCTGTGCCAGGTCAAGGTCCTTGAGCTCGCCGGACGGATCGACCACCGCGACGTTTTCTATTCGGACCGCCAGAAGGAACCCAACACCAAAATGTGTTGCTGCGTCTCGCGGGTGGCCGCCGCCGAACCGGGCACAGACCGACGCCCCCCCGTCCACCATCCTCACCATCGACGTCCCCCCCTGAGAGGCATCAGCACCATGGATATCAGACACCAGATCGACGCATCCAAGATGTCGTCCTACCAGTGGCTCATCATCGCCGTGACCACTTTCCTCAACGCCCTCGACGGCTACGACGTGCTGGCCATGGCCTTTACAGCCACGTCCGTGACCAAGGAGTTCGGACTTTCCGGTTCCCAGCTTGGCTGCTGCTCAGCGCGGGCCTCATCGGTATGGCCGTGGGTTCGCTCGTCCTCGGGCCCTTCGCGGACCGCTACGGCCGACGCAAGATCCTTATCGTGGCACTGGCGATCAACGCCGTCGGACTGTTCCTGTCCACAACAGCGAACTCCGCGCTTGAGCTCGGCCTGTGGCGCGTCGTCACGGGACTGGGTGTGGGCGGCATCCTCGCCTCCGCGACTGTGATCACGAGTGAGTACGCCAATGCCCGCCGTCGCGGTATGGCCGTCAGCATCTTCACCGCGGGCTATGGAGTAGGTGCCACGCTCGGTGGGATGGGAGCGACCCAGCTCATCCCCGCCTTCGGGTGGCGCTCCGTGTTCCTTGTTGGTGGCCTGCTGACTCTCCTGGCGATCGCTCTGGTGGTTGTCTCATGCCCGAGTCCGTCGACTACCTCCGCGCCCGGCGACCGGAGGCGCGGCCGCGAAGCTCCAGCGCATCGCCGGCCGTCTGGGTCTCGAGGGTGACGTCAATCCCGGTCCTGCCCCTGTGAGCGCCGGTAAGCAGCAGGGCAGCGTGGCCGTGCTCCTGAGCCCGCGGTACCGCACTGCCAGCATCCTGCTTTGGATCTCCTTCTTCGTCATCATGTTCGGCTTCTACTTCGCCAACTCATGGACGCCCCGGCTGCTCGTGGAATCAGGAATGACGGAGCAGCAGGGCATCATCGGCGGACTCATGCTCACCATGGGCGGAACCTTCGGTTCGCTGCTCTACGGGGGGGTGCTCACCACCCGGTGGGACGCGCGGTTGACCCTCATGGTCTTCACCGTGCTCTCGGCAGTGACCCTCGTCCTGTTCATCACCACAAGCCCCCTGCCGCTGCTGGCGTTCTCGTCCGGCGTGGTCGTCGGCATGCTCGTCAACGGTTGCATCGCTGGTCTCTACACCGTGGCTCCCATGACCTACGAGCCTGGTGTCCGCACCACGGGTGTGGGCTGGGGGGGATTGGTATCGGCCGGGCCGGTGCCATCCTCGCTCCCATTGCGGTCGGCGCGCTGCTTGACAACGGATGGAACCCCCCACCAGCTCTACATCGGAGTGGCCGTGGTGGTCCTCCTCGCGGCAGTCGCCCTGTTCCGACTGCGGCCCTACGAAGAGATTGCATCCTCGGCAACCAACCAGCCTGCGTCAAGAGCGACTACTGGATGACAGGGTGCCGCCCCTGGACCTGGGAGTGCGCTAAGCGCGTTCCCGGGTCTTGCGTGCGCGCCGGGCCACAACTTCTTCCGCCGCAGCCACGAGCTGCCGCGCCGACTCGTCCAGTTGAATTCTGCAGCGCGTTCCACTGACTTGCGGGAGCGTTGCTGCCAAAGTGCGTCGTCGGCAAGGGCCGTCACAGCGGCCGCGAATTCCGTCGGCGATTCGGGGTGGACGTAGCTGACGGCGTCACCACCCACTTCACGGAAAATCGGAATATCGCTTGCGATAACGGGGGGTGCCCAAGGCCATCGCCTCCACCAACGGCAAACCGTACCCTTCGGCCCGTGACAGGCTGATCAATGCGGTGGCCCGCAGCAGGAGTTCGTCGTACTCGGCGTCAGTGACACCGTTATGGAACAGCACCTTTGCTCCATCGGGGATCAACGCCTCCAACTCGGCTTTGCGCTCGGGGGGGTGATCCGGCTGAGCAAATGCAACGTGTAATCGTGCAGTCCGGACATGCCCCGGATCATGGTTTCCACGTTCTTGTAAGGCATGAACGAACCCATGTAGAGGAGGGATTTATCTGCGCCTCCTTCAGGGTCGCGGGGGGTGTTTGACCGGGTTGGGGGGGTGCGTTGCCCACGATGCGCACGGGACGCTTGGTCAGTTTGTACTTGGCCATGAGGCTTCAGTGGTGCGGCTGATGGTGGCCACGATGTCCGCGCGGTCGAGCAGGAGCCTCTGCGGCCAGAACGCCTTGTGGTAGAGCCTCCAGAGAAGGCGCACGGGGGGGCTGGCAGGAAGCCGGGGGGGGAGTCGGGTGCTCATAGTAAATGAGGTCGTGAAGGGTAAGCACCAGTCCATAACGGCGGCCCACGGTGCCCATGGTCTGCATAGGACACACCACCACGTCAGCACCAAGGGGGGGGTTGACCTTGCGGGCGACGAACAATTCCATAGGTGACAGGGGGGGCTGTTGAGCATCACGTACGGGACGTCGGGCAGAAGTGCCAGTTGGCGCTTGTCGCTGATGAGCATGGTGACATCCGCGATTTTGGACGTTGCGGCTATGAGGCTGGAACCGTAGCGGCTGATGCCATCGTGATGGTCCGTTCGGGTAAAGCGGGCGTCGATGACAATTTTCACGCGGGATGTTCCTCCAGGAAGGTACGGATTGCTTCAGCGGCCGGAACCGGCGTCTCATAGTGGATAAGATGCCCGACGTCGGGAATCACTTCCAGCTTGGCGTCAGGTAGTCGCTTCATGAGTTTGTGCTGGTTGGGAAGAGTGGCGATCTCATCTTTTTCGCCGGCGATCAGGAGTACGGGAAGTGTTAGTTTCCCGGCGACCTCGGCCACGTTCCCCGAGACGGAAGCTTGAACGATTCGAGCAGGCTCTTCCTGTCTGCGAAGGCACTGAAATATGCGTCGTGCTGGCCGTGGATGAAACGACGAAGGCTCTGTCCTTGGTTTTGGCCATGGTGATGCTCATGATGCGAACGATCACCCGATTCCGAAGGACCGCTAGTCCGAGCTGGCGGGGGGGAAGCTTGGCGGACGCCTGGTAGTACAGCACCGCTAGTTTGGTCATGATGCCCTTGGGACCCTCCAACGCGGGTGCGGCAATGGGGTTGATCAGGATCAGCGGATAGACGGTTCCGGGATTCGCGGCGACGAAGTGGCTGGCCACGATTGAGCCGAAGGAGTGGCCCAGCAGGACAGTCTCGTCATTCAGATCGAGCGCGGCCATGAAACCGGAGATGAACTTTCCATAGCGCTCAACGCTGTGTTCATCGTGGACGAAAGGCTCCGAGCTTCCGAAGGCCGGCAAGTCCGGCATGATGATCCGCATCCCGGGAAGTTGGTCGGCTACGCGCAGCAATCCGTGGTGGTCACCCCCCCGGAAACCGTGGATCACCAGGATGGTGCGCGTCAGGGGAGTGACGGTGACCGGTTCGTAGGTCCAGTAAGCTACCTTGCTGCCATCCACCTCAACCTCCGAGGCATGCGTCCGCCCCCCCGGCAAGGATTCGCTGAAGAATTCGCTGGGGGCCTGCGCACCTTTGGGGAGTGCGCGGTGTCCACGTTGTCCATTCGTCTATTCCTAGTTCACGTTGTCCGGGTGGGACCCGGTCCGATGGTGGCGTTCCAAAGCGGCTATGCCGTCCATATCCCCCCGGCGTCCAATTCAAAATCGAAGACGGCGATGTTTTCCTTGATCCGTCCCGCCGAGCTTGCCTTGGGAATGACCAGGTTCCCCCAGCTGAAGATGCCACCGCAGAATGACCTGGGCCGGAGTCCGGCCGTACTTTTCTGACAGCGCGACAATAGCGGGGGGTCAGCCAGGACTTGCCCGCGACCAAGGGGGGCTCCACGCCTCGGTCCGGATTCCGAGTTGCTCGTGCAACGTCCGCAATCTGGTCTGCTGCAACCAGGGGGTGCAGTTCTATCTGGTTCACTGCCGGAACAACCTCTGCCTTTTGCATGAGCTCAAAGAGGTGTCCGGGCTGAAAATTGGAAACACCTATGGCCCGGATTTTGCCTTCCCTGTAAAGGGTTTCCATGGCTTTGTAGCTTTCCACGAACAACCCCCGGCCGGCGCACGGCCAGTGATGAGGTAGAGGTCCACGTAATCAAGTCCAAGGTTCGCCATGGACGTGTCGAACGCCCGTAGTGTCGCGTCGTAGCCCTGGTCATCGTTCCAGACCTTGGTGGTAACGAAGAGGTCCTCGCGTGCCAGCGCGTGTACCGACTCGCCGGAGCCACCGGTACCTCTGTTGGCTTCCGCGGCGTCACCGATCGCACCGCCGAGAGCGCGGCCCACCCCCCCGACTTCGTTGCCGTACATCGCGGCGGTATCAAACCGGCGGTAGCCCTCACCCAAAGCCGTGGCAACCAAGGCCTCTGCGTCTTTGGCTGGAACTTTATAGAGCCCGTATCCCATACGATCCATCTGAACGCCGTTGTTTAGTGCCAGCCTGTTCGATGTCAGCTTGGATGGGGATCTCATAGCAACGACTCTACCCATTCCTTGCACGATTGCTTCAGGAATGGCCATTGAAACTCACCAGGCGTCGGGCTGAGGCTTCGTCCAGAATGAGGTCCGTCGCGAGTCCCGCAGCCAGGGCTCCTTGGAGGCCATTGATCTTGGATGCCCCCCCGGAGACCACGCAGATCCGTCGCCTGACTTGCCGCAATTGTTCATGGCTGGGACCGGTTGACCTCTCATTCAAGGTGATGCCGTCAGAGGAACCATCACTCCGGAAGAAGACCGTGGCTACATCGCCCACAACATCGTCTGCGGCCAGCATGGTGAGGTCGTGTTCATCGAGGTAACCGCCGGCATAGACATGGCTCGGGTAGTCCGAGTCCACAGATCCGACGCCGAAGATAGCGATGCTCATCCGGGCCTGCAGGTCCAGGATGCGTTGAACGCTGCGCTCATTCCACATGGCGGTCTTGGTGGAGGCATGATCAAAAAAAGCCGGAACAGGGAACTGTTCCACGCGGGCGCCGTACGCACTGCCGAAGCGGCGCATGATGTCACTGGCATACGTAATGCCGGTGGTTTGCATGTTGCCGGCGCCATTGAGCTGGACCACGATGCTGTCGTGGGTCACCTTGCGCGTGAGGTGCCTGCTGACCGCGCTGAGCGTCGCACCCCCCCAGGCGACCCCCCCGATGATGGCATTCGAGTCCACCAAGGGTCCGATTGTCCGAGCAGCCTGCATGGCTACGCGGTCCAGGGTCTCTGCTTCGTTGAGCGTGTCCAGTACCGGAACCACGTGGACATCCACGCCGTATTGGTTCCGGATCTGGCTTTCCAGCTCAGGTCCGGTATCGAAAGGGCTTCGAATCTGGACCTGCACGAGGCCCGTTTCCCTCGCCGAAGACAACAGCCTGGAGACCGTGGACCTGGATGTCCTCAGCTCCCGGGCGATCGCATCCATGGTGAGGTCCTGCAGGTAGTACATCTGTGCAGCCCGGAGTGCATCCGAGTGACGTGATCGTCCCATCTCATTTCCTTACTGCACGTTTGTGCAAATAGCTTGACTCCATTTTCCACCTTCGCCAGATTAGTGGTGAACGGTGCAGCAGCGAGTGGCGCGGCGCACGAACCAAGCCCAAGGGAGCAGTTTTGGGACACAACAGGATTTCCGGTACCTCACAGCACACACAGCGCGACTCCGTCGTTGCACTGCAGGAGCGGCCCTCGGCCAAGGTACTCATCATCGGCGGTGGCATCAATGGTGTCGGAACGTTCCGCGATCTCGCCCTCCAGGGTGTCGACGTTGCGCTTGTTGAACGTGGTGACTACTGCCAAGGTGCCAGCGGCGCCTCCTCCCACATGATCCACGGCGGAATCCGGTACCTGGAAAACGGCGAGTTCCGCTTGGTCCAGGAGTCCGTGGTCGAGCGCAACAGGCTCCTGCGGATCGCCCCCCCACTACGTGAAGCCACTGCAGACCACCATCCCGATCTTCAGCACGTTCTCCGGCATCCTGTCTGCACCCATGCGCTTCCTCACCCACAAGCAAGGCAAGCCCAAGGAACGCGGCGCTTTCCTGATCAAGGTTGGCCTGAGCATGTACGACTTCTTCTCCCGCGACGGCGGCAGCGTACCGCGCCACCAGTTCCGTGGGCGGACCAAGGCCTTGGCTGAACTTCCCAAACTTCATTCCGGTATCAAGTACGCCGCTACGTACTTTGATGCTTCGGTCCATAACCCGGAGCGTCTGACCCTTGACGTCCTGCAGGATGGCGAGAAAGCAGGCCGCGGCGGGGGGGGACTCCCGGGAGGAAGCGCCCGCGCCAGCAACTATGTTTCTCTCGTGTCCATGGGCTCGGACGGAGTCCGGCTCCGTGATGAACTGACGGGCAAGGAATTCGACTTCCAGGCTGACGTCATCGTCAACACCACGGGCGCTGGGTGGATCTCACCAACCAGGCCATGGGCGCCGTCAGCAAATTCATGGTGGCACCAAGGGATCGCACATCGTCCTGGACCACCCGGAACTGCTGGCAGCGTGCAACGGCCGCGAAATCTTCTTCGAGCACACTGATGGCCGTATCGTCCTGATCTACCCATGGGGGGGACCGCGTGCTGGTAGGCACCACGGATGTGGACGCTGATATGTCCCAGGACGCCGTGTGCACCGAAGAAGAAATCGACTACTTCTTCGACCTCGTCGGCCACGTGTTTCCCACCATCAAGGTGGAGCGCGAACAGATCGTCTACAGCTTCGCCGGCGTCCGGCCCCTGCCGCGCCACGACGAAACCCAGCCGGGATTCGTCTCACGCGACTACCGCATCGAACGCAGCGTCCGCACCGGCAGCGACTCCGTCGCTACGCCAGGCGGTAAGGCCGCCGTCGTACTCAGCCTGGTGGGCGGCAAGTGGACCACCTTCCGCGCACTGGCCGAACACATGACCAATGACGTCCTCCGCGAACTGGGCATGGAGCGCAAAGTCTCGACGGCGAAACTCGCTATCGGCGGCGGCGCCGGCTTCCCTGCCACTGAACAAGGCGAGCAGGAATGGATCAAGAAGCACATGGGGTCGGGGGTTGGATGCTGACCGCGTAGCCGTCCTGTTGACCCGGTACGGAACGCGCGCAGACGCCGTCATCGACTACCTGAATGCCGGACACGACACTCCGCTGCGTTCCACCCGCGAACTGAGCGTCCGGGAGCTGGCGTTCATGGCCGAGCACGAGCAGATCGGGCACCTGGTGGATGTCCTCATCCGCAGGACGTCGCTGGCGTTCCGTGGGCTTGTCACCGGGGGAGTTGCTCAATGAAATAGCAGCAGCGTTGGCCGAGCCTCTTGGTTGGGATGCTGCTGCCCGTGAAGCAGAAATCCGCCACGCCCAGGAAGTACTGCAACGGTTCCACAAGGTTGACGTGCACAGTCTCGTAGCCTGACACCAAGCAGCGGAAACAGCTTGACCGTCCCAATGTGCGGCAGGGGCGGAATGGGGTAGGTGGGCCCGCCAGGGGACCACCACACCGGGACGGTTCCGGAGACAACGGAACGTCCCAACAGCCTCTTCACCCGCGAGGAGGCTGACAACAGAAAAATGAGGAGTCAAAGATGTCTCTTGGAATTGTTTTCCTTTCCGAAGTATTCGGAACCATGATGCTGACCCTGCTGGGTTGCGGCGTCGTGGCAAACGTTGCGCTCAAAGGCACCAAGGGCAACAACGGTGGATTCTTGATGGTGACGTGGGGGGCTGGGGGGGTATTGCGGTCTTCGCGGGCGTTTTCGTGGCCGCAAAGTCCGGTGCGCACCTTAACCCGGCCGTCACCCTGGGCCTGTTGGTCAACGGAAAAGCAGAATACGCCCCCGGCGTTCCCGTGGATTTCGCCTCCACCCTGACGTACTTCGGCGCTGAACTGCTCGGCGCTTTCCTGGGTGCCGTTGTTTGCTGGCTCGCCTACAAGCAGCACTTCGATGAAGAGCCCCTCGCAGCGAACAAGCTGGGCACCTTCTCCACCGGTCCGGCCATCCGCTCCACCCCGTGGAACCTCATCACCGAAATCATCGGCACGTTCGTCCTGGTCTTCGTCATCCTGACCTTCGGCGGGACCCCTTCGGGCCTCGGTCCGCTGGCCGTGGCACTGCTGGTTGTTGGCATCGGTGTTTCCCTCGGTGGCCCCCACCGGCTACGCCATCAACCCTGCACGTGACCTGGGCCCCCGCATCGCCCACGCTCTCCTCCCCATCAAGGCAAGGGCACCAGCGACTGGGCCTACTCCTGGATCCCCGTCGTCGGACCGCTGGTTGGCGGCGCCCTTGCAGGCATCGTTGCCTCTGGGTACCGGACATCATGCCTGCAATCGCAGGCTAGTCCCTCACGTACGCACTTCGCTTCACCGCACGTTGTAGATAAAACACTTGAGAAGCTAACAAACAAAGACAAGGACGTCACCATGAATCAATACGTCATCGCCATCGATCAGGGCACCACCAGCTCCCGCGCCATCGTTTTTGACCACACGGGCAACATCGTGTCCACCGGCCAGATGGAGCATGAGCAGATCTTCCCGCAGGCCGGCTGGTTGAGCACAACCCCCCCGCCGAAATCTGGAACAACACCCGCGAAGTCATCGCCTCCGCCCTGTCCAAGGCGAACCTGACACGGCACGACATTGCCGCCGTCGGCATTACCAACCAGCGCGAAACCGCTGTCGTTTGGGACAAGAACACCGGCGAGGCCGTTTACAACGCCATCGTCTGGCAGGACACCCGAACCCAGCCCATTGTGGATGAACTGGCCCAAGACGGGGGGGAGTGGAGCGCTTTAAACAGAAGGTCGGCCTGCCTTTGGCCACGTACTTCTCGGGAACCAAGATCAAATGGATCCTGGACAACGTGGATGGCGCCCGCGAACGTGCCGAAGCCGGCGACCTGCTGTTCGGCAACACCGATGCCTGGGTTCTCTGGAACCTGACCGGCGGTGTTGACGGCGGTGTGCACGTCACCGACGTCACCAACGCTTCCCGAACCCTGTTCATGGACCTCGAAACGCTTCAGTGGGACCAGGAGATCCTGGACGTCTTCGGCGTCCCGGCCTCCATGATGCCTGCCATCAAGTCCTCCTCCGAGGTATATGGGCACGTCCACACCTCCCAGTTGCTCCGCGAAACGCCGGTCGCCGGCATCCTCGGAGACCAGCAGGCGGCAACCTTCGGGCAGGCTGCATTCCAGCCCGGCGAAGCCAAAAACACCTACGGCACCGGCTGCTTCCTGATCTTCAACACGGGCGAAGAGATCGTTCACTCAAAGAACGGCCTGCTCACCACCCTTGGATACAAACTGGGCGACGCCAAGCCGCACTACGCCCTTGAAGGCTCCATTGCCGTCACCGGGTCCCTGATCCAGTGGCTCCGCGACAACCTCGGCCTGATCAGCTCCGCACCTGAGGTAGAAGATCTGCCGCCGGCGTTAAGGACAATGGCGGCGTCTACATCGTGCCGGCCTTCTCCGGGCTGTTCGCACCGTATTGGCGTGCAGACGCACGCGGCGCGATCGTCGGACTCACGCGCTTCGCCAATAAGGGCCACATTGCCCGCGCCGCACTCGAAGCAACTGCATTCCAGACGCGTGAAGTACTCGACGCGTCAACGCCGACTCGGGCGTTCCGCTCACCGAGTTGAAGGTCGACGGCGGCATGGTCGCCAACGAGGCACTCATGCAGTTCCAGGCCGACATCCTTGGCGTGCCCGTCGTCCGCCCGAAGGTCGTGGAAACCACGGCCCTCGGTGCTGCCTACGCTGCCGGCCTCGCCGTCGGCTTCTGGAAAGACCTCGGCGAGCTCAGCGCAAACTGGAACGAAGACAAGCGCTGGGAGCCACAGCTTCCGGCGGAGGAGCAGGAGCGTCAGCTGCGGCTCTGGAAGAAGGCCGTGACCAAATCCATGGATTGGGTCGACGAAGACGTGAAGTAGTCTGACCTGACGTTGATGGCAGCCGCGCCTGCCCCGCCCGCTTCGCGGTGCCCACCACACCCGGGCGAGGCGCGGCTGCCATCAACTCAATCGTCAGCTCCATAAGCCGTTCGTTGCGACTGGAGCGTTTGATCGTGCGCTATTGTAGATCTATGCGTGCGATCCTTCTGCTTAGCTAGCCGCTCGGCTTTCAATAGCCGTGCGGCCGCCCCTCCATTGTTGAGGGGCTTTTGTGTGTCCGGGACTTTCCGGTGCCAAAGCAGGAGTCAAAACCGCCATCGAAGAACAGAAGAGGGCAGCAGTGAGCGTTCAGCCGGAGACAGAGACCGGAACAGCACAAACAGCCGCAGCCGAAGCGCCCGAAGAAGGCGTCTACAGCTTCGCTGCGATGGAAGCCAAGTGGCCGCAGGTCTGGGAGGACCTCAAAGTCTTCACGCCTGCCGACGACGGTTCGCGGGAACCCCGCTACGTGCTGGACATGTTCCCGTACCCCTCCGGCGACCTCCACATGGGCCACGCCGAAGCCTTCGCCATGGGTGACGTCGTGGCGCGTTACCTGCGCCAGAAGGCTTCGATGTCCTGCACCCCCATCGGCTGGGACTCCTTCGGCCTGCCCGCTGAGAACGCTGCAATCAAGCGCAATGCCCACCCCAGTGAGTGGACCTACGCCAACATCGACACCCAGGCGGCGTCCTTCAAGCGCTACGCAATCTCCGCCGACTGGTCCCGACGCCTCCACACCTCCGACCCCCCCGAGTACTACCGGTGGACTCAGTGGCTGTTCAAACGCTTCTACGAGCGTGGCCTGGCCTACCGCAAGGACTCGCCCGTCAACTGGTGCCCCCAAGGACCTGACTGTGCTCGCCAACGAGCAGGTAGTCAACGGCGCTTGTGAGCGTTGCGGCACGCCTGTCACCAAGAAGTCCCTGAACCAGTGGTACTTCAAGATCACGGACTACGCCGATCGTCTTCTTGAAGACATGGACCAGCTGCAGGGTCACTGGCCCGAGCGCGTTCTGGCCATGCAACGCAACTGGATTGGCCGCTCCGAAGGCGCCCATGTGCGTTTTGTCATTGAAGCCACGGATGACCGTGCCGAACGCGAAGTCACCGTTTTCACCACCCGGCCGGACACCCTCTACGGTGCAACGTTCTTCGTCGTTGCAGCGGATGCTCACCTGGCGCTGGATTTGGTGACGCCTGAACAGCACGATGAACTCATGGCCTACCGCGAAAAGGTCAAGGCACTCTCGGAAATCGAGCGCCAGTCCACCGAACGCGAGAAGACCGGCGTCTTCACCGGCCGCTACGCCGTCAACCCGCTCAACGGAGAAAAGCTCCCGGTGTGGGCCGCTGACTACGTCCTGGCCGACTACGGCACGGGCGCCATCATGGCCGTCCCGGCACACGACCAGCGCGACCTCGACTTCGCCAAGACTTTCGGGCTGCCCGTCCGTGCGGTACTGGATACCGGTGACGAAGATCCCGCAGAGACCGGCGTCGCCACTGCAGGTGAAGGCACGCTCAAGAACTCCGGTGAGTTGGACGGCCTTTCCAAGTCCGACGGCATTCCCGCGGCGATCGAGATTCTCGAGAAGCTCGGAACCGGCGAAAAGTTCGTCAACTTCCGTTTGCGTGACTGGCTGCTGAGCCGCCAGCGCTTCTGGGGGGGTACCCCGATCCCCATCATCCACTGTGGTGAATGTGGCGAAGTGCCCGTTCCGGATGACCAGCTCCCCCGTCAGGTTGCCCGACAACCTGCGCGGTGAGGCGTTGTCGCCGAAGGGGGGGACCTCCCCGCTGGCCGCCGCCGTCGAGTGGGTCAACGTTGAGTGCCCCCCAACTGTGGCCGTGCAGCGCAGCGTGATACTGACACCATGGATACGTTCGTGGACTCGTCCTGGTACTTCCTGCGATTCGTATCGCCGGACTACACCGAAGGCCCGTTCGATCCCGAAAAGATCAACAACTGGATGCCGGTCGGGCAGTACGTGGGCGGCGTGGAACACGCCATCCTGCACCTGCTGTACGCACGTTTCTTCACCAAAGTCATCAAGGACATCGGCCTGATCGAAGCCAACGAACCGTTCTCTGCGCTGCTCAACCAGGGCCAGGTACTCAACGGCGGCAAGGCCATGAGCAAGTCCCTCGGCAACGGCGTGGATTTGGGCGAGCAGTTGGACAAGTTCGGTGTCGACGCCGTTCGCCTCACCATGGTCTTCGCCTCCCCCACCTGAGGACGACGTCGACTGGGCGGACGTTTCGCCGTCAGGTTCGGCCAAGTTCCTGGCCCGTGCGTGGCGCCTGGGCCAGGACGTCAGCAGTGAACCGGGAGTTGATCCGGCCACTGGTGACCGTGCGTTGCGCACCGTGACGCACAAGACCATCGCAGATGCCGCTGAACTGCTGGACAACAACAAGTTCAACGTCGTGGTTGCCCGCCTCATGGAGTTGGTCAACGCCTCGCGCAAGACCATCGATTCCGGTGCAGGTGCCGCAGATCCAGCCGTTCGTGAAGCGGTGGAAGCCGTAGCCGTAATCCTGAGCCTCTTTGCGCCCTACACGGCCGAGGACCTTTGGAACACGCTCGGTCACCCGGCTTCCGTTGCAAATGCAGGCTGGCCGAAGCACGACGATGCACTGCTGGTGCAGGACACCGTCACCGCCGTTGTCCAGGTACAGGGCAAGGTTCGCGACCGTCTTGAAGTGTCGCCGGACATCACCGAGGACGCGCTGCGTGAGCTCGCCTTGGCCTCGGAAAACGTCCAGCGTGCCTTGGACGGCCGTGGCATCCGCACCGTCATCGTGCGTGCACCTAAACTGGTGAACATCGTTCCTGCCTAGCAGGGATAGTGCGGCCGCCGGCGTTCTGCCGGCGGCCAGCCATCATCTTTGGAGGTTGCGTGCCTGAGCGAGAACCACCCGCATGGATATGGCTCAAGGAAAGAGTGGCGCGCCTCCGGCAGCCACGGCACCGGTTCCTGTCGCTGACGTGCCGCTGGCCGCCGTCGTCAAGACCGCGGTTGTCACCGATTCCGCCGCTGCCCTGCCGCCGGACTGGGTATCTGCCTTTACCTCAGACGGCCGCCTCGCGGTTGTTCCCATGCCAGTCATGGTGGGAAGCGAAATCTACGGCGAGGGCGAAGACGACATCACACAAACCCTTTCCTTGGCTCTTGCCTCCGGCGCCTCGGTGAAAACTTCACGGCCGTCGCCTGGACAGTTCGAACAGGCGTACCTCGCTGCGGAGCGCCACGGTTTCGAGGCTGTAGTGTCCATCCACATTTCTTCCGAGCTCTCAGGAACCGCTGATGCCGCAAGGTTGGCTGCCGCACGCGTCCGCATCCCGGTTGAAGTAGTGGACTCGCGCACTGTGGGGGATGGCTCAAGGCATGGGTGTCCAGAGTGCAGTGGTGGCAGCAGCCGATGGCCAAGGAGCGGCAGAAGTCCGCGACTTTGCTGAGAAGCGCATGCAGCGCACCAAGGTCTACTTCTACGTGCCCAGCCTCGAACAATTGAGACGGGGTGGGCGCATCGGGGGCGGCAGCCTCGCTGTTCGGTACCGTCTTGGCTATTAAACCCATCCTGGCGGTCGACGGCGGCAGGATCGTGCCGCTGGAAAAGGTCCGTTCCGCTGTGCGAGCCGTGGCCCGCTTGGAGGAGATCGTTGCCGCTGACGTCGCCTCCCGCCCGGCCGGCCAGCAACGGTTGGCAGTTCACCACTTTGGCAATCAGTTGGAGGCCGAAGCTTGGCAGCCCGCCTGAACGAAAAATGCCCTGACTGCCCGGCACCCCCCCAAATCAGTGCGCTTCCGGCTGTGCTGGCAGCACATGCAGGATTAGGCGTTCTCGCGGTCATCGTGGGGGGAGAGCAGTACGCCAACGGATTGATGGTTGACCGCCGTGGCAGATGGGGCCCACGCTATGTCTCCTTGGATGGTCCGCGCCCGCCCGAGCGCTTCCCCCCCAGCCAGAGATCCAGGAGCATCACCAGGGCATCATGCAGCGCAACGATCCTTGCCATAGCTTGCGTAGGGTGAAGCGCTATCCAGACAACCAAGAAGGTCATCATCGAGAAGGCCAGCATGGACACAACCCCCCCGGCCGGTCCGTCGGTCCATGGCAGCGCTGCCCCCCCGGGCAAATGCGCGAAGAACCTTGCCACGCCAGCCACCACTCCCGCGCAGGTACCGGCGATGGCTATGGGAACTGATGCCAACCATGGCAAACCCGCCGATAGGGGAACGGCAAGAGTCCCGAAGATCGTCACGGGGGGCCACCAAAATGCCGGCCACCACGTTAGCGATGAGCGCATAAGGAGTGAACTGCGGTTGAAGAGCCACTATCACCGGGCCGCACAACAGCTGCGCAGACAACGGAACGGCAACCCCCCCGCGGCCAACCATCGTGGCACCCATACAGGGATCCATGATGCAACGCGAGTGGCCAGCAGGACAATACCCAACGTCGCCAGCACCGACAGCATGAACCCGACATTCGCCGCCATACTCGGATCAAGCAGCAGGAGAACAATGGTGGCTAGGCAGAGGAACGTCAAGGATCGACCCCGCAGGCCCCCGATCAAGGCCGCCAGCCCCACAGTCCCCATCACTGCAGCCCGGAGCACACTCGGATCCGGACCAACCATCACAACAAAAGCCACCAGACCGCATGCAGCAAAAACCCCCGGCTGCGGGGCGTGTCAACCTCAGGCATCGCGCTAACAGAATGAAGCCTCCCAGTACCAAGCTGCAATTGGCACCGCTGACCGCGGTCAGGTGCGTCATTCCGGTTGTCTTCATATCCGCCTCCAGACTTTCCGGAAGCGCGCTGGTGTCTCCTGTGACCATGCCCGGCATCAGCCGGCCGGGTCGGGCGGCAACCAATTCGAAGCTGCGATGAAGTGCTCCTTACGTCGGCGGAGGATTGTCGTAGATCAAGAGTCGACGCGACGTGAACGGGTGCGGAGGACGCCGACAACAGAGCTGCCTGCGTTTGTCCCTCCCGCACACCCTTCAGCGTTCCCGAAGTTCTGACACGCTGCCCAGGCCGCACGCCTTGCCAGCCGTTGCCACCCATAACCATCAAGTCTGCGGAACCTCGAATGACGGAACCCTTGGAGGTTACCTCAACCAAGGTTGCAGTTACTGACCACCTGTTTCCACTTGATTGGCCCGGCACGCGGACCTCAGTAGGAGCCCCTGTGATGAGCACTTGGATAAGCACACCGCCACCCTCAGCCACTGCCTCAGCCAGAGGCCCCTCTTCCCGGGTGTTGGCCATGACAGCACAATGAACGGCTACTGCAGCCCCAAGAATGCAAGCAAGGGCAATGGTGGCGGGGGGGATCGTTCTGGCACGGGGGCAGGGATGGCCAATGACGCCGCGCCCCCCACCAACAGCAGAGCCCCCCAACCATGACCAAAATACCGGCCAAGGCTGCGGACCACGCTGCATCGATAAAAGCCCCCCCGGCAAATGCAACGGACCAGGTCACCAGCACAGCGGGAACCAGTCTCAAATCCATGCGCTTCGATCGCGGTGAAACTGCACTGATCCTTGTCACCTCAGTCGAATTAGCCACCCTGGACCGTCACCAGATCTTTGAGTGATTCCATGAGCTTAGGTCCTATCCCGTCAACGGCGTCAAGTTCGTCGACGGAGGCAAAAGGTCCGTGTTCTTTCCGCCAATCAATAATTCCTTGAGCAGTCACCGGCCCAACTCTGGGGAGCGTTCCCAGTTCTTCCAAGGACGCAGTGTTGATGTTGACCTTGGCCCCCCCTGCCACGTCACCTCCGGTACCGCCAGCAGCGCCGGAGCTTCCAGCAAGTGGGGGGGCAGGCTGCGGCACCTCCCCCGACCACCGGGACCTGAATCTTGGCCCCCCCGTCGCTCACCACCTCTGCAAGGTTGAGGCCATTGAGTTCCGCGTTGGAAACAACTCCGCCCGCAGCCTCAATCGCTTGGAAAATCCGGCTGCCCACCGGCAAGGAAACAACACCAGGTTTCTGTACCGCACCGGCAACGTGCACGAGCACGCTCCCCCCAGCTTCCGTGTCCTCCGACTGAGGGGATTTTGAAGTATCAGGCAAGCCGGGCCCCCCCGCAGACGAGGAAGAAGCGAGGGGTTCTGTTGTTGGTTGCCCCCCCACGGCCGATTGCCACAAGTTCCAGGCGATAATGCCAACTCCTACAACGGCAAGGAGGGCAGCCACCCGCCAGGAGGTTCGCCAGCGGGTCCGCACACAACGCATCCCGGATTGCAGATCCGAATCTTCAGGCGTCGGATCTGGTTCGGCGGGCAACTGTAACAGAGGAATGGTCTGGGTGTCCGTACCCAGGCGGGACGCAAATCGCTGCCGGACTGCCTGCGCTGCGGCATCTGGGGAGGCATCCCGGTTCCGGCGTGGCATAGAACGAGCCTATGGCTGCCGCTGCTGTCACAGCGGGGACGAGTTGCTCTATGTGGATAAGACGGGAGAAGGAACAATCCGTTTGCGGACAGGCTCCCCGCAAACGTGAATTGCTCCGACCGCGATGAACTGCCTCGCTGCGTACCGCGCTGTCAGGTAAGGAAGCTTGAAAGAAACATAACAAATTTAGAAAAAGTAGTGACTTTGAATGGTTTGTAACGCATGATGATTGAGCCGATCCCGAGGACGTGAACGGCACGAACCAGAAGGGAGCGCAGATGACGCGCTTTGTCGATGTAAGCAACATGCTCCGTTGGGTCAGATCCCAAGGCCCGGAAACGATCATCAAAGACCTGATCCACTACATGGAAGAGGACTTCCGACGCTGGGCGCGGTTTGATAAGACGCCGCGCGTCGCCAGCCATACGCCCTACGGCGTTATCGAACTCATGCCCACGAGTGATCACGAGACCTACGGCTTCAAATATGTGAACGGGCACCCCTCCAACCCAGCCCGTGGCTACCAAACCGTCACCGCGTTCGGCGTTCTGGCAGATGTCCATAACGGTTATCCAACCTTCCTGGCGGAAATGACGATCCTTACCGCGCTACGCACCGCAGCCACGTCCGGCATGGTCGCGAAGGTCTTGGCTCGATCCGATTCCAGCGTCATGGCCATGATTGGAACCGGGAGTCAGGCAGAATTCCAGGCACTGGCGATGAGGACGGCGCTGGGGGGTGGCGAAGCTCCAGGTTTGGGACACCGATCCCGCCGCACTGAACAAATTCATCCGAAACATGATTCCCCCCCTTGGATTCGAAGTACATGTTGCTTCGTCTGCTCTGGAAGCAGTTCAGGGTGCCGACATCGTCACGACGTGCACGGCAGACAAAACCCAGGCAACGATCATCAGCGCTAAGCACATTGCTCCTGGAATCCATCTCAACGCGATCGGCGGAGATTGTCCCGGAAAAACGGAACTTGACCCATCGATCCTGGAGCTCGGCGACGTCTTTGTTGAGTATGAGAGCCAGACACGGATCGAAGGTGAAATCCAGCAGATGCCGGCCGACTTCGCCGTCACAGAGTTCTGGAAGGTCCTGCTCGGCGCGGCACCAGGGCGTACATCCGAAGAGCAAATCACCATCTTCGATTCCGTTGGATTTGCTGTGGAAGACTTCTCAGCCCTGCGATACGTGCGGGACTCCGTGGACGGTTCCGAGTTCTTTGAAGACATAGACCTCGTTGCCAATCCGGACGATCCCAAGGACTTGTTCGGTCTTGTCGGTGCTTTATCGCCCGTCGGATAGACGACCTACTGCAGCGTCGCCACCCACCAAATGTCTTCAGGTATGACTCCCAAACCCGGACCAAAATCCCCATCTCCTACGGAGCGCTATGTCCATCTCAATCAAGCCCCGATTACGTTCTTCACTACTTCTTTCCGTGGCAACCCTCATGGCAATCTCGATGGTGAGTTGCACCGTCCCCACCGGTGAAGATGGTGACTCCCAGGTTTCCGGAGAATCCATCAAGCTAGGTCTTCTTGCCCCGCTCACTGGTGTGGCCGCGGCTGACGGCAAGCTCATGGAACAGGGCGCTCGACTTGCAGTCGACGAAATCAATGCCAAGGGCGGCATCGATGGCAGGAAGATCGAACTCAAAGCCCTTGATGTACGGGACCAGAAATCGGATGCAGTCTCGGCCGCTGTGACGCAACTGACCTCAGACCCCGATGTTGCGGCGGTGCTCACCGGTTACGCCAGCACCACCAACTTTGAAATTGATCAACTGGCAGAAGCGGGAATTCCGTACTTGCTGAGCGGCAACAGTGCCCAAACACAGGACATCATTTCCAAGGACCCCGAAAAGTATCCTGGAGTTTGGTCCCTTGCCCCCTTCATATGAGGCTACAGCACCGGCATCCCTGAACAATTGGATGCATGGAACGCTGATGGCACGATACCGCTCACCAGCCGCCGTGTTTACATCATCTCCAGCGACAATGCGTACTCCAACGGCATAGCTTCCGGGTTGGACAAGAACTTCAGGGCAAAGGGCTGGGAAGTTACCGGACCCGACACTGTTCCTTTTGGGGGGGAAGTGGACGACTGGACCACGCAGATAACCAAAATCCGTCAGGTCGATCCGGCCGTGATCATCAACCTCGACTACCTGACTGCAAATGCGTCAAAGTTCCTCACCCAATTCCGTCAGAATCCAACTCAGTCATTGGTGTTTTCGCAGTACGCTCCAAGCGTGCCGGAGTTCACTGAGCTTGCAGGCAAGAACGCTGACGGCGTGCTGTACAACCTTCCGTTCGCCCCCCCACTGCCGGCTTTGGCCGAAACTAAAGAGCTCACCCGGAAGCTGACGGAGGCATACGAGAACGAACCCAGCCTGTATAGCTACGGCCTCTACGAACAGGTCTATTTATGGGCCGATGCGGTGAAGGAAGTCGGTGATCCTGACAAGCGCGATGAAGTCGGGGTTGCATTGGGCAAGCTGGACAAGCAAACCACGCTGGGTCGTGTGCATTTTGATCCCAAAACGCATCTGGCCGTGGCCGGCAAGGACGGTATCCCGATGACCTATTACCAAATCCAAACCGGAAAACGCCTGAACATCGCTCCTGAAGAGTTCGCCGACGGCACGTTCCACAGGCCCGAGTGGATGAAATGAGAATGTCCGAATCATCTGCCCGGGGGGGCACTTCCAACGGGCACCTCCTGGAAGTCCGGCAGGTCAGTCGCCGCTTCGGTGGATTCGTGGCCGTGGACAACGTCACGCTGAATGTCAGCGAGGGGGGGAAATCCTGGGGATTGCCGGTCCCAACGGTGCCGGAAAGAGTACTCTCTTCAACTTGATCTCCGGGGGGGTCCCGTTCGGCCCGACAGGCGGAGAGATTCTTTTCGACGGTATCCGGATCGGCAAGCTCCCTGCGCACAAAATCGCTCGCTCTGGAATGCGTCGAACCTTCCAAGCAGAACAGCTGTTCCCGTCGTTGAGCGTTTCAGACAACATCGCTGTGGCCAACCATTACCTCGGTGGGCGCGGGCGCTTCAAGGGTGACGTGGAAACTGCCTTGGAAACCGTAGGAATCACCAGATACAGGGACGATAAGGCGGCGGATATACCTCTGCTTGCAAAAAAGAAGCTGATGATAGCGAGCGCCCTTGTCTCAAAGCCGCGGCTCCTGATGCTGGATGAACCGGCCGGTGGCCTCAACGATGAGGACCAGGCTGAACTCATCCTGCTCCTGAGGGAACTTCAGAAGGGCGGCCTGACATTGCTGATCATTGAGCACGTACTCAGTCTCATCCGCGATCTTGCCAAGAGGATGATCATCATGTCATCCGGTGAAGTCCTGGTTGAAGGAACCCCCCCGACGCCGTTCTTGCGGATCCGCGGGTGATGGAGGCATATCTGGGGAAGGCCACAGCGTGAATCACCTTCAGCAGAAAGTTAGCCCACTGCTCGGCGTGTATGACCTTGAGGCAGGATATGGCCGCCTGCCGGTAGTCCGATCGTTTTCCATCGAGGTCGTACCGGGTGAAGCACTGGCCCTGTTGGGTCCCAACGGTCATGGAAAGACGACCGCCCTGCGCGCCGTCTCAGGCCTGGGCAGGACATCGTCAGGTCGGGTTGTCTTCGATGGCAGCGATATCACCGGCATGCCGCCTACAGGATAGTCAACCAGGGAATTATGCACGTGCCCCAGGGCAATCAGCTCTTTCCGAGGCTCACTGTCAGGGAGAACCTGGCATTAGCAGGCGGGATCCCGGCAGCGAGGGATCAGCGGAAGGAGACTCTGGAAATGGTCCAGGAACTGTTTCCCAAGCTCCGGCAACGTCGCGGACAACTTGTGGGCACGCTGTCCGGCGGAGAACGCCAAATGGTGGCCATCGGAATGGGCCTAATGGCCAAGCCCAAACTTCTGGTGCTGGATGAACCGACCCTCGGGCTGGCACCCAAGATCCGGTACGAAATCCTTGAGACACTCCACGAAGTCCGCCGATTGGGTCTGTCGCTAATAGTCGCCGATGGCGATATTGAGTTCCTCTTCGAACTCGCGGACCGCTGGCATCTTGTGGAGCTCGGACGGATTGTCTCCAGCGGAACCACCGCAGTCAAGCCCAGCCACGAGGAAGTCATGGACATGTACGTCGGCTCCCATGCGTCAACCGCCACCAACACCATTGAAGGAGACAAGCATGACTGACGCGCTCCTATCCATTCTCGTCTCAGCCCTCGTGCTCGGGTCGCTTTACTCGTTGATGGCCAGCGGACTGTCCCTCATATGGTCCACGCTGGGAGTCTTCAATTACGCTCACGGTGCGCTCCTGCTGTTGGGGGGGGCATACTTCATCTGGACGTTCTCAGAGAAGGTCGGGCTCCCGGTTCTCCTCGCCTTCGCCGCTGCGGTTCCCCTGCTGGCTTTACTCGGCATGCTCCTGGACCTCGTCGCAGTCCGGCCATTCATCAGCAGGCCAAACGGAACGCTCTTGGTCATGGTTTCCACCCTCGCTATTGCCAACGCAGTGGAGGGTGCAGCACAACTGGTCTGGGGGGGACCGCAGAACAAGCAGATAAAGTCCGTGAGCACCTCAACGTTTGCCATGGGCGACGTAAAAATCGCAAGCTCCACCCTCATCGCCCTGGGCCTGGCCTTAGTCCTGGTTATAGGACTGATTATGTTGCTGCGCACGACGAAGTGGGGGGATGGCCGTCCGGGCAGTGGAACAAAACAGGGATATGGCAATGCTCGTCGGAATCAGGCCGGCGCGCATATACGCCGGCGTCTTTGCGGTCGCATCAATGCTGGCCTGCGCCGCCGCCTTCGTTTATGGAACCACCACCACCATTACTCCCACTAAAGGCTTTGAACCCCTGCTGACTGCCTTTGTCGTCCTGGTCTTCGGCGGGTCGGCCACTTTGTGGGGGGGAACCTTGGTCGGTGCCTTCACCATAGGCCTGTTGGAAGCGGGCACGACGTACTGGCTCGGGCTGCAATGGAGCCCTGTCGCCGTCTTCCTCGTCCTGGTCCTCATCATGCTGGTCCGCCCCCAAGGCCTAGTGAAAGGACGTTCGTGATGAACAGTCTTGGATCCCTCAAGCACTTCGCTACGTGGCCGTTACTCTTGCTTGCCGCAGCCTTGTTGCCGTATGTCGTCATCAGCGGCTCTGCACGCTTGCTGGCCGCGACGGCGCTCATTTACGCGCTGCTTGCCGCCAGCTGGAACCTGACCTTGGGCATCGGCGGTATCTTCAACTTTGCCCACGTTGGCTTCTTCGGCGTCGGAGGTTACACGATGGCCGTTGCCACAGTTACATGGGATGTAAATCCGTGGATCGGGCTCCTTCTGGCAACGGTTGCGGGAGGGCTGGCCGGTGCACTGGCTTACATTCCGGTGATACGCATGCGCGGCATCTACATCGCACTTATCACCTTCGTCTTCGTGCAGTTGTGCTACTACCTGGTTCTGGCCATTCCCGGAATCACCGGCGGATCCAGTGGTCTGACGGGCGTGCCGGCCTGAGCATAGGCAATTTTTCTTTCGCCAAGTACTCGGGGGTTGGGCTACTTATGGTTGCTCGGCGGGGGGGCCGTGGTCCTGCTCCTGGTCCTGCTCCAGGCCACCTTACGCAGCCCGTTCGGCAAGAGCCTTATCGCGCTGCGTGACAATGAAAGCCTGGCAGTCAGCCGCGGTATGAACCGCATCAGGCAGCATCTTTTAGCCTTTGTCCTCAGCGGTGCCGTTGCCGGCGTGACAGGAGCCCTCTATGTTGCCTATTTCCGCGTTGCGGACGTCACGCTCTTCAGCTTCGGATTCGTCACCCTTGGCTTGAGCATGATCTTCCTCGGCGGCACCGGTCATATCTGGGGGTCCTGTCCTGGGGGGGGCGCTGATAGTCACAGTCATCGACCGCCAACTCACGGATTTGGGTCCTGCGCGTGCGATCATCATCGGCGTCGGGACCTTGCTGGTTCTTATTTTCCTCCCGAGCGGCATCTCAGGCCTCCTCCAAGACGCACTGGACAGAACGCGGAGGATTCTTCGAAGAAACCGGAACAAACCCGCCGAGAAAGCGAACCAACTAACCGCAAGCCAACATTCGGAAGTCGAGGAAACCACACATGTCCGTTGATGCCATGGCCCGAACCGAGCAGAACCAGCGAAGGGCAGTCTTGGACGCAGTGGATCGTCTGGCACCCAGGGTCGTCCAGTCTGTCTCGGACGCCGTCAAGATCCCGAGCATAAACCCTAAGTATCCCGGTCAGGACTACGGGAAGCTTGTGGGCGCCGAGGGGGGGGAGGTCAGCGCTCTTATGAATGATCTTCATCGCGAAGCGGGTGCCTCGACGGAACTCGTGACAGTTGAGAAGGGCCGGGACAATGCTTGCGGGCGGATTACCGGTACAGGTGGTGGCCGCTCGCTGCTGCTCAACGGGCACGTGGATGTGGTGCCGCCAAACCGTGAAGGTCTTTGGGACCATGCGCCCTTCTCCGGTTTGATCACCGATGATGCTGTCCATGGCAGGGGGGGAGCTACGGATAATAAAGCCGGCACAGTCGCCGCGGCATACGCTGCCATCGCTTTAGCCACCGCAGGCATCCGGCTCCAAGGAGATCTTGTGCTGCAGGCGGTCGTCGGAGAAGAAGTCGGTGACCACCTTTCGGGCACAACGGCAGCTTTGCAAGCAGGATATGGGGCCGACGCTGCAATTGTCTGCGAACCGTCGAACTTCTCCGACGCACCTCCCAATCTGGTTCCCAGCACCCCCCCGGGCCTGTTGTGGTTCTCACTGTCCCTTGTCGGTAAAGCGGCGCACTCCGGTTTGCGGGGGGGTCTTACCATTCATCCAACCCTTGAAGGCGAAGCTTTGGGTGTCAACACCATCGACAAGTTCTGGATCATCTATCACGCCCTGCGGCAGTTGGAAGATACCTGGGCGCGGCGTGACAGGCACCCCCCCTGTTCCAGCCGGGCTACTTCAATCTCTTGCCCGGGGGGGTGATCCGAGGAAACCCGGAGGGGGGGTTCTGGTCCCGTTCTTCCTTGCCGACACGCTCACAGTCGAATACTGCGTCTATCACCATCCTGAGCGAAGCAACCACGAAGTCATTGATGAGATCGAGAAAACCGTGCGTCAAGCTTGCGCCAACGATCCCTGCTGAGCGCCCACCGTCCCGAAATTGACTGGAAGCTCCTATGGCCGCCATACACTGCGCCAGCCAGCCATGAACTCATCCCCCCCGCGGTCATGAAAGCCCACAGTGATTCTGTCGGCGGGTTTGGCCTCGCCACGCCACCCAAACAGGAAGGGTTCCTCGGTGTTTGCGACCTCACATGGATGGATGCCCAAGGTATCGACGGGCTCGTTTATGGTCCCGGGGGGGTCGGCCGGACCGCGCACGCGGAAAATGAGTACGTGCCGATCCACCAGATCATCACCGCAGTGAAGACGTACGCCTTATCCGCAATGGACTACTGCGGCGTCTCGGGCACTGAATCCAGCATCAAACCACCCACAACTGGCCGGAGGCGCCCATGAACACCCCCCCTGATATTTTCGTTGCTACCTGCGATCTCGCAGGGCAGGTCAAGGGGGCGGGGGTGCTCCTGGCGAAGCCTACGGCTCGGTTCTTCGCTCCGGGCTGGGATGGGTACCGGCGAACCTCGGCATTTCGGCTTTCGGCAGCATAGCGCCGGGCAGTGCCTTCGGCTCAACCGGAGACTTGCGCCTGATGCCGGACGAAGCCACCGAAATCACCATTGCCGACGGGCCCGCCACGACTCGACTCAGGGTTTTGGTGGCGGACCAAACACAAGCTGACGGAACCGACTGGGACTGCTGTCCCAGGACCTTCCTGCGCCGAGCCATCAGCGACTTTCGGGATCAAACGGGCCTGCGCGTTATCGCCACTTTTGAACACGAGTTCGTTTTGGAGGGCCTGCCCCCAATCAGCTCCGTTTTCCTTGCGCAGGCATCTCGACGCCGATCCGTTCGGACCAGACCTGCTGCGTCTCTTGACGGATTGTGGTCTCGCACCGGAGAACTGGTTGCCTGAATACGGGGGGGCGAACCAGTTTGAAATCACGGTGGAACCGAGCGATCCCCTCACTGCCGCAGACAGGGCGGTGCTCTTACGCGAATTGGTCCGCGATTTGGCAATCCGACGCGGCCTCAGAGCGTCTTTCGCTCCGCTTCAGGAACCAAACGGTACAGGGACCGGTGTCCACGTCCACATCAGTTTGGTGGACGACGGCGGTAATCCGGTTCTGCTCGACGCCAACCGTCCGGGCCGGCTATCCGAGGTTGGATCCAGGTTCAGTGCAGGAATCCTGCGTCACGCCGAAGCACTGACGGCGTGGACAGCACCGAGCCCGGTTTCCTTCATGCGCCTGGCTCCCGATCGATGGAGTGCAGGCGGTATCTTCCTGGCGGAACGAAACCGGGAGGCTCTTCTCCGAATCTGTCCAACCAGTTCGCAGGTGGATCTGCTCCGGAGCGCCAATTCAACCTTGAGTACAGGGCAGCCGATGCAACCGCCAACCCGTGGCTCACGCTTGGTGTCCTGCTCAGGGCCGGTTTGTCCGGAATCGTAGGTGGTGACGAGTATCCAGAACCTGACGTTTTCCCGGAGACGGCAGGGCCGGCTGAATTGAACGACGTGCCTCGACTCCCGGCTACTCTCCAGGACGCACTTCTGGCCTTGGAAAAAGACCAAAGCGTGAGGTCGTGGTTCCATCCGGATTTGTTGGCAACGTACTTGGCGGTCAAACGGCATGAGCTCGCCCATGTGGCTGCCCTCGATGATGCTGCCCGAATCAAAGCGGTATCTGATGTCTACTGACCCCATCGAAGGACTCCTGTCCGCCATCGAGGAAATGCCTTTGGTGGACCACCACGTCCATGGAGCGTTGAAGGATGACGTTGATCGATCCTCGCTGGAAGAACTGCTGACAGAGTCCGACAGGCCCATTCCTGAATGGATGACGCAATTCGATTCCCAGTTGGGCTTTGCGATTCGTCGTTGGTGTGCGCCGTTGCTGGGCCTTCCTGCCCATGCGAGTGCCGACGCATACTTTGAACGGCGGGTGGAGCTCGGGACGCCCGAAGTAACCTCACGCCTGCTCAGGTCTGCAGGAATAGGCCATTTCCTGATCGAGACCGGATATCGCGGGGATCAAATCCACGGCCTTGCGGGGATGAACAGCATCAGCTCAGCCTCAGTGGGCGAGATCGTCAGGCTCGAGTCCATCGCGGAGTCTCTGGCTTGGGAAGGCGTATCAGCCGCGGATTTCGCTAGTGCCTATACGGCCCGGCTTGCTCTGGCAACGCAGAACGCGGTTGGAGTCAAGAGCATCATCGCCTACCGTCATGGGTTCGACTTTGACCCAGTCCGGCCGTCCAAAGAAGAGGTGGGAAAGGCGGCTGCTTCATGGCTCCGTCTGGTAGCAGCCGGTTACGCGCTCCGTGTCTCGGATCCTGTGCTTTTGCGTTTCTTTCTCTGGTCGGGCGTCGACCGCGGCCTGCCCATACAAATGCACACTGGTACGGCGACCCTGACTTGCGTCTGGACCGCTGCGACCCACTGCTGTTGGTTCCCTGGTTGAAGCTGATTGAACCTTTGAAAGTGGACGTACTTCTCCTGCACTGCTATCCGTTCCATCGGCACGCAGGTTACCTGGCGCAGGTATTCCCACACGTCTACTTCGATGTCGGGCTTGGGACCAACTACACAGGCGTTCAGTCTCTGGAACTGATCAAAGAGTCTCTCGAGCTCGCACCGTTTTCCAAGGTCCTGTTCTCTACGGATGCATGGGGACCTCCGGAACTGCATTACCTCGGGGGGGCGCGACTATGGCGCGAAGGAATGAGGAAGGTCCTGGGTACCTGGGTTCGCGATGGAGACTGGGCAGAGGAGGACGCCATTCGAGTAGTTCAGATGGTCGGAAGGGATAACGCGGTGCGCGTCTATGAGCTGGGGGGAGAAGTGAATCCTGAACTGTTTGAGTCGCTCAGGAGACGCATTGACCAGGAAATTCCGGGTGCAATAGCACTGCGCCATAAATTGCACAGCATGCCGGATCTATCCGGCTCGGAGGGGCCAACCCTTGAACTGGTCTTGAATGCGTTGCCGGGGGACCTGCAAGCCAGGTTTGTGGCCGGAACAGGGGCAGTTCTACGAATTGGCGGGCCGGGCAAAGCGATTGCTATCCGTGCTGAGCTGGATGCGCTGCCTGCGTTGGAAGAGTCCGAACTCGATTGGGCTTCTAAAAGACCAGGTGTCATGCACGCCTGTGGGCATGACGTTCATCTGGCGGCCGTCGTTGCCTTGGCCAGGGCCGTCCACTCAACAGCGGGCGCTGCCCCCCCATGGCACTGGTCTTCCAACCCAGGGAAGAAACGTACCCGTCCGGGGCGAAGGACATCTGCGCAACGGGGATACTCGCGGAGGAAGACGTTCGGGCCACGGTCGCGGCCCATGTTCAGCCCCTGCTGCCCGGAGGGACAGTGGCGTGCACACCCGGGGCCGTGAATGCCTCATCGGACGAGTTCGTCATCAATATTCAGGGACGGGGGGGTGGACACGCTGCCTACCCGCACATTGCAGCAGACCCTGTTCTGGCGTTATCCCACGTTGTGGTCTCGTTGCAAAACATCGTGAGCCGGAACGTGGACCCCATGGATTCGGTCGTCCTCACCATTGCCACCCTTCAGGCCGGTACCGCGGCTAACGTCATACCCGGTACGGCCGCTGCCCGCGGAACGGTCCGCACCATGTCCACACCAGTGAGGGCGGAAGTGTTGCGGCGACTTGCTGAGACGGTCCGCCTGGTTGCAGCGGCCCACGGCTGCAGTGGTGAAGTTACCGTCACCGAAGGCGAACCCGTCCTGGAAAATGATGCGCACATCGTCAAGGCGACTGCTCCCCCCCTCCTGCTGGCTCTCGGCATGGACGTGGACAGTAATCTCAGGTCTGCGGGGTCCGATGATTTTTCGTACTTTTCGGAAAAGATGCCGTCATTGATGATGTTCGTGGGTACCAGCGGTGCCGGGGGGGAACGGTTGCACTCAAGCACTTTCGTGCCCCCCCACGACTCTCATGTCCATGATGTGGCGCATGCGCTACTGGCTGGATACGTTGGCGCCGCCAGGACGTTACTACCCGCCCATGAATTGCCGCTGGTTGTCGCCCCCCCAACAAGCTGACCGCATGCTATCCGTCAAGCCGTTTTGGGTTTCCTGATTGAATGGGGATCAAAAGCGGAGGCCTTCACAACTACTTCCAGCTTTGCCGCTTATGCAAGAAAGGAATGCCATGTCGCAGTCCGGACAATTTGAACAGTCTGAGAACCAATCTGCCCGGTTGACCCTAGCGGACAGGATCCGTCAAATACAGGGTTCGCTCTCCCCGGCAGAGCACAAGCTCTCGCGAGTGTTCCTCGCCAACTATCCGACGGCAGGGTTGGAGTCCACGGTTGAATTCGCCAAAAAAGGCAATGTCAGTGCCCCCCACCGTGCTCAGGTTCGTCAGCAGACTGGGCTTCAACAAGTACCGGGACTTCCAGGATGCCCTCCGCGAAGAAGTGCAGGCGCGGAGGGCATCCCCGCTGACCCTTCAAGCAAAATACGCGCTGATTCAGATGCTCCGGAATTGGCTCGGTCAGTGGCCGAAACGGCCGTCGAAGGCATCGAGAGCACGGTCACTTCGCTGCCGGAGCATGAGTTCGACCGTGCCGTTGCACTTCTATGCAATACCTCACTGCAAATTACTTCGATCGGCGGCAGGTTCTCTCACCTCCTGGCCACCTACTTGGACTTACACCTTCGTCTAATGCGACCGAACACCTTGGTGCACGCCCAGCATCCGAACAATGACTCCACATTCATAGCTGACCTCAGCAAGCGCGATGTCTGTGTCTTCTTTGATTTTCGTCGCTACCAGAAAGACACCGTTGACCTGGCAAAGGCAGCCCGGGGGGAGAGGGGCCAAGATCATCCTCATTACAGACCCGTGGCTCTCACCGGTTTCATTTAATGCCGACGTTGTTCTGCCGGCACGGGTGGAGTCTGCGGGTTCGTTCGACAGCATCGTTCCGGCGACCGTTTTGGTGGAAGCTCATCGCAGCGGTTCACGTCAAACTTGGGCCGGCGGCCGAAGACCGTATGCGGACTTTGGAAGCCGGCTATGGCACAGTGCTCGCCGATTGAGCCCGGTTTTCTTCGAGCCGGCCATGTTGCCCAAGGTGAAAGTGACGCTGAACTTGTCGAGCAGGTACGCTCCGGACAATTAGCCTCTTTCGAGAAACTGTACGATCGACACTGTTTGCCAGCCGCCATGTAGCCGCAGCACAGGCCGACAACGCTGCCGATGTTGATGACGTTGTTGCAGACGCCTTTGCGTATATTCTCCATTCGCTCGCTGCTGGTAAGGGGGGGCCGGATACATTCTTCCGGGGGCTATTTGCTGACGGCAGTTCGTCGCTTAGCCCATAAGCACAACCAGGCGGCGACCCGCGCAAGCGTCACGGGTGACGACTTCGTGCTGGACAGCAAGCATGTGGATACTGATCCGGTCATCGCGGACTTCGAATCTTCGGCCATCGCCGGTGCCTTCGCGACGTTACCGACACGTTGGCAGGAGGTTCTTTGGTATGTCGACATTGAGGGGGGGATGAAGCCGGCTGCTGCGTCTCCACTGCTAGGCGTGACGCCCAACGCCATATCCTCCCTGGTCCTGAGGGCCCGCGAACGACTTCGCCAGGCCTATCTTCAGAATCATGTTGGTTCCGCGGTGGGCGAGGTCTGTGAGGAATATTCAAACCAACTGGGCGCCTACGCACGTAACGGTCTGGGTTCGCGGTCCGCGGGCAAGATTCGGGAGCACCTGGACAACTGCTCGAAGTGCATGGCACTTCTGGTGGACCTCAATGACATGCAGTCTGCAATGCGTGCTGTGGTCTTCCCCCCCATGGTCGCCGGCATAGCTTTCACAGGGGCGATACCTGCGCTGTCGGCAGGGGTGGGCGGGACCGCTATCAGCGCAGTTGGGTCTCACAGTGCCCACGGGGGCTTTGCCTCTGTTGTTGAAGATGGGTACCGGCGTGTTGGCGGCTTCAGTTGTTGCTGTTGGTGCTGCCGTAGCAATGGGAGGGACCGGTGCGCCGACCGCCGATGTTCCTGTCGCGGAGGCATCACTGGTACCCGGGCCCACCATTGTGCCGAGCCAAACGACGGCGCCTGCCGAGCAATCGCCGATGGTCCCGGCCGCGGAGGAGACAGTCAGGCGGAAGGAACAGTTGCCTCCAACGGTTCCACCTTGGTCAGGCCGTCCAGTCCTAGGCTGGTTAGTCCTGGTCCGATCCTGTCAGCGCGGCAGACATCCCAGGCGTGGGGCAGCTCGCCCGTGGCGTCAGTACCGCCGCTATTCCCGGGGGGTTTGCTGGCCCTGTCGACCCGATCCCGACTACACTTCCAACGGTGTTACCGACGCCGGGCGCTACGCCGACCGTTGCAGGTACACCTTCACCAACGCCGCAGGTTGCTGCGACATTTCGCGTAGACCCGGGCACGAGCGCCGCGGAATTGAACATCGTCGTCATCTTTAGCCTTCGAGAAGAAACAGCACCTGCCACAGCCGAGGCAGTGTTCACTATCTCCGGCGGGGGGGCTCAGATGATCCCCGGAAAGCTGATTGAGCCAGCCGGATGGACATGTAGAACCGATAACACAGTCATTGATCAGTTCCGCTGCACCAGCGACAACGTTGATCCGGACAGGTTGGTCTTCTCCATGGGCGTGTACAAATCAGACTCCTCGCGGACGCGGACCATGGACTACACGTTCAGTGGCGAGGGCATTGAAACAGCCCGCTTCTCCAACGATTTGTAGTTGGGTGTGTTGTCTAGGCGGCAAGGGATCACATTGACGTCGAGGACTACATCACAGAGGCGTACAGGCTAACGGCCGAGCGGACTGCCGCAAGCGATCTGCCAGAATAGACGGCATTCGCCGTGAGAGGCCAGATCGGTGTTCTCAGAAACATGCGCTTGCTCTGCCAAGTTGCCTTGACGCTGGACAGGGACAAGATCATGATGAGTCATGGCAAGGTATAGCGGCGGTCCAACTGTTCATCGGGCGATCAAAGGTCCCCCCCGATTGACCGGAGTGTCCCGGTCGAGCCCGCAGGGCTGGAAGGCGGAAGTAGTTACCACGCTGAGGGCTATTCAGGAGGTGCGCCAGGCCTGCGATAACACTGAGGTCAGAACCGTCAGATACGCGCGGAAGGCTGGCTTGTCATGGGCAGAGATCGCCACTGCTCTCGGGGGGTATCCCGCCAAGCGGTATGGGAACGATGGCACGAGCTTGACGAGACCCTGCCCAAGAACGATGCTTGGGGGGGACCTTCTTCCCTGAATGACCCGGAGCCTGAGAGCCCGGCAGCGCCGGAGAGTACACCTGCATGAAGCAGATGAGGCTCCGGTATAGCGGAGTTTGCTGGCAGTGCGGGACCTCCATCGCGGCCGGGTCGGAAGCGATCTACGAGAGCGAAAGTAGGACCGTCCGATGCCTGGCGTGTTCCACTGAGCCGATCAAGCACTTTCTTCGGGTCCGGAAGCGACGCGTGGCGGGTTGCTGTCACCTGCAGCCGGCACGGCAGGATCCTCTGCCCGACGCGAGTATGAGCGACGCAAAACCAAGGACCAGGATAGGCTCCGCGAGAAATGGGGGACGGTTCGGCGCCCTGGCTGTCGCGCTCTCTGATGAGCGGCCGTCCACCCAGTCTTGGGCTCAAGGCGCCATCGGCGAGGAACGTTTAGGCGCTCGGCTGGATGCAGCGTCCTCAGATAGCCTGGCTGTCCTCCACGACCGGCGCATCCCTGGATCGAAAGCCAACATCGACCACATAGCTGTTACGCCGGGCGGAGTCTGGGTGATCGACGCCAAACGGTACAAGGGCCGGCCTGAACTGAAGATCGAGGGTGGCTTCCTTCACCCACGGGTCGAGAAGCTTCTCGTGGGCAGGCGTGACTCTACGAAGCTGGTTGATGGTGTGCTCAAACAGGTCGACGTCGTTCGGGAGCATGCCGGCGCTGTTCCGGTGAATGGCGTGCTGTGCTTCATCGAAGCGGACTGGCCGCTGGTTGGGGGGAGCCTTCACGACTCGTGGCGTGCACGTACTCTGGCCCAAACGGCTCGCAAAAGTACTTGCAACGCGGGCAGCCGGCGATGTTGATGTGGCGAGGATGACGGCGTTGCTAGCCACGCGGTTCAGGCGCGCGTGACGACACCGGCTGGCTGACGCAACCTTGCTTCTACTGCGGCTTGAACGATGACAGCCGATTAATTCCCTGTCGTGCAGCGGCTATCAAAGGCCGTGCCGCCAGAGATCCTGCCTTCAGAGAACCAAGAAATTTGCTGATGCTGCCGCTGAATAGTTCTTTGCTACGCCAGTTTTGCGCCAGTTCCCAAGTTATTCGGGTGAAGTGCACGGCCATCACGACAATGAAAAGCGAGATCACCAGGCCGGCAATTGAAGCGGCCACGATCATCACCCTGTGATGTGCACCAGGAGGACGGCAGAGATCACGACTGTGGGTGCGTCAAGAAGTTCCATATGTATTTTCTCGTTTGATGCGGGCTGGTAAGCGGGTCCGAGCCGGTCGTTGGGACCGAATCGCGGCAATCAGCGGGAGATGCGGCGGTCAGGAGTGATCGGAGGCCTTGTCACAGATGTGCCTTCCAGGAGCTGGACACCCGTGGCTCTGCGCATTTGCCCCCGGAGCTCGATGTAGTCGAACGCCTTTGTGGCGTGGTCATCAAGGACGCTTCCGGGGGGGCCCAGAAGTGTCCGTCGGTCTGGGCGGACACGCTCCAGGCAGCCTTGAACTGGATGTCTAGTTGTTCCCCTGGGTACGTCGTCACGAGGGCAGCATATCTGCGGTAGGGCCGGGGGCGCACAGCGTTACGGTCCTGTGGCGCGTTTGCCGGGGGGGAGTGACCAGGCAAAGCCGAAGCAGTTGCCGACAACGGAGCAGGCTTCGATGGGTACACGGCCTCCTTCGTTGGCATGGCGCCCATGGAAGATCCGGAGTACATAGTGCTGGTAAACGTTCAGCGCCCGAAGGCAATATCTACGGCATCACCCAGGCCGGTGTGTTCAACGACGTCATGGCCCAGGTGCTGTCCCGGTATCAGGTGCCTGCGTCGACTACGCCGTCTGTGAGCCTGGCTCAGAAATACTAGAAAAAAGTTGGTTGCCCGGTGGGTGTTGAGTCAAAGAGATGCCCCCCCTCAGACGAGGAGAGTCTGGGGGCCATCGTCAATTGGCCTCATTCTTGAGAATCGCGGCGCCTAGGGAAGCTTCACAAACTATCGAGGCGCTCCCATGTTTGTGTGTCATTGTTGAGTACGATTGCTTCAGTGCCGACCCCTTTTACTTCTCTTAGTCCGTGCTGGTAGCCAGTGATTGAGTACTCCTTCAAGGCTCCCTCTTGAACCGTTTGGGGGGGATCAGCAAGGCGATATACTCCTTATCTGTCTCAATGTCCACGTCGTCGGTGATCGTCGCCTTGATGAATTTCGCATCCGTAGGTTTCGAACCGCCGTTCAGTCTTAGGATCTTTTCCTGCTGCGCTTTGTTGAGGCTGTTCCAGTATTCGTCATAGGTCACCGTGCCACCAACCCGCGAATAGTTCACTTGCGTGCCTGTCTCAATGTCACCTTTGTAGACCCCTCGGACAGTCATTTTTCCAACGGTTTGAGGGAAGACATATTGATTGGCAACGGGGGGGCTGAACGTGCGCCCACCGTCGATTGTCTCGATGTGGACACGCGCAACAATCGGGAATTTGTTGAATCCGTAGAAGGGATCCTTTGGTTCCCAAATATAATCAAGATCCGTGCCTGCCGTTTCAATCTGGTCGGCCGGGATATTGGCATAGGCATTGTTGGAGTCTTGCAGAGCCGTCTGCTTGGCTGACTGATTAGGCCCTGAACCGCCGGCGTCGGTCGTTCCGGAGGCGCAAGCTGACAAACCGCCCAGCAGCAGCACTGCGGCGATCACCATGGGCGTTTTCAACTTGTGCATGATGTAGATACGCCTCTTTGTGTTTTGAGATTGATAGGGAGTGAGAACCTGACCCTCGTCGAGTCGTTGCGGAGTCGCGGAGGTAGCACAAGATCAGTACATGTAGTTGATCGCATCGTTATCCACTCCCGCCACTCGTTGCATGATCCGTCCGGAGCCTGTCTGGCACATGATGCTGTAGCGATTGGTGTTGTAATGAGCAAGCCCGAATGCGTGGCCCATCTCGTGAATAGTGGTTCCGAGGGCAGCGTCGTTGCTGACACTTGCCGAGCTGTAGACGGAGTCGTTTATGTGCACTTCTGCGTACGTCCAGTTTGATGACGCTGGATTTATTGCGCCGCCAGTCGCGGAGAAAAACGAGGTATGGGCCAAGGTGTTCATGCCCCCCCCGCCGAAGTAGGCATCATTATGTTGATGGAAGTCCATCGTAGAGCCCACGTTACTACCAACAAAGCTGACGTAAATTGGGTTATCCCAGCCGGGGTACATCCAGTTATTTGCTGCACCGGTGATGAGATGTTCCCAGTCACCAACTCCGGATGAGTAATTAAGCCATGCTGTGATGTTACCGACGCCATTTTGATAGCGGTAGCCGAAAGTAGGTGTTGCTGCCTGGCGCTTGTGCCGGCAGTATGACCATGATCATTGCCAGCAAAACTGCCAGTAACGGTCTTCGAGCTCTCTCAAACAGCATCGTGGGATTACGTCTGCCCATTGCATGGGCATCCACGTCCATGACGGCGGTCGTGTTTGGATCGGCAGTGTCCGTGATCCGGTGAGGTCGTCCAGAATGAGTCCGGGAAATTTGCCTGCCATTCGATATGCGAGTTTCAATCACGTTGTCCCCCCCCTCATGACATTTTGAACGTCATTGTTCTACTGTGCACACGAGGGTCATCCCTCGCGCAAAACCGAAGTTACGAGCTTCGGAACTCATCGGCCGATTGCTTAGCCGAAAATGCAACTTCAGTCCGTTTGTTCAGAGTGTAGGAGGGGGGGGCGCTGTTGCCAGCATTTGCATAAACGTTTTCTAGGTATTGCTTGCAACTCGCTTTAAATACCGGAGTTTATGACTTATTGGAATTTCTTGGAGAAATATATGAGTTTTGGCGTCACGAATCTCCTGTAGGTGTCTGGGAGGGATCTTCAGTCGCAATGCGCGTCTGAAGGGCGCTGACCCGGCAGGGTTGATGGAGAGGGGGCAGTCAGCGAAGGGCACTTGGCCAATTGGTATGGCGATCGTGCTGTGCTGCGATGGGCGAGGTCCGTGGACTCAGCGAGGCGGAGCCCATGGCTGCTGCTCTAATGTCGTAGAGCAGATCCCCGTTAGCGCTGCTCACCCTGATCTGGCTCCGGAGAAACATTGCTAATTCTTGGGCTTGAATGTTATCGCCACGGGTGTGGTGAATCTCTAGCTGAGGTCTAGTGCGGAGGTAGTAGTGAAATGCAGGCCTTGGATCGGCGAAGGCCTGCATTTCTTTGTGGCGATGCTACCTCGATGATTTTCGCGGTCATAAGTCGCATGCGAGGCCCGCCCAACGTGTGCGCTATCTCTGCCGTCACGCTATTGGTCAGAAGGTCATCCGATGAATTTCGTGCCGTCTTCGCGTGTGTAGATGACCCGACCCTTTTCGTCCACGGGGGGGAAGTCCTCAATGACCTTCCCTGTGGATGTGTCAATGATGACGATCGAGCTGGCTGGCCAAGTCGGATCCGGGACGACGTTGTAGGTGGCATCTCCGGCCGTCAGCACTTGTCCGGCCGCGTTCTTCGCCCAGTTGGAGTAATCGACGATCTTTCCGGTGTTCGTGTTTACGGCCACGGTCTCCTCCGGGCCTGCAGGGGTTCCGTCCAAGTGCGATGAGTTCCACCATCCTTCATAGCCGCCAATGGGTCGGTCTGCCACCGGTCCCTTGAATGAAAAGGCGTCATCCTGCGGCGTTGTGGCGTTAGCTGGACGCTCACCGCGACTGCGCCAGCCAGCACCACTGCCGTGCCCAAAGCACCTATTACGAGCTTCATGTTTTCCCCCCCCTTGGTAATGTGCGACAGGATCATCCCGCCGCGATGTTTGAGGTCGTAAAACCTCGACGCCGCTGATGAGCATGCAGCGCCAAACAGCAAAGTGGCGGGAGATATGCCCATTCCTGGACCGTCCAGTAGGTCAGCTTTCCACTGTTCTTCCCGGATTCGCCGAAGCCGTGCAGGCGTCAAAGCGAGACATACAGCAAGGACTGCCTCTTGTGGCTTCATACAGCGCTCCATGCACTATCGCCGAAAGCGGGCGACGGGGGGGCGTAACAGAGGAAGTCCGTGATTTTTGCGCTCCCACAAACTCCTGCGCCGGTGGACGGGCGTCGGCAAGGAGACGGTAGTAACGCCGTCGTGGTCCTTTGCGTTCTAACGAAGTTCCCATTCCCCCCCTTGCACCCAGCCAGCGGCTTCGAGGCGCTCCAGGATGGGATAAACCGTACCGGGCTTTTTGCCCGTGTCTTTGACGATCTGCAGCCCCCCACACGCTCTCTGCCGACAACAGCGCTTCGAGGACAAGTGCAGTGGCCGGGTGATCCGTCCCAAGTTCTCCATGCGCCTAATCTAGCTATATAGATTTAGAAGTCAAGTCGACGTTTGTTGGCGGGCTGCCGGGCGAGGTGGATTCCGGCCCTATGGTTAGCGCCGCGATTTTCTTACGGAACACCAGTGTTGCCAGCGGTACTGTCAGCAGGAAGACGCAGACGACGAGGAAGGTCGCCAGAGCAGTCGCCAGGACAATCAAGCACATCAAGGCAATGTGGATTTCGGTTGAGCTGATATCGCCGATGTCATCAACCGCTTGAACGCGCAGTAACTGGGTGCTGGCAAATCGGAAGGCCATCTTTCGCTCCTGTGGATTCTGATTTATGAGTCAGAAGTAAGTACGGAGCAGGTTCATCCTGTGGCGCCAGTCGGGGAGAAGGTTATGCTCTTGTGATCCGCCGCATGCGCCGTGGGAATGGAGATGGTTCTACGGTGCAATGATTGGGCTTCCCGGAGTCCGAGCAGGTATGGATCATTAGCCTTGGGGGAAAGTGATGAAGCGTAGACATCCGGCCGGCATCGCAATAGCGATCTCTCTTCTCGGGGGGGCCTCGCTCGCGGGATGCGCGGGGGGGCAGCAAGCGGCCAGCAATGAACTGCAGTCTTTCAGCTCCATGGATGAGGCGTACGCTGCCGTCGATGAGATCCTGGGATGCGATTCCGAAGCCATTGGCAACCCGGTTGTTCCTATGGGCGATGGCGGCCGGCTCGCTTCCGCGCAGAGAGTCTGTTCAGAGAATGTGCAGATAGACCTGTACCCGAATCAGGCGCCTTGATGAAAGCTATCAAACGTGGGCTGACTCAAGTCAGGGCAAAATCCCCCTGGTTCGCGGCGCCAACTGGATGGTTGTCGATCTCAGCAGAATCGCGGGCGGCCAGTCGTCAACAATGGACCTCCAAGGCCTGGCCGACAAACTGAAAGGCGAGTACGCCGTCGTCGGCATTTAGCTCGAGGCGGCAGCACAATCACTAAACGCAGCACGGTCACCAAACATGGCAGACTTGAAGCCTGCAAAATAAACGTCCGGAAGGAACTACCAGTGGCTGCTGCCCAAAACACCCGGCCAAGAGCGTCGCGGCCAACACTGTCAGCTGGCGTGACGCCGCGCCGGCCGCCGTGGTCCTGATCATGGGCCCGGAGGAGTACCTCGGAATTCGCGCCACGGATGGGATTCGTACCCAAGTTCGAACCAGCACTCCGGACGTTGAGCTCAGCCGCTGAACGCCGGCGCTACGAGGCCGGGTCTTTGGCGATGACCGTCACCCCCCCGTCGCTCTTTGGCGAGGGCAAACTCATTGAGGTCGAGGGCCTCGAGGCTATGAATGACGCCTTCCTGGCAGACGGGTTGGCCTATCTCCAGCATCCGGACCAGGACGTTGTCCTTGTCCTGCGCCATGCCGGGGGGGAGTACGTGGCAAGAAGCTGCTCGACGCGTGAAGTCTGCCGGCTGGCCAGTCATTGATTGCCAGCCCCCTGAAGAAGGACTCGGACAAGACGGCGTTTGTCGTCTCCGAGTTCAGGGCTGCGGGACGCCGCATTGAAGGCGAAGCCGTCCAGGCTTTGGTGAATGCCGTGGGTGCCAATCTCTCGGAGCTCGCGGCGGCATGCAGCCAGTTGATTGCCGACGCCACCACAGCTGTTACAGCGGAAACCGTGGAGCGCTACTACGGTGGCCGAGTGGAAGCTACGGCGTTCAAAGTGGCCGATGCTGCCATGGCCGGCAACGGACCGGTGGCATTGTCCACTCTGAGGCACGCCTTGGCCACCGGCGTGGATCCCGTTCCTTTGGTTGCGGCACTGGCGGCCAAGCTGCGCACCTGGCAAAAGTTGCGGGAGCCAATGGTTCACCGGCCACCATCGCCAAGAACTTGGGAATGCAGCCCTGGCTCGTAGAGCAGGCCCAACGCGATGTCCGCCGCTGGACCCCTGAGGGCCTGATTCGCTCTATCCAAGTCATCGCCGAGGCGGATGCCCAGGTGAAGGGCGAATCGCGTGACCCCGTCTATGCGGTGGAGCACGCGGTCACGGTTATTGCCACGTCGGCCAGCCGCCGCTGAAGCTGGCGCGTTCACCGCGGCTTCCGTTTAAACCCAAAGGCCGGCACCCAATGGGCGCCGGCCTTTTGATCAGCTCAGTCGAACTGGAAAACCTTAGAGTGCGTTGACCTTCTTGGAGATCGCCGACTTGCGGTTTGCAGCGTTGTTCTTGTGAATAACGCCCTTGCTGACAGCCTTGTCCAGCTTGCGGCTGGCAGCAACAAGTGCAGTTCCAGCAGCATCCTTGTCGGCAGACTCAACGGCGGTGGTGACGGCGCGGATGGCCGTCTTCAGCTCAGACTTGACGGCGTTGTTACGCAGGCGAGCCTTCTCGTTGGTGAGGATGCGCTTCTTCTGGGACTTGATATTAGCCACGTATGAACTCTCTTTTTAATGCGGAAATGGTCTAGAGGGTTTTCAGGTTGGCCATCGACTGAGCGGCGTGGGGGGGATGCCTATGGCAGCCAACCATGTATGGCCGTCGACCTGCACGGACACACAGCTATAAAGGATAGCAGAAACTCAGGCGTCACGCAGAACCTGGCGCATAGTCCGGCTAGTTCCGGGCTTGGAGAGCCCGGGCAACCTCGTGGAACTGCGACTTTCCCAGAACAGCGCCTTCCCGCCGGATCGCGTTGGGATTCAGCCGGATGACGCGACCCACGTTGATCTCACTGGGCCTGCCTTGCCGATCCCAGGCGCCGGTTCCGATATCGACATACTCGCCCGCCCGCGCGTCGTTGTCGTGGTCCTTGGACGTCAGCATGAGACCCAACAGCCACTCGCGGTCCCGACCAACAAGAAGTACGGGGGGGCGGTCTTTGCCTTTTGTGTGGTCCTCTTCATAGGGAACCCAGCTCCACACAATCTCGCCAGGGTCCGGTTGGCCATCGGGCTTGGGGGAGTAGTTGACCTTAACTGAACCGCTGAAGTCGCCGGGGTAGGGGGCCTGGCTGATGTTCGACGTCGGATCGCCGGGACTGCGTCCTTCGGGCGCGTGCAGGGGGTGGCCGTCTTGGTGCTGGTGCCTCCCAACGACTTGAGGGACCGCAGGATGAGTTTGCCCAGAGGGCGCAAGTCGAAAGCCATGTGACAACGCTACAGCTGGCTCCTGCTGATGCCCGGCACACAATGTACGGCGAAGCGCCTGTTCATGGGAGACTAGAGGATCAGATGCGCGGCGTGTTCCGGCTGGCCTATGCCCAGTGACGGGAATTACCGCGCGAGTGTCGACAGTAAGGATCCTGCGTGTCTCCCATGGCCCGCACCGCACCGGTGCCCGCCGCAACAGATCCGGCCATCATCCGGAACTTCTGCATCATCGCCCACATCGACCACGGTAAATCCACCCTGGCCGACCGCATGCTGCAGTACACCGGCGTCGTTAAGCAACGCGACATGAAGGCCCAGTATCTGGACCGTATGGATATCGAACGTGAGCGCGGCATCACCATCAAATCCCAGGCTGTTCGTATGCCGTGGGAACTCGATGGCAACAGCTACGCCCTGAATATGATCGATACTCCTGGCCACGTCGACTTCACCTATGAGGTGTCCCGTTCCCTGGCGGCCTGTGAAGGTGCAGTGCTGCTGGTGGATGCTGCCCAGGGCATCGAGGCCCAGACCCTTGCCAACCTGTACTTGGCGATGGAAAACAACCTCACCATCATTCCTGTCTTGAACAAGATCGATCTCCCGGCCGCGCAGCCCGAGAAGTACGCGGCTGAGCTTGCCAACCTGATTGGCGGCGACCCGGATGATGTGCTCAAGGTTTCCGGTAAGACCGGCGTAGGCGTAGAAGCGCTGCTGGACAAAATTGTCCGCGACCTCCCTGCGCCCGTGGGCGATCCCAATGCTCCGGCCCGCGCCATGATCTTCGACTCCGTCTATGACACCTACCGCGGCGTGGTCACGTATGTCCGTGTGGTTGACGGCATGCTCCACCCCCCCGGGAACGCATCCAGATGATGTCCACCCGTGCCACGCACGAGCTCCTGGAAATTGGTGTCAGCTCCCCCCCGGAGCCCACACCGTCCAAGGGCTTGGGCGTCGGTGAGGTGGGATACCTGATCACCGGTGTGAAGGACGTCCGCCAGTCCAAGGTCGGTGATACCGTCACCAACCTGGCCAAGCCGGCATCGGAGTCGCTCAGCGGTTACGCGGACGCCAAGCCTATGGTCTTCTCGGGTCTCTACCCGCTGGACGGAACGGATTACCCGGTACTTCGCGACGCCCTCGAAAAGCTGATGCTCAACGACGCCGCGCTGGTTTACGAGCCGAGACGTCGGCAGCGCTGGGCTTCGGTTTCCGTGTTGGGTTCCTGGGGTTGCTTCACCTCGAGATCACGCGTGAACGCCTCGAGCGTGAATACAACCTGGACCTTATCTCCACGGCTCCCAACGTGGAGTACGAGGTGACACTGGAGGACAAGAAGGTCATCCACGTCACCAACCCCCAGCGAGTACCCCCACGGGCAAAATCTCCGAGGTCCGCGAACCCATGGTGTCCGCCACCATCCTGGCACCCAACGAGTTTGTTGGTTCCATCATGGAACTCTGCCAGAGCCGCCGCGGCCAGATGCGCGGCATGGACTACTTGTCCGAGGATCGCGTGGAGCTCCGCTACTGGATCCCGCTGGCCGAAATCGTGTTCGATTTCTTCGACCTCCTGAAGTCCAAGACGCGCGGCTACGCCTCGCTGGACTGGAAGGCCGACGGCGAGCAGGTGGCCGACCTCGTCAAGGTGGACATCCTGCTCCAAGGTGAACAAGTGGACGCATTCAGCGCCATCACCCACCGCGACAAGGCCTACGCCTACGGTGTGATGATGACGGGGGAAGCTCCGTGAGCTTATTCCCAGGCAGCAGTTCGAGGTGCCCATTCAGGCCGCCATCGGATCACGCATCATTGCCCGCGAAAGCATCCGGGCCATCCGCAAGGACGTTCTTGCCAAGTGCTACGGCGGTGACATCACCCGTAAGCGCAAACTTCTGGAAAAGCAGAAGGAAGGCAAGAAGCGCATGAAGATGGTGGGCCGCGTGGAGGTGCCCCCCCAAGAGGCATTCATCGCTGCCCTGACCACTGACGAGTCCAAGGACAAGGCCAAGAAGTAAATGCCCAGCGTCCTACCTCTGGGCGACCCTGCACCTGCGGATGGCATTTTGCCGCCGCAGGTGTTGGCCGGCGTCGAGCACCGTAATTTCGGGCTCTACGTCCATATCCCGTTTTGCGCCGTTCGCTGCGGCTACTGTGACTTCAATACCTATACGGCCACCGAGCTTGGTGGTGGAGCCTCGCAGGATGCCTACGCTACTACGGCGGTATCTGAGCTCGACTTCGCGGCGTTGGCCTTGGACGCTTCCGGTTTGCCTCGGCGTCCCCCCCTCAGCACTGTTTTCTTTGGTGGTGGCACTCCCACGCTCCTCCCGGCGGAAGACCTGGCGCGGATCCTGCGCGCCGCCGTCGACCAGTGGGGCTTGGAGCCCGGGGGGGCCGAGGTGACAACGGAGGCCAATCCCGATTCGGTGACGCCTGAATCCCTGAGGGTGCTGGCTGACGCCGGATTCACCCGGGTCTCGTTCGGCATGCAATCCGCAGTCCCGCACGTTCTGAAAGTACTGGACCGCACCCATACGCCAAGTCGCGTGCCACTTGTGGTGCAGTGGCACGTGAAGCCGGCCTTGCAGTGAGCCTGGATCTCATCTACGGCACGCCCGGGGGGGAATCCATGGCGGACTGGCAGCTGTCACTCGAAACTGCGCTCTCGTACCAGCCTGATCACATCAGCGCCTACGCATTGATCGTCGAAGACGGCACGAAACTTGCCGCCCAGATCCGTCGCGGCGAAGTCCCCCCCGGAATCGATGACGACGACCACGCCGCTAAATACGAGCTGGCAGACAAAATGATCTCCCAGGCAGGCCTGAACTGGTACGAGGTCAGCAATTGGTCCCTAACGCCGGAACAGGCCTGCCGGCACAATCTTGCATACTGGCGCGGGGGGGATGACTGGGGTGGGGCATCGGACCCGGAGCGCACTCCCACGTGGGAGGTGTCCGGTGGTGGAACGTCAAGCACCCCACTGCCTATGCGGGACGCTGGCCGCAGGAAGCTCGCCTGCTGCCGGCCGGGAAACCCTCGACGCCGAAACCCGTGAGGTTGAGCGCATCATGCTCGAAGCGCGGCTCGGAACGGGGGCTGTCCGTGGATGCGTTGGACGCGATCGGGCGCCATGCGATGGCCGGGCTGATTGCTGACGAGCTGGTGGACCCCCCCGTCCAGGCGTTCAAGGGCCGGCTTGTCCTCACGCTGAAGGGGCGGCTGTTGGCCGACGCCGTAGTCCGCAGGATTCTTCCGGACTGACCGCAGTGCCCGCCCGAAAGCAGGCGGGTGCTACTTAATCCAGCGCAGGTTGACCTTGTAACGGTGGGGGGGTTGCCCGTGGTTTACGCGGATTCCCGCCGAGACGGAGAAGCACGTGAGGGCCACCCAAATAGCGGTGGCAATCACGGCGAAGATGTTGCCCACAACCGGCAGCAGCACCAGAATGTTGGCCAGCACTGCGGCGATGGTGGGAGGCAACGTGAAGTTCAGCGCCTCTTTGGATTCCTGCGCGGTGAACGGCCCGCGATCCCGGAAAATCAAGTAGATCAGAAGGGATGGCAGGCATCCCAGGATGCCGCAAAGTGGGCAAGGTAGCCCACTGCCTGTCCTCGCTGGCCGTCAACGGGAGTGCGTTGGCAGGCGCGCCATGGTACTGGGGGGGCCGGCCTGCGGCGCTGCCCGGTTCTTCAGGAGCGTTATCTGCCACGGTGTCTTCCCTTTGCTGTAAAGATGCTGCGGTATTGCTGTCCCAGAATACCGGCCCCAAGGTACTTCCCGGGACCAACGCCCCCGTTGACACGGTAGTTGCTGATAGCTCATGGACCGTGGCTCAAGGAACCGTCAGGAAATCTATGACTTCTTCAACGCGGCCCAGAAGAGATGCTTCAAGGTCGGCATAGGTGCGAACTGCCCCCGAGTAGCCGCTGCCAGCCCAAGCCTATGTCCTCAGCGGTCTCGTGGGGGGGCCAGCCGAAGGCCGTGAGGATTCCTGTCTTCCAATCGATCCCCCCCGGGGTACGGCAGGCCAAGCCTCGATGCCCAGGACCTTTGGCCGGATGGCCTGCCAGACGTCCACGTAGGGGTGGCCGACAATCAAAACGTTTCCTGCTGCTCCGGGCACCGTCATTGCCTCGGCTGCGATGCGCGACTCTTTGGACCGGGGACAAGGTGGTCCACCAAGATGCCAAGGCGGCGACCCGGCCCGGGGTTGAAGGCAGCGATGGCCGACTTCAGGTCGTCAACGCCATGCAGTGGCTCCACGACGATGCCTTCCACGCGGAGATCGTCACCCCCCCAGACCTTCTCGACGAGTTCGGCGTCGTGCTTTCCTTCCACCAGACGCGGCTCGCCTTGGCCACCTGGCACGTTGGCCCTGTACCCTCACGGATCCGGACGCTGTCCGGGTGGAAGGAGCGGCGGACGCGGCAGGGCGGGCAGCAGGAGGCATCAGCCGGATTGCCTGCCCTTCCAGTAGGAACCCGAATCCCAACTGGAACGACTTGGTCTTTCCGCGCCTGTCTTCAAGGGAGACAACGTGCATTCCGCCTGATTTCTCAACACGAGTGACTTCGCCCACCCAGCCCGACTGCACGTCTTCGAGGACCATCCCCCCGCTGTACGGCCACTTCCGGCAGCTGTTTTTTGCCAGGAGCGGACAGATCCTGCGGGCCCCAATTGTCGAAAGCCAAGGGATTCCTACCTTTTGTGCTGGTTTTTGGCGCGGGCCGAAGGCGGCCGCGCGAGGTTTCAATGCTAGCAACGGGGGGGTGGCTCATACTAGACTTGTTAGCACTTGGGCATGTTGAGTGCTAAGTGTGGTGGTCCGATTGAGATCCCGCGTTGACCGGTCGTAGGGACCAAGGCAGTCGTCAGGAGGTGGAGCAATGAGTGAGCCGCGCAAGCTTGAGGTGCTGCGTGCCATCGTTGAGGATTACGTGCATTCCAGGGAACCTGTTGGATCGAAGGCCCTCGTGGAACGGCACCATCTTGGCGTTTCCAGTGCCACCATCAGGAACGACATGGCTGTCTTGGAAGAGGAAGGCCTCATCGCGGCACCCCACACCAGCGCAGGCCGAATCCCAACGGACAAGGGTTACCGCTTATTCGTTGACCGAATTTCCCAGGTCAAGCCGCTTTCGGCCGCCGAGCGCAGGGCCATCCACTCGTTGCTTGAGGGCCCGGATGATGTTGATGACATCCTGGAGCGCACTGTAAGGCTTCTGTCGCAGCTGACCAACCAGGTGGCCGTGGTGCAGTATCCCCCCCATTCCAATCGCGCGCTGGTCCGGCACGTGGAATTCGTCCTGTTGGCCCCCCCAAAGCAGGTGCTTGTGGTCCTCATTGCGGATACGGGCAGCGTTGGGCAGAAGGTCATCGACGCCGGCTCTGACGTGAGCAACGAGGCGCTGATGCTCCTGAGGTCCCGCTTCCTCGGCAGCATCGCAGCGACCCAGATGGCTCTTTTGCCGCAGGTGCTGCCATCGGTAGTCGCCCTGTGTCCGCCGGAGCTCCGCAGCCTGGCGCAGACGTTGGCTCAGGGGGGGCTGCAATCACTCAGTGACACCAGCCGCGAAGAGCGCATCCTGATGGCAGGAACGGCCAACCTGGCCCGCTCCAATGTGGATTTCCCATTGAGCATCGGTCCCGTGCTGGAGGCACTCGAGGAACAAGTTGTCATGCTTCGGTTGTTGTCTGACATGGGGGGGATGATCCCCCGTGGCGTCACCGTGAGCATTGGACGCGAAAATCCGTACGACGGCTTGGCTGAGGCGTCCGTCGTGGCTACCGGCTATGGCTCCGGGGGGGCCAAGGTGGGGGGGATTCTCGGTCCGACGCGCATGGACTACCCCCCCACCACCATGGCAGCCGTACGCGCCGTGGCCCGTTACCTTTCCCGCATTCTCGGCGGCTGAAAACCGGTCCGAGGAAACATCCGCAGTACAACAAGGAAGAGATACCGACTTTGAGCAGCCACTATGACGTTTTGGGAGTCTCGCCGGAAGCCACCGGGGGAAGAGATCAAAAAGGCGTACCGCAAGTTGGCGCGGAAACTGCACCCCGACGTAAACCCCGGTGAAGATGTCGCGGAACAGTTCAAGGCCGTGACCCACGCTTACGAAGTGTTGTCCGACCCCCCCCAGAAGCGCCGGGTCTACGATGCCACCGGCAATGAGAACGGCACCGACAACGGTTTCGGTGGCGGCTACTCCGGCCAGGGTTTCGCGTTCCAGGACATCTTCGACACCTTCTTTGGTGGCGGTGGCGGCCACGGTGGACCAGCCTCGCGTATCCGTCGCGGTCAGGACGCACTCATCAGCGTCCGCATCGACCTGAAGGACGCCGTGTTCGGCGTCAACAAGAAGCTTGAAGTGGACACTGCCGTGGTTTGCCCCCCCACCTGTGACGGCAGCTGCTGCCGCCCGGGCACCCACCCGGAACGCTGCGACATTTGCGGTGGTAGCGGCCAGGTACAGCGGGCTGTCCGATCCATTCTCGGTCAGGTCATGACCACCGCGCCTTGTGGTTCCTGCGAAGGCTTCGGCACGGTCATCAAGGACCCCTGCAACGAGTGCAACGGACAGGGCCGAATCCGCAGCCGCCGTTCCCTCACCATCAAGGTACCGGCAGGCGTCGCAACCGGGACGCGCATCCAGTTGTCCGGGCAGGGCGAAGCAGGTCCCGCAGGTGGTCCTGCCGGTGATCTCTATGTAGAAATCCGGGTCAACAACGATTCCATGTTCATGCGTGAAGGCGACGACCTTCATGCCACACTGAGCGTCCCCCCCATGACGGCGGCGGCACTTGGCACCGAGCTGCAGCTGGACACCTTCGACGGCGCACAGGATATCGACGTGAAGGCCGGCACGCAGTCGGGCGAAATCATTACCCTCCGCGGCCTGGGCGTCACGCACCTCCGTGGTTACGGACGAGGCGACCTCAAGGTTCACCTGCACGTAGAGACGCCAAGCAAGCTCGACCCAGCCCAGGAAGAACTCTTGCAGCAGCTCGCCAAGCTGCGCAATGAGCAGTTCACCGAAGGAAAGCTTGTGGCAAGCGGGGGGGCATGTTCGCGAAGCTGCGGGACAAGCTCGGTAACCTGTAGCGGTGAGCAACCCTGTTTTCTTTACAGCCGCGGGCAGCCTCGGCCAGATGATCCCCCGGTTCCACATTCGTGCTCGAGGGTCCCGAGGCCCGGCATGCTGTAACGGTCAAACGCCTGGCCGCGGGCGAGCCCGTTGATATAGCGGATGGTTCAGGTGCGCGGCTGATAGGCACGGTGGTGGACGCCGGATCCAGCAGTTTGACCGTGAAGGCGTCTGAGGTGCTTTTCGAGGAGCAGCCGGAGGTCCGGTTGGTGCTGGTTCAGGCCCTGGCTAAAGGTGACCGCGATGAACTTGCCATCGAGACGGCCACGGAACTAGGAATTGATGCTGTCATTCCATGGCAGTCTGAGCGCGCAATCGTGCGTTGGAAGGGCGAAAGGGCTGCCAAAGCCCACGCGAAGTGGCAGTCGGTGGTCACTGCGGCCGCCAAGCAGGCGCGGCGAGCCTGGATTCCTGAGGTCCGGTCCATCGTGGATACCGCTAATTTGGCGAAGGCGGTCGAGGCCGCTGACTTGGCCATCATCCTGCATGAAGACGCCAAGAATCCCTTGCGGACTGTCCTCGAAGAGTCGGCTGCGTTGCTCAGTGACGCTGCGGGGTCACCGCGGGAGGTTCTTTTGATCGTTGGACCGGAGGGCGGAATCTCACCGCGTGAAGTAACACGGCTCAGCGACGCAGGCGCCGTAACGGCCCTGTTGGGTCATCATGTCTTGCGGTCGTCGACGGCGGGACCCGCCGCCGTCGTTCTTGCCAGTGACGTTCTGGGCCGCTGGTAACCAGCCTCGCAGGCCATCCAGCCCCCGGCACGCTATCCGACGTTGAACAGGCGGGTATCGGTGCTCGTTTCGATGGTGGCGCCGGCTTCATCGACTTGTGAAACCCGCAACTCATACTTTCCGGTCTTCAACGTGGCGCTGAAGGTAAAAAGTCCGTACTGACCTGGTTCACCGGTTGCCTTGGTTTGACCGGTGAGCAGGCCGGTCTTTTCGCCCTTGCCGTTCTCTTGGAGGATCTGCCAGCTGACGGGCCTGGAGCTGTCGGTGCTGCGGCCGTTGAACTTGACGACGCCTGCCGGCAAGGACGTTTCTTCCTGCGGATCGATAATCCAGAGCGGCGCAACCAGGGAGGCATTCCGTTCCATGGGTTGGCCGAGCTGTACCTGCCCGAACGCCATGTAGTCCTTGTGTCCGTCAACCAAAATGACAACCTGGATTTGCTGGCCCGAGTTTATGAGTCCGGAGGACGAAGCTGCTGCTGTAGCCGTGTAGACCAATTGCTGGACGGCGCGATGGGCCATCCCGGCGTCGAGGTTTGAGTTGAAGGCGTCCCGCGAAATATCAACGGTGATCACATTCTTGCCCGAGATGGACGTAGCAAGACTCTCGGGGTCCTGCCACGGCGTGAAGAAGTCGTGGTCCAAGGGTTTTTCGGCCATCATGATCCGCAGTGCTGTGGTCACAGGATTTTCGTCGCTCGAAATGTCCCTGAACTCGCGGTAGAGGTAAACCTCCTCCTTGCTGCGTCCGATCCAGTACACCGGGATTTTGGTGGAAGCCTGCGTGGTCTCCAGCGGGGCGTGGCTGGCAGGGGCGTCCTGGACAGTGACTGGTGGCGAGGTAACGCTTGCTTGGCTACCGCCGCCGTTGGCGATGCAACCGGTCAGCAAAAGGACAGCAAACATCGCTGGCACGGCGATGACGGACCTCGTCCGACTGCGCGAGCCATTCCCGATGATTGCTGGCTTCGTGATGGGCTTCCTGCCTTAACGTGTCTCTCTTGGCGGCCGCAGCCACCGGGCCGGACCGCAGGGTGCTGATCCCACCCGCTATGCCAGCTTGGCACATCGTCGACGGCGGTCGGCCAGGATCGGGCTGTCGGGCGCCAACTGAAACATGATTGATACCGGCTTGATGCAGAGTTGAGACAAAATGTATGACATCGCGGGGGGCGGGCCATGATGATGCCGTCCGTTGAGGTTCAACGTTGGCCGGGCTGGCGTAGGATTGAAGACATTCCGGCATCCGGGCGGTCGCCTTAAAGTGGCCACGAATGTCGAATCGATGGCGTTAATACGACCAACCGGAGGAGAAAAGGCCCTAAGGCCAGCACTATGAGTGAATCTTTGAACGGGCGGCTCAGGACCGGAAACGGCAACCAGCCGCCCACCGAGTTCCCGCACACACTACCGGTACGCGCACGGAAGTTGTCACGTTCGACAACTCCGACCAAATGGTTCACTCGTTGGGCAGCCACGACGAAGCCTTGCGATACATCGAGGAACAGTTCCAGGACGTTAATTTCCACGTCCGTGGCAACGAACTTTCCATGACCGGGCCTTCCGCAGTCATTCCACGCATCATGCGGCTCTTGGAGGAAGTCCGGGGGGCTCGTGGCGAAGGGGGACGGTGGTCACTCCGGACATCCTGCAGCAGCTCGTGTCCCTGCTGAGGACGCAGTCCGTGCAGAATCCGGCGGATGTCCTGACGCACAACATCCTGTCCAGCAGGGGTAAAACCATACGGCCGAAGACGCTGAACCAGAAAAACTATGTTGACGCCATTGACGACAACACCGTGATTTTTGGAATTGGCCCGGCTGGTACTGGAAAGACGTACCTGGCAATGGCCAAAGCAGTGCAGGCCCTGCAGACGAAGGAAGTCAGCCGGATCATCCTGACCCGGCCCGCTGTGGAAGCGGGGGGGGAGAGGCTGGGCTTCCTCCCTGGCACGCTGAGCGACAAGATCGACCCCCTATCTTCGCCCGCTGTATGACGCTTTGCACGACATGATGGATCCTGAATCCATCCCGCGTTTGATGGCTGCGGGGGGGACCATCGAGGTCGCTCCTTTGGCCTACATGCGAGGACGGACACTGAACGACGCCTTCATCATCCTCGACGAAGCGCAGAACACCACTCCGGAGCAGATGAAGATGTTCCTGACCCGCCTCGGTTTCGGATCGAAAATGGTGGTCACGGGCGATGTCACCCAGATTGACCTGCCTTCCGGTTCAACATCGGGCCTGCGGATCGTCAGGGAGATCCTGAAGGGGATTGACGACGTCAATTTCTCCATCCTGGAGGCTGCTGACGTCGTGCGGCACCGCTTGGTTGCCGACATCGTCTCCGCCTACAGCACATGGGACGACGCACACCGCACAGACGCCACTGGCGCACAGTACCAACGTGGAGAACGTAAATGAGCATTGAAGTAAACAACGAGTCCGGTGTAGCGGTGGACGAAGCGCAGCTGGTGACGTTGTCCCGCTTCATCTTTGAGCGTCTGTACATCCACCCCCAGGCCGAACTGTCCATTCTCCTTGTCGATGAACCGGCCATGGAAAAGCTGCACATCGAACTTATGGACGAGCCCGGAGCTACGGACGTGTTGTCCGTACCCATGGACGAATTGACGCCGGGCACTCCGGACAAGCCCACGCCGCAGGGCATGCTGGGTGATATCGCCATCTGCCCGCAGGTTGCCGAGGTTCAGGCGCGCAACGCCGGGCATGCCACGCAGGATGAGATGCTTCTCCTGACCACCCATGGCATCCTCCACCTGCTTGGTTTTGACCATGCGGAGCCGGAGGAAAAGGAAGAGATGTTCGGCTTGCAGCGGGAACTGCTGTCTGAATTCCTGGGCAAGGATGCCCCATGGAGACCATGCAGTGACCTCGATCATCCTGGTCGGCATGGCGCTGGTTTTCCTCAGCTTCGTTGCACTGCTGACCGCAGCCGAGGCTGCGTTCAACTTCCTGCCCCCGGCATGAGGCCGAACAATCAATAGTTCGCAGCAAGGGCAAAGCACTGGGGGGGGCATTCTCAAGAACCCGATCGCACATATGCGGGCGCTGCGCTTTTGGCGCGTGTGGTTCGAAATGGCGGCAGCAGTTGCCGTCGCCGTGGTCCTGCACAGTTTGCTGGACAACGTATGGCTCGCCGGGCTCGCAGCTACGGGCATCATGGCGGTGATTGGCTTCGTACTTGTGGGTGTTTCGCCCAGGCAGTTGGGCAGGGCCCACTCCGGACCCGTCGTTCGTTTCACTGCTCCGCTGATCAGGTTCCTGTGCTGGATATTGGGGGGGCCAATCCCCGGCTGGTTGGTTGCCCTGGGGGGCAGGCAGTTGCACCTGGCGCCCCGAGCGGGGGGGACGACGCGTTCGTCAGCGAAGAAGAGTTCCGTGAGTTCGTGGATCGTGCCGCGGAGTCGGACATGATTGAAGACAATGAGGCTGAACTCATCCATTCAGTCTTCGATTTCGGTGACACTTTGGTGCGTTCCGTGATGGTGCCCCCGTACGGACATTGTCAGCATTGGTACGGGCTCGGACCTCGAAACTGCAATGGGCCTTTTCCTGCGTTCTGGTTATTCAAGAATCCCGGTCATCGGTGAGAACACGGATCAGATCCGTGGAATTCTTTACCTCAAGGACGTGGCTGCAGCCATGCATCGCAGCGAACCGGGACTGCAAGCCCATGACGTTGACTCACTTGCAAGGGATGTCCGTTATGTCCCGGAATCCAAGCCAGTGAGCGACCTCCTGAGGGAACTCCAAAAGGAGTCCACACACGTAGCGATCGTGATCGACGAGTACGGCGGCACCGCTGGACTGGTCACCCTTGAGGACCTCATTGAGGAAATCGTGGGCGAGATTGTGGATGAATACGACGCCGCAGCCGAGGAGGCGGTCGACCTCGGCGATGGCACGTACGCGTGAGTGCCGCATGAGCATCGATGACCTGGGCGAGTTGTTCGATATTGACCTCGACGACGACGAAGTGGATACCGTAGGTGGCCTCCTCGCGAAAGCCCTTGGTCAGGTTCCCATTGTTGGGAGCTCCGTTGAAGTGAACGGTATTTCACTTCGGGCAGATAGCTGGAGGGTCGCCGAAACAGGGTCAGCCACATCATTGCGGCAGCCATGCCAAAGGAAGACACTGACTTTGAAGACCTACTCGATGACGCCGACTCAACGCAACAGGGAGTTCCACGTGAGCAAGCAAAATAAGAAATTCGATGCCGATGCCGATTTCGGTGGCTTCCACGCTGGCTTCTCGGTGCTTGTCGGCCGACCCAACGCGGGAAAATCGACTCTGACCAATGCCTTGGTTGGCCAGAAGGTTGCCATCACCTCGGCCAAGCCGCAGACTACACGGCACACCATCCGAGGTATCGTTCACCGCGATGATGCGCAACTGATCCTCGTGGACACGCCGGGCCTTCACCGTCCACGGACCCTCCTGGGGGGGAAGCGTCTTAACGAACTGGTGGCAGACACCCTGGCGGAAGTCGATGCCATCGGTTTCTGCCTTCCCGCGAACGAAAAGATCGGCCCCCCCGGCGACAAATACATCGCAGCCCAATTGGCCGCCGTCGGACGCAAGCCGATCGTGGCGCTGGTGACTAAAACGGACCTTGTGGACCGTCAGGCGTTGACGGAGCAACTGCTCGCAGTCGCCGCATTGGGACGCGACGTTCTTGGTGAGCAGGGCTGGGCTGACATTGTGCCTGTTTCTGCTGCCGATGGTTTCCAGGTCTCAACTGTGGCAGATGTGCTGATCAGCCACATGCCGTCGTCGCCGCCGCTTTATCCTGATGGCGAGCTGACTGACGAGCCCGAGGCCGTCATGATCGCTGAGCTTATCCGCGAAGCCGCCCTCGAGGGAGTCCGTGATGAACTTCCGCACTCACTGGCAGTGGTGGTGGAGGAAATCGTTCCCCCCCGCGAAGGCAGGACCGAGGACAACCCGCTGTTGGATGTTCGAGTGAATCTTTATGTCGAGCGCCTTCGCAGAAGGCCATCATTATCGGCAAGGGCGGAAGCCGGTTGCGCGAGGTGGGAACCAACGCCCGCAAGGGAATTGAAACGCTGCTCGGAACCCGGATTTACCTTGATCTCCACGTAAAAGTAGCTAAAGACTGGCAGCGCGATCCCAAGCAACTGGTCAAACTCGGGTTCTAATTGGCACCACTGGATCCGGCGTGGCTTCGGGCGCGATAAGGAACTTCCCAGAAACGGCAACTATGATTGCGGGGGGGATCCAGCTGTTTGATGAAAGGTAAACCAAATAGTGCGACGTCGTGACGCCCGCCCGCAGGGCACCGGCACCGCTGTCCCCCCCGGTGGGGGCACGCCACGGAGAGGATGCCGACGGTACCCCTCGCCACATGAAGGCGCCCAAAGGCCTGCCGCTTTGGTTGAAAATTGTTACCGGCGTGGTCTCCGTTGCGCTGGTTGCAGGCGTTGCCTTTGCTGCTTTTTGGTTTATCCGGTTGCAGACCAACATCACCAAGGCCCCCCCTTGAGTGCGGGCGAGACACGCAATGCCGGTGATCCGCTGGTCGATGACAAGACGGATCGCCTGCAGATCCTGATTCTTGGCTCCGATACCCGTGATGGAAAGAACGCCGAATACGGCAGCACGGAAGACTCAACCGGCTATGGCCACTCCGATGTGATGATGCTCTTGGATATCTCCGCGGACAACAAACGGGTTAACGTCCTCAGTTTCCCGCGAGACCTGTTGGTGGACGTTCCGCAGTGCACGGACCGTACCAATAACCAGACGTTCCCTGCCCGCAGTGGGTGATGATCAACGAGGCCATGGCTGAGGCTGGCATCGGCTGCGCTGTGGATACCGTCAACCAGTTGACCGGCTTGGAAATCGACCACTTCATGATGGCTGATTTCAACGCCGTCAAGGAGCTTTCCCACGCGGTGGGCGGCGTCAACGTTTGCGTCAGTGATCCGGTCTTTGATCCGGATTCCCGGCTCCGTCTGGCCAAGGGCGATTCACTGGTGGAAGGCGAACAGGCTTTGGCATTCCTCCGAACCAGGCATGCTTTCGGTGACGGAGGCGACCTCGGCCGCATCAAGGGCCAGCAGGCCTTCCTCTCTTCCCTCACCCGGAAGCTCAAGGACGAGGGAACTTTGGGCAACCCGCAGCGGCTGTTGCAGATCGCGGATGTGGTCACGCAGAACCTGACCGTGGACGAGGGCCTCGCGTCAGTTCCGTCACTGTTGACCATTGGTGGGCGGCTCAAGGACATTGATGTTTCCAAGGTGGCGTTCGTGGCGGTGCCCACGCAGCAGGCGGCGGCCGACCTTAACCGGTTGGAGCTCGTGGAGCTCAGTCATCACAGTTGTTCGCCGCACTTCGTGCCGACCTGGACCTCACAACACCCGGTGCGACGTCCACTCCGGCACCTAGCGAAAGCCCGGCTCCTCAGCCAACGGCCACCACGCCTGCCGCACCGGCGTATGACAAAGCGATCCAACCGGTGGCCGTTGCCAACGGCAGCGGCGTCGCTACACGGGCACAGGAGCTCATGGCCGTGCTCACGGGGGGGAACGGATTTGCCCAGACGGTGTCCTACTTGGCCAATCCTGTGGATCAAACTGTGCTTTACTACGGACCGGGTTTTGCGGATGTGGCCGCTGATGTGGCCACCCTGTTCGGCATCCCGGCCGCCCAAGTCCAGGAAGCCCCCGGGTGTAGCGGGCGTGCAGCTGTACGTTGGCACGGACTTCGGCACCGGGACTGCCTACGGTGCAGCCTCAGTACCATCAGATGTTGTCAACCAAACGGCCAGCGATGCCGTTTGCCAACAGGTGAATCCCCTCTACATCGACCAGTAAGGGATTCCCTGCTTTTAGCCGAACACAACAACGGCCGCCAGTTCTTCAACTGGCCGGCCGTTGCGCTTCCGGGTACTACCAGATGCTGACGCGTTCCCCCCCGGGTTCCATCCACATGCCATCGGCTTCCGTCACGTCGAAGGCTTCATGGAAGGCATCGAGGTTGCGGGCTATGGCGTTGGTGCGGAACTCGTTGGGGGGGAGTGGGGGGGTCCGTAGCCAGTCTCCGGATCGCTTCTTCGGTGCGGATCACCTGGCGCCAACCGGCAGCCCACGACATGAAGAACCGCTGGAAGCCCGTGAAGCCGTCCAGGACCTCCGGCTCGGCTCCGTTCAGGCTCAGGAGATAGGCATTGTAGGCAATAGTGAGGCCTCCGAGGTCGCCTATGTTCTCGCCCAGAGTCAGCTTGCCGTTGACTTATGGTCGGGCGCAGCGTAGGGGGGGGACAGGGCGTCGTACTGGGCAACCAATTTCGCCGTCAGGGCTTCGAAGGCTGTACGGTCGTCTTCCGTCCACCAATTGCGGAGTGCGCCGCTGCCATCGAACTGGGACCCTTGGTCGTCGAACCCGTGGCCGATTTCGTGACCGATCACCGCGCCGATTCCGCCGTAGTTCACAGCGTCATCCGCATCTGCGTTAAAGAAGGGTGGCTGAAGGATGGCCGCGGGAAATACGATCTCGTTGAGCATCGGATGGTAGTAGGCATTGACGGTCTGCGGCGTCATGAGCCATTTCGTCAGATCAACCGGCTTACCGATCTCGTCCAGGTGCCGGTCCACATCCGCGTCATGGGCGCGCTCCACGTTGCCGAGGAGATCCGTCGGATCGATTTCCACGGCGGAGTAGTCGATCCATTTGTCCGGGAAACCGATCTTTGGACGGAACGCGTCCAGCTTCTTCAGTGCCTCTTTCTTGGTCTCCTCGCCCATCCATCCGAGGGAAGAAATACTCTCCCGATAAGCTTCGATCAGGTTTGAGACCAGGGTCTCCATCCTTGCTTTGTGCCCGGCAGGGAAGTGCCGGTCAACGTAGATCTGGCCGACTGCCTCGCCGAGGGCCGCCTCAACGACGGCCACTCCGCGCTTCCACCGTTCCCTGTTCTGCGGCGTACCGCTGAGCGTGGTGCCGTAGAAGTCGAAGTTCGTGGAAACGAACGCGGACGAAAGATAGGGCGCAGCCGAACTGAGAACCCGGAGGGTCAGCCACTCCTTCCAGGTTTCCAGGGGGGGCTGGGATTCCAGCAAAGCTGCCGCGCCAGCAAAGAAGTCCGGCGTGCTCACCACGATTTCACTTCGCTTGGCTGGTTCCACCCTTGCCGCCTGGAACCAGGTGTCGAGCAGGGGGGGGAACAGTTCCACGGCTTCAGCCGCGGTCTTGAGGTTGTAGGTCTTCTGGGGGATCCCGCAGCATGACATTGTCCCAGTGGTGGGATGCCAGAGCGGTTTCGAGTGCGACGATGCGCTGGGAGGCAGCTTGCGCGTCGGGGGATGCCTGCGAGGTTGAACAGCTTGGCAATGTAGTCGCCATAGGCCGCGACGATGGCCGCGAACTTTTCTTCTCGGTAGTAGGACTCGTCCGGCAATCCCAGGCCCCCCCCTTGTCCGATATAAAGGAGAATGCGCTCCGGGTTGCCAGCGTCCGGTGCGGGGGGGTAGATCGAAAAGAGCCCGGAGACGTCCGAGCGGAACAATCGTCCGATCAGGCAGCCAGTTCCGCTGGGGGGGAGCCCACCTCGCGAACCTCATCAAGACGGCCTCGCACGGGCTCCATCCCCTTCGCCTCGGCTGCTTCTTCGTCCATGAAGCTCGCGTAGAGTCCGCCAACTTTCTGTTCGACGCCGGTGGCTGACCCGCCTTTGGCGGCCGCCTCTTCGATAATCGCCTTCACGGCCAGCTCCGCGCCATCGCGCAAAGCCGTGAAAGTACCTTCAAGCGGCCTGTCGTCCGGAATCGTTGTGCTGTTGAGCCACGCACCATTGACGTGCTGATAGAGGTCGTCCTGGGGCCGGACGCTGTGATCGATGTTGGAAAGAGAGATCCCCCCCGACTGTGGCACTGTGGCTCCTTGTGTGGACGCTGCAGTCGGCGTTTCCACCGTCGCGGCGTCTGCATAGTGGACGTTGCATGAGGTGTTGCACTGTCATCATACGCATCGTGTTAGTGTGAATTTGTGCGTACGGCGATGCTTCTTCTTAGCTGCCGCGGCGGGGGCCTGAAAGCTATCTGAAGCTGGGCCATCCTCGCCGCGGAGTTCCGTTGTGTCCGGCTAAGCTTTCATTTAGTTCTTAGAGAAAAGGCCACACGTCATGCGTAATGCACAAAAGCCCTCCGGTATGCCGATTCACCGCTACCTGCCGTTCCAGGACCAGATCAGCGTCGAGGTTCCGGACCGCACCTGGCCGGACAAGGTCATCACCAAGGCTCCGCGTTGGTGCGCAGTTGACCTGCGCGACGGCAATCAGGCACTGATCGACCCCATGAGCCCGGCACGCAAGCTGAAGATGTTCCAGCTGCTCGTCAAGATGGGCTACAAGGAAATCGAGGTTGGTTTCCCCCTCAGCATCGCAGACTGACTTCGACTTTGTTCGCCAGCTCATCGAGGGTGGTCATATTCCGGACGACGTCAGCATCCAGGTTCTGACGCAGGCGCGTGAACACTTGATTGAACGCACCTACGAATCCCTGGTCGGCGCCAAGCAGGCTATCGTCCACCTGTACAACTCCACGTCCGTATTGCAGCGTCGCGTTGTATTCAACCAGGACGAAGACGGCATTCTGGATATTGCGCTGCAGGGTGCGCGTCTGTGCAAGAAGTATGAAGAGACCCTGACAGACACGCACATCACGTATGAGTACTCACCGGAGTCATTCACGGGAACCGAACTCGAGTATGCCGCCCGCGTGTGCAACGCCATTGCTGATGTCTTTGAGGCTTCTGCCGACAAGCAGGTCATCATCAACCTGCCGGCCACGGTGGAAATGGCAACCCCCAACGTCTATGCAGATCCATCGAGTGGATGCACAGGAACCTGCACCCCCCGCGAGGAATCATCATCTCCCTCCACCCGCACAACGACCGCGGCACCGGCGTCGCTGCAGCTGAGCTGGGTTACCTGGCAGGCGCCGACCGCATTGAAGGTTGCTTGTTCGGCAACGGCGAACGTACCGGCAACGTCGACTTGGTGACGCTGGGGCTCAACATGTTCGTGCAGGGTGTAGACCCCCCCATGATTGATTTCTCAGATATCGATGAGATACGCCGCACTGTGGAGTACTGCAACCAGTTGCCGGTCCCGGAGCGTCGCCCTACGGTGGCGACCTCGTCTTTACGGCCTTCTCCGGTTCGCACCAGGATGCCATCAAGAAGGGCTTTGAGGCGCTCGAGAAGGACGCTGCTGCTGCCGGGAAGTCGGTTGACGACTTCACCTGGCAGGTTCCCTACCTGCCCATCGACCCCAAGGACCTCGGCCGCAGCTATGAAGCTGTTATCCGGGTTAACTCGCAGTCCGGCAAGGGCGGCGTGGCCTACCTGCTGAAGAACGAGCACAACCTGGATTTGCCCCGCCGGGCACAGATCGAGTTCTCCGGAGTCATCCAGCGTCGTACCGATGCCGTGGGTGGCGAGGTCAGCGGTGCCCAGCTGTGGCAGATCTTCCAGGATGAATACTTGCCCTCCGAAGAAGAGCAGGCTCAGTGGGGGGGTCGCTATGGGCTGGGTAGCGTGAGCACCGAGACGGATGAATCGGGCGCCATGACCATGAACGCAAACCTGCGGATCGACGGCGTCGAAGTCCGCCGCACCGGCCATGGCAATGGTCCCATTGCAGCCCTGTTGGACATACTCCACCACGATGGCGTTGACGTGCGGGTGCTCGATTACAGCGAGCACGCCCTGTCCGAAGGCGGCAGTGCCAGTGCTGCGGCCTACGTTGAATGTGCTGTCGGAGAACGCGTTTTGTGGGGTGTCGGAATTGACCCCCCCAGCACCACCACGTCCTCCCTCAAGGCATTGATCTCGGCAGTGAACCGGGCCGTCCGGGACGCCCAGGCCTAAGCCCACCGTGTGGTGACGGGAAATACCGTCACCACACGGTCCGGCGAACACTGCCGGACCAGGCATAGTGGGAAGATTAGTTGTGGCCAATCCGTCGTTTGCAGCGCGGTCCTATCGGGACGATGCCGTGGTGCTTCGTACCCACAAGCTGGGCGAGGCGGATCGAATCATCACTCTGCTGACCAAACACCATGGTCAGGTTCGTGCCGTCGCCAAGGGTGTTCGCAGGACCAGTAGCCGCTTCGGGGGGGCGCGGCTGGAGCCTTCATGGTGGCGGACCTGCAACTGGTCTCGGGCCGGACCTTGGACATTGTGACCCAGGCCGTGGCGAAGGGCGCGTACGGAAGTAGTATCGCGGCCGACTATGGGCGGTTCACGGTGGCTGCAGCCATGACGGAGACTGCGAGAAGCTCACGGATGCTGATACCGAATCAGGGACCGCCCAATATAATCTGCTGGTTGGTGCACTGGCTGCCTTGAGCCGTTCGGACCATCCACCCGAGCTCATTCTTGATTCTTATCTTTTGCGGGCGCTGGCCACCGGTGGGTGGGCACCAAGCTTCACTGATTGTGCACGATGTGGCCGTCCCGGTCCTCACACAGCGTTTGCCGCCCCCCCGTTGGCGGCATGGTGTGCGGCGACTGCAGGCCCCCCCCGGGCTCTCCGGCTCCGGCGCCGGAGACAGTACTGTTGCTGGGCGCCTTACTAACTGGCAATTGGAGCGTCGCTGATGCTTCGGATCCGCGGCACAGGCGGGAGCTGCCGGCTTGGTTGCCAGTTACCTCCAGTGGCATCTTGAACGAGCCCTGAAATCACTCAAACACGTGGAGCGAAGCTGACAGTGGTACTTGGAAAGAAGAGTAAATCAACAGCGGCGAGGACTGCCCCGGTGATTGCCCCTTATGGACACCCTTCCGGAGCTCTGCCGCCGAGTATTCCGAGTGAGCTCATTCCGCAGCACGTGGCCATAGTCATGGACGGCAACGGGCGTTGGGCTAATCAGCGGGGCCTCCCTCGGATAGAGGGACACAAGGCCGGCGAGCCTGCGCTCTTGGACGTCATGGCAGGAGCGATCGAACTCGGGATCAAGTACGTCAGTGTGTACGCGTTCTCCACCGAGAACTGGCGCCGGTCACCGGAGGAAGTTCGATTCCTCATGGGATTTAACAAGGATGTACTACGCCGCCAACGCAACCAACTCGATGAGTGGGGTGTCCGCATCCGTTGGGCTGGCCGCAGGCCCCGCCTGTGGGGGGGATCGGTCATCAAGGAGCTGGAAGAGGCAGAGACTACACCCGAGCCAATGACACCTGCACGCTGACCATGTGTGTTAATTACGGTGGGCGTGCAGAAATTGCCGACGCCGTTTCCGCAATCGCGCACGACGTCGCCGCTGGCCGGTTGAAGCCGGGGGGTCGGTGTCGGAGAAGACCATTCAAAAGTACTTGGACGAACCGGACCTTCCCGATGTGGATCTCTTCCTGCGCAGTTCGGGGGGGAGCAGAGGCTATCCAATTTCCTTCTTTGGCAGTCGGCTTATGCGGAGTTCGTCTTCATGGATACGTTGTGGCCGGATGTGGATCGGCGGACCCTTTGGGACGCCGTCGAAATTTATGCCAAACGCGACCGTCGCTACGGAGGGGGCCGTGGACGCGGCGCCCGCTATCAAATAGCACATACACGTTAACTCAGTACGGGTAGGCCGCCAGCCACACGGCAACGTCACGGTATGCCTGTTGGCGGACTGTGCGCCTTGACAGAAACACGTCGTGCAGGGCGCCGGGATAGCGGAAAACAGCGGTCCTCCGGGCAAGACCAAGCGCCCGCCGCGACGTTTCTTCAACGTCGATGACGGCATCGGCACGCATGAGGTCGGCAGTCCATTCGGCCTGGATCCTGGTCCTCCCGGACAAAAGCACAAGCACCGGGGGGGCGTCTATGTTGAGCTTGCGCTCTACCGCGGCGTGGCCCGCTAGAACTGCTTTTGTCCATCCGGCCCGGATAGGAAACGAAGCCCGCGGACGCCACACCGGATCCAGCATCCACTCGCCATGTGCCTCGTTGCTGACACTTTCCCAATATGCGGGCATTTCCGGGAACCTGAAAGGACGTTTTGGATCGGTCCGGGCAAAGGGTTCCACCAGATGCATGGCGATACTTCGGACCAGGCTGCTTCCCTGCAGTTCCAGCCATGGAGAATTCAGGACCAACGTTCCCACTCGGCCGGGATTACGGTCGGCCCAAAGGGCCGCGATCAAGCCGCCCAAGGAGTGGGCGAGCAGGTGGATAGTGGGTGGCGTCGCGTTATTGGTCCTTGTGGCTACGTCCCGTTCGATCTCACGTAAGGCTGCGGCGAGGTCTTCGTCGTATACGCCAAGATCGGATGTGTAGCCGGGTGTCTGTCCCGGTAGCAGGCTGCGGCCGAATTTCCGGAGGTCCAGGGCATAGAAGTGAAATCCTGACGCCGTGAGGTACTCGGCCAGCTCCGTCTGTAGAAAGTAGTCCGCCCATCCGTGCAGGTAGAGGACCACCTTCGGGCTCCGCCGGGATCAGATGGGGCGGGGCGTCGTTTGCGCTTGGTAAAGGAAGCCAGGAAATCAAGCACGCCTTGCTGGGACGGATGGGCCACGGGCGGTGCATGCCTGATGAGGGTCGCCTTTACTGGCCCCTCCTCGTCGGCTTTCAAGGGCAAATCCATGCGCTCGTAGCCTTGGCCGAGGACGTCGGGCTGCCATAGTGAAACCGACTCCTCCGTGGTGGTCATGCGTCCCCTTCCCGCCGACGATCCGGCTCGTTGTTGTCCATAAATCCTTTGACCCACCGGGCAAGTCGTGAATAAGCGTCCTTCCTTACTGCCGGCGCTGAAAGGAAGACGTCATGGAGGCTCCGTCGATGCGTTCCAAGGTAACTGTCCGGCCTAAGGCCATCGCCCGCAGTGCAATGACGCTAACGTCCAGGACGGCGTCCGATCGGCGCATCGATTCCTGCCACACCATGCCATTGGCGCTGGTGGTGGACGTCAGCACAAGGACAGGCATCTCCAGCTTCAAGCCGCGGGCAACTTGCGAATGGCCTGCGAACACAGCGCTCAACCAACCTGCCCGGACAGGGAAAGCGAGCGGAGGCCTGTAGTTCTCATCCAGGGTCCATTCCCCCCTCAGCAGTGCTGCTGATGCTCCGGAAGTAGAAGCCCCGCTCCGGCAACCTCAAAACCATCTCCGGGCGGATCCTTGCGATCGGGGGGGACACCATGGCGTTCGCTGCGCGCCGCACCAATGAACTACCGTGCATCTCCAGCCATGGACTGTCGAGAATCAGGTATTGGATGTCGTCCGGGTGGCGGCTGGCCCAAAGCGCCGCAACCAGTCCTCCGGTTGAATGGCCCATCAGGGTCAGGCTTCCAGTTGAGGAGGCAGTGTGGTCGTGGCGGATGATTTCGATGGCCTTCTCAATCTCGCCATCGTAGTCGGCCAAGTCGGCCACGTAGCCGCCGGGCATATCGGCCTGTAGGCTCCGGCCGTGGTTGTGCATGTCCAGGGCGTAGAAGTCGTAGCCTTGCTGTGCCCAGAAGCGGGCCAGCTCGGTGTTGAAAAAGTAATCGCTCCAACCGTGCAGGAAAAGTACGGCACCGTAGCGCTTCGGCGCTGAGTAGGCGTCGCTGTCAGCTTGGTCTTTGGACTCGACCCTGTGCCGAATCAAGGTGGCGCGCCGGACCACGCCATCCGGCCCTGGGGGGGCGTCAACCCTGCAGGATTGGAAGTCGGTTCCCAGGATGTCAGCCGTCCACTCCATGGCTTTAGCTTAGACACTGGCGGCGGCGTCCCGGCCCGCGGCCCTCCCCGTGAAGAGGCAACCGCCGAGGAATGTTCCTTCCAAAGCCCGATACCCGTGGATACCGCCTCCACCGAATCCGGCAGCTTCTCCGGCCGCATAGAGGCCCGGGATATTGTTCCCCTCATCGTCCAGCACCCTTGAGCGCAGATCGGTTGTGAGACCGCCCAAGCTCTTATGTGTCAGTACAGACAGCCGAATGGCAATCAGGGGTCCGTGCGCAGGGTCAGTCAAACGATGCGGGCGAGCCACCCGCATGAGTTTGTCGGTTGCAAACCGCCGTGCTGCCCTGATAGCTGACAACTGCGGATCCTTGCCTAGTCCGCTGGCTACCTGGCTGTCCCTGGCCCGGATCAGTGAGTCGAGCCCGTCGCCGTCGATCAAGGAGCTTCCTGTGAGGTGGTTCATGCGTGAAGCAAGCTCCATAGGCGTTGCCGCCTGGAGAAAGTCAACACCCTTGTCCATGAAACGCTGAATGGGCGCGTCGCTGTCAGGCCGGAGCCGCGTTGCGAGCAGCCGGAAATCTTTGCCTGTGAGATCCGGGTTCTGCTCGGACCCGGAGAGGGCCAGTTCCTTGAGTGCGATGGTGCGGTTGAGGACAAACCACGAATACCCATGTCCCGACCCGACTATGTGCCGAAGCGCTCCCTGTGAGTCAAAGCCGGGAAAGAGCGGCGCCGGCAGCTGGTGTCCTTCGGCGTCGAGCCAAAGTGAGGATGGGCCGGGCAGGATGCGGATTCCATGGTTGGGCCACACCGGATCATAGTTGTGGATTCCTTCGGGGGGGTAGTGCCACATGCGGTCGCCGTTGACCAGGGCAGCTCCCGCGGATTCCACGGCGGACAGGAACTCGCCGTCAACTGAAGCTGGTACTCCACTGAGCATGTAGTCGGGAGCCGTGTCGTCCGGCCATTGCCGGCGCACTTTGGCGTGATTGCCGCCGATGCCGCCAGTGGTCACCACCACGGCTCCCACCGTTGCCTCAAAGCTCCCCCATGACGACGCGGCCGGATGCTTGTCCCCTGACCGCCGTCGACGGTTGCAGAACGTCGCCGGAAACGCCGGTGACCCTGCCCGCCGTCGTCGTCAGCGACAAAGCCCGATGCCTGAAGTGAAGGCCGACCCTGCCGGTATCAACGCCCTCCAGCACCTTGGCGAGGAACGGTTCAACCAGCGCCGGTCCCGTGCCCCCCACGTGACGTGGAACCGGGGCACGGTATTGCCGTGGCCCTGCGGCCCGTAGCCGCCGCGTTCAGCCACTGCACCAAAGGAAAAAAGCCTACGCCCAGGCTCCGTAGCCATGACCGCTTCTCACCTGAGGCGAAGTGGACATAAGCCTCGGCCCACTCCCGGGCCTTCTGGTCCACGGAGCGGTCAAAAGCGGCCGACGCCAGCCAGTCCGAAAGGGCGAGTTCTGTGCTGTCCCTGACACCCAGGCGCTGCTGTTCAGGCGTGTTGACCATGAGAGGCCGCCAAAGGACCAGTGCGCCTGACCGCCCACGGATGCCCCCCGGTTCCTGGTCCAGGACAGCCACTGTCTTGCCGGCGGCATAGGCCGTAGCCGCGGCAACCAGCCCGGACAACCCGGCTCCCACTACTACGACGTCGGCAGCGACCTTTTGGCTTCCATGATCTGCGTCACGATTTTCCGGCGGCATGCTACATGCTAGCGGCAGGCCGGGTCACGGGTTTGGTGAGTTGTCTGTAAGCGGGAAAACTAGGACCATGCGTGTTTACCCCACATTCTTCAAGTTGGCCTTCTCCTGGATGGATGCGAGAAAGCCACAAGATCGGCTTCCAAGGCATCCGGGCGGCCCACCGTTCCGGAGCCGGCCGGATTTTGTCCAGGATTACAGCTCCTGATGCTTCCCTTCGGACGGAAGCGCTGGGGCTCACCTTTCCGTCTCCTTTCGGCTTGGCAGCAGGCTTCGACAAAGAGGGTCACGGTATTGAAGCCTTATCCGAGCTCGGCTTCGGACATGTGGAGGTGGGGACCATAACCGGCCAGGCGCAGCCAGGCAATGAAAAGCCCCCCCGCCTGTTCCGTTTGATTGAGGACAAAGCGGTCATCAACGCATGGGATTCAACAACGACGGCGCCGCAGCAGTCGCGCCGAGACTCAAGTCAGCACGGGCTGCTTTGCAGCGGCAGTACCCCGACGTCCGGCCGGTTATTGGGGTGAACATCGGCAAGACCAAGCTGGTTGAGCTCGACGACGCTACCGAGGACTATTTGGTGAGTGCACGTAGCCTGGCGCCGGCAGCCGACTACCTGGTGGTCAATGTTAGTTCTCCGAATACGCCGGGGGGGCTGCGCTTGCTGCAGAACGTGGAGACGCTGCGTCCCCTGTTGCGGGCTGTTGGCGACGCTGCGGACGAAGCTGCCGGCCGGCATGTACCCCTTCTGGTCAAGATCGCGCCGGACCTGTCCGATGATGATGTCGACGACGTCGCACGCCTTGCGCTGGACCTGAAGCTCGATGGGATTATTGCCACCAACACCACGATTTCGCGTGATGGGCTCGTCTCCGACGCCGCGAAGGTGGAGTCCCTGGGTGCGGGCGGCTTGTCGGGAGCACCCCCCCTGAAGCAGCGCTCCCTGGATGTATTGCGCAGGCTCAAGAACGCTGTGGGGGGACCAGCTCGTGCTCATTGCGGTGGGTGGCGTGGAGACGCCGCAGGATGTTCAGGACCGCTTGGACGCTGGAGCAACTCTGGTGCAGGGTTATACAGCGTTCCTCTATGAAGGACCTTTTTGGGCTTCGCGCATCAACAAGGGCCTCGTGAAACTTCGTCAGCGGGCAGCTCGCTGATACCAGCTACAAGAAGACCCCGGACCAGTGGTCCGGGGTCTTCTTGAATGCAAGGGTTGGGGGGGTGCCTGGGTTTCCGGCGCCTAGGCGGGGTACTGCCCGCGCTTTACCTGGGGCTTGGGAAGGCGGAGTTTGCGGAACTGGAGGCACGCATGCATCCATACCAGATGGAGCCCCCCCGTTCCACTTCGCCGAACTTCTCGGTTAGCCGCTTGCGAAGCTTGCGCGACAGGATGAAGACGTCCACGAAGACAGCGAGGAACATGATCCAGAATCCAATAAGGACGTAGCTGATGCCGGCGCTGGTGGGCGGAATGATCAGGGAAATTACGACGAACAGCAAAGCGCCGAACATGAGGTACTCGCCCAAGCTGAACCGAGCGTCCACGTAGTCACGCGTGTAACGCTTTTGAGGCCCCTTGTCGCGAAGGGGGGGAGGAACCTCTCGTCACCTGTATCGAGGGCCTGCCGCATTTTCTGCCGCTGGTCCTGGATGGCTACCCTTTCCGCTGCCTTGGAGGCCTTACGGTCGTTGGGAACCAAAGGGCGCTTGCGGGCCGCTTCCTGGTCCTTCCGCTTGGGCGTTGGGGGGGCGCCTTTTCCCGCACCGGACTCCGGTGCGGTGGCGTAGGCCTGATCTACTACTGATTGAGCGCTGGGCTCTTCCTTTTTGCGTCCGAACACCCATACAGAATACCCCCTCAAGAAGGTGGCGCACGTTACGTGTCCGGTTGCCCGAGCCTTTGCCCTGCATCAAGCCCCATGGCTTGGGCTGCGCCTGCTGCGGCGGGAGAATCCCCCGGCGGTAAAGTGTGGCCCATGACTTCAGCACATGCGGAGATCCCGCAGAACAAGCAAGGGCACCCCCCCGACTCCACTCCGGTCGAGGCACTGACCACGGCGGTCAACGACTCTTTCGAGAACACACTCGCGTCACTGGAAGAGCTGGTGGGTATTCCGGGGGATTGCATGGCCAAGCTTCGATCCCAAGGAACTGGATCGAAGCGCTGACGCCGTGGCTTCCTTGGTTAAGGAAGCCGGCATGGAGGACGTCCGCATCCTTCGCTGCAACAAGGGCGACGGTACGCCCGGTGGTCCTGCCGTCGTCGCGCGCCGACCTGCCGCCGAAGGCAAGCCGACCATCCTGCTCTATGCGCACCATGACGTCCAGCCTCCCGGGGGGGACCGGAGCCTCTGGAAGTCGGAACCGTTCGTCGCCCAACAACGTGATGGCCGGTTGTACGGCCGCGGCGCTGCCGACGACAAAGCAGGGATCATGGCGCACCTGGCCGCATACAGTGCTGTCACCAAGGTCCTGGGGGAGGATTTCGGGCTCGGCGTGACCTTGTTCTTCGAAGGTGAGGAAGAAGCGGGGTCGCCCACTTTCCGGACATTCCTTGAGGAGCACCAGGAACTTCTCCGGGCAGATGTGATTGTTGTTGCCGACTCCAGTAACTGGAAAGTGGGCGTTCCCGCCCTGACCACCAGCCTTCGGGGTTTGGTGGACGGCACCTTCGAAGTGCGCGTCCTCGAGCATGCCGTGCACTCAGGCATGTTCGGCGGCCCGGTGCTCGATGCTCCTACTCTCTTGTCCCGGCTCATTGCCACACTTCACGACGATGATGGGAACGTTGCGGTAGCCGGACTTGTGGGCCGTGACGAGGCGGCCGTGGACCTCACCGAAGCGGACTATCGCGCCGATGCTCAGTGCTCGACGGCGTGAGGCTCGCCGGGAGCGGAACCATCGCCTCCCGCCTGTGGACCAAGCCCGCACTGTCCATCATCGGTATGGACGTCCCGGCTGTCGATGTCGCCTCGAATACCCTCATACCGGCGGCCCGCGCAAAATTCAGCATGCGGTTGGCTCCGGGCCAGGATCCCGAAGCGGCAATGGCGGCCCTGAAGCAGCACGTTGAATCCAATGCGCCTTTTGGTGCAAAGGTGACGTTCACGCCGGGGGGAGAGGGGTAATGCCTTCTCCACCGATACGACTTCCGCTGCGGCGCGGGTGGCACTGTGGGCGCTGGGTGAGTCATGGGGCGTCAAACCCGTGGAAATGGGCATCGGTGGCTCCATTCCGTTCATCTCCGACCTCTTGGAGATGTATCCGGACGTCCAGATCCTCGTGACAGGTGTGGAGGACCCCCCCGATTCCCGCGCGCACAGTGCCAACGAATCGTTGCACATCGGAGACTTCCGGCACGCGGTGTTGGCCGAAGCCTGATGCTGGCCCGCCTCAACGCCGAGGGCTTGGTGGACTAAGCTCCCACGCGCGCGCCGGGAACAACGGAATGCTGTCTGTGGTTACGTCAGGAGTTATAGCTAAGCGTCTGCGCGACGTAGCATTAGCTATAACCCGTACGTAATTGGGTAAGGGCAGGCAGCGTTCCGGCGCCGCCGCCAGGAGCTTCATAAGAAGGTAGGCCAATGAGCACTGCAACCAACGAAAACAGCACCGGAGCACAGCTCGTCACCAACGACGACGAACTGGCCACGCACGAGGTCAATCTGACCGACGTCGCCGCAGGCAAGGTCCGCAGCCTCCTCGAGCAGGAAGGGCGCACAGACCTTCGGCTGCGCGTTGCAGTCCAGCCCGGAGGATGCTCGGGGCTGATCTACCAGCTTTACTTCGATGAGCGCCTGCTCGACGGAGACGCTGTGCGCGACTACGACGGCGTTGAGGTCGTAGTGGACAAGATGAGCGTTCCTTACCTCAGCGGCGCAAGCATCGACTTCGAAGACACCATTTCGAAGCAGGGCTTCACCATCGACAACCCAAACGCCGGCGGGTCTTGCGCCTGCGGCGATTCATTCCACTGATGTGAGCCATCGCCGCATGTCGGCGCCTCTTCGCGCGGTTTGAAACCGTTCGGAGCCACGGCGCGACATGTGCGCGAAAACCGCGTGATAGCGGTAAGCTCTACATCGGGTAGTAAAACTTTTAGTGTGCCCGGTGAGCCTTCGGCCTGCCGGGAGACAGCAACAAGAGGAAGGGCCGTCTGTGAGTTCGCAGAACCGAACCGGCAGCCGACGCATAAAGATCACATCGATCACTGGCTTGGCACTAGCCGGCGCGTTGGTTTTGACCGGATGTTCACCAGAGGTAGAGAAGGGTTGGCTGCCTACAGAGCGCGGCACGACCAACCACACTGACCGGATCATGGACCTCTGGGTCAACTCATGGATCGCCGCCTTGGCAGTCGGTATTATCACGTGGGGGGGCCTTCTGGTCTGGTGCATCATCGCTTACCGTCGCCGCAAGGGCACCACGGGTTTCCCCCAAGCAGCTCAGCTATAACCTGCCGCTCGAGGTCTTCTACTTGACCATCCCGCTGTTCATGGTGCTGGTGTTCTTCTACTTCACCGACCAGGACCAGCGTGCGATCGATGACCGCTCGCAGCCCGCCGACGTCGTTGTTGACGTCCGCGGCAAACAGTGGGCCTGGGACTTCAACTACAAAAAGGGTGAGGTCATCAACGAAGACCTCCATGAGCCGGCGTTCAAGCCCACCTGACCGGTGCCGAGGTCAACAAGGAACTTCTCCCACCCTGTACTTGCCGGTTGGCAAGTCAGTGGACCTGGAGCTGAACTCCCGCGATGTCATCCACTCCTTCTGGGTTCCCGCCTTCCTTCAGAAGCGCGACATGATTCCCGGCAAGACGAACTACATCAGGTTCACCCCCCCCACCAAGGAGGGCACTTTCGATGGCAAGTGCGCCGAACTCTGCGGTGAATACCACTCCGAAATGCTCTTCCGCGTGAAGGTTGTCTCCGAGACTGAATTCCAGGCTCACATGGAGAAGCTGCGCCAGGATGGCAACACGGGCCTGCTCGGTGCGGAATATGACCGCAACCCGAACCTGAACGAAACCAAGTAAGGGGGGGAGCGACGTGGCTACGTACACTCAATCCGCACCGGGGGGTCCTAGAAGCCCCCGTAGTTCCTAAATCCAAGGGACGCATTGTCGTCAACTGGATCACCTCCACGGACCACAAGACCATCGGGTACATGTACCTGATTGCGTCCTTCGTGTTCTTCTGCCTCGGCGGCGTCATGGCGCTGCTGATCCGCGCTGAATTGTTCGAGCCTGGTATGCAGATTCTGCAGACCAAAGAGCAGTACAACCAGATGTTCACGATGCACGGCACCGTGATGCTCCTGATGTTCGCTACACCGCTGTTTGCTGGCTTCGCCAACGTGATCATGCCGCTTCAGATTGGCGCGCCTGACGTTGCTTCCCGCGTCTGAACGCTTGCTTTCTGGTTCTTCCTCTTTGGTTCGACCATTGCCGTGTCCGGGTTCATCACCCCCCCCAGGGTGCTGCATCGTTCGGTTGGTTTGCTTACGCGCCTCTCTCGAACACAACGTTCAGTCCCGGTGTCGGTGGTGACCTGTGGGTCTTCGGCCTTGCTCTGTCAGGCTTCGGTACCATCCTTGGTGCCGTCAACTTCATCACCACCATCATCTGCATGCGTGCACCCGGCATGACCATGTGGCGTATGCCCATCTTCACGTGGAACACGCTTGTTACCGCCATCCTGGTACTGATGGCGTTCCCCCCCGCTGGCTGCAGCGCTGTTCGCACTCGGTGCGGATCGCCGTTTCGGTGCCACATCTTCGACCCCGAGAACGGCGGTGCGGTCCTCTGGCAGCACCTGTTCTGGTTCTTCGGCCACCCCGAGGTGTACATCATCGCGCTGCCGTTCTTCGGCATCGTGTCCGAGATCTTCCCGGTCTTCAGCCGCAAGCCGATCTTTGGCTACAAGGGTCTGGTCTACGCGACGATCGCCATCGCCGCACTATCCGTCACCGTGTGGGCCCACCACATGTACGTGACCGGATCCGTGCTGCTGCCGTTCTTCGCTTTCATGACCATGCTCATCGCAGTTCCAACCGGAGTGAAGTTCTTCAACTGGATCGGAACGCTGTGGCAGGGCTCCATTACGTTTGAAACGCCCATGCTCTGGAGCATCGGCTTCCTCGTAACCTTCCTCTTCGGTGGTCTCACCGGCATCATCCTGGCCTCGCCGCCGCTGGACTTCCACGTATCTGACTCGTACTTCGTCGTGGCGCACTTCCACTACGTTGTGTTCGGTACCGTCGTATTCGCCATGTTTGCAGGGTTCTACTTCTGGTGGCCCAAGTGGACAGGCAAGATGCTCAACGAGCGCCTCGGCAAGATCCACTTCTGGCTGCTGTTCCTCGGCTTCCACGGCACGTTCCTCATCCAGCACTGGTTGGGTGTTGAGGGTATGCCGCGTCGTTACGCCGACTACATGCCGCAGGATAACTTCACGTGGATGAACCAGTTCTCCACTATTTCTTCCTTCGTCCTGGGTGCTTCCCTCCTGCCGTTCTTCTGGAACGTCTACATCACCTGGCGCAGCAACAAAAAGGTAGAAGTGGATGACCCGTGGGGCTTCGGTGCCTCGCTGGAGTGGGCAACTTCCTGCCCGCCGCCGCGCCACAACTTCACTTCCTTGCCCCCCCGTATCCGCTCCGAGCGCCCGGCCCTGGACCTTCACCACCCGGAGTTGGCCCAGGTTCACACCGCCGAGGCCCCGTCACCCGCAGCAGCCGTTTTGGGTAACGCCGACCAAAGGGACGTCAGCAAATGAAAATTGAATCGTGGCTCTTCGGAGCCGGAGTCTTCTTCTTCGTCCCCGTAGCCATCGCCTACGGCTTCCTGACGGAATGGAATGAATGGGTCGGTGTCCTGGGCATCCTCCTGGTCGGTGGCCTTGCCGGCATGATCGGTGCCTACCTCGGATTCACTGGTAAGCGAATCGGCCTTCGACCCGAAGACCGTCCCGACGCAGAGATCCACGAAGGAGCTGGCGAGCAGGGTCACTTCAGCCCCTGGAGCTGGTGGCCGCTGGTGCTTGGTTTGGCTTGCGCAGGAGGCTTCCTCGGTCTCGCCATTGGGTTCTGGGTGACGTACGTTGCCGGCGGACTTGCCTTGATTGCTTTGGTTGGCTGGGTCTTCGAGTACAGCGTGGCGATCACGCCCACTAACTAGTTGGTATAACAATGATGGGCCCCACCGGAAGGTGGGGCCCGTCGTCGTTAAGTCCTCGTTGTGCTGGAACGCATTCGCATCACAGTGGGTCTTCACATCAAGCTGAGAGTGCTTTCAGTGGGCTTGTGCGCCCTCCAGGACGGCCGAAAGAGCCAGGAGGGCATTCTCGGCTTCCGGAAGGCTCTGATCGCCACTGAGTGCGTCTGGAGCTACTGCGAGGAAGACTTCGCACCCATGTCCGAAATCTTCAGTCATCACTTCCAGAAGGGAACGGGCGTCCACCGGGTCGCCGTCGGGCTTGCGAATCGTCACCGGCAGTCCTGTTTCGGTGACAGCACGAACAAATACTGCGGCTGCCCGTGCGTGCAGCCCGATTTCAGCGGCAACGAAGGTTCTCTGCTCCGGCAACCCAGCTCCTTTGATACGACGGAACTTCCGTCTGAAAATTGATTCATACCAGCGTAGCCGCCGGGGGTACCGCCCATTCCACATGGCACCTCGGTGGTCTAGACCTCCGGCAATGCTGAATTATCCTTGAAGCATGACTCAATTGCTGGAAGTCTGCCGTGGCTGAGGCAGCAAGCATTGCCGGCGAAATTGACCGTACCAGCGGGACGCCCATCTACGTTCAACTCCGTGAAATTCTGCGCACGTTTATCGCCCAGTCCTGCCCACCAGGGTCTGCGCTCCCATCCGAGCGGGATCTGTCGGAACGGTTCGGGCTGGCCAGGATGACAGTTCGTCAGGCTATTGATGCTCTGGTTGGCGAAGAGGTAATCGAGCGTGTAGTGGGCCTTGGAACCTTTGTCAGGAAGCCAAAGCTGGATTTGCAGGTGAAGTTAACCTCCTACAGCGAGGAAATGCAGCGTCGCGGAATGGTGCCCGCCGCAAAGGTACTGAGCTTCGAACAAATTGCGGCAAGTGCTTTCCTCGCCAGGGAGCTTCAACTGGACGAGGGCACGCCCCCCCTGGTGCGGTTCAGGCGTCTGCTGTTGGCCGATAACGAACCCATGAGCGTGGATGAGAACTTCATTCCCGCCCATCGGGTGCCTGGACTGCTCGACGAGGCACCGCCAACGTCGCTGTACAACGTTCTGAGCGAACGCTTCGGCTTGGTGATGGAGTGGGGTGAGGACATGATTGAGGCCACTGCAGCGTCGCCGTCAACTGCCCGGCTTCTCAACGTCGACGTCGGCGCCCCCGCTACTCAAGATTCAGCGGCACGCCTTCGTTGCCCGTGCAATGGTTGACTACTCCGTCTCGTACTACCGTGCGGACCGCTACAAACTGTGGGTTCCCTTGCAGCGACCGGGAATTCGTCCCACGCGCAACTACTCGTCGGGGGGGTACCGCACACAGTAGGCCTTGAGCTGCCCGCACGCCCTGCAGGCTGGCGAAATAGAGCAGAAATAAGGGAAGGACCCGGTCCATGTGGACCGGGTCCTTCCCTTATGTCGAGTGCTAAGCGCTAGCGGCTCAGGCTCTTCTGGTCTTCACCAGCTGCGATGGCCTCGTGGTGGCCATGTGCGTGTGCTGCTTCGAGTTCCGCAGGCGTTGCCGGGGGCAACACGGTCTTCGAAGAACCAGCGGGAGAGTGCCGCGCGCTGCTTCTCCTTGCGGGTGACTACGCCGTGCTCGTTCGGTTGGGCCGGGATCGGAGCCGGTGATTCGAACCCGACGAGCTTGTAACGCTTGTACTCATCCAGCGGGGGGGCGTGAACCTCGATGAACTCGCCGTGGGGGGGGAGTCGGACGATGCGGCCTGTCTCGCGACCATGAAGTGCAATTTCGCGGTCCTTGCGCTGGAGGGCCAGTGCTACTCGCTTGGTCACGATGAAGGCGATGACAGGGCCGATGAAGAACAGTGTCCGCAGCCAGTAAGTGACATCGTTCAACGACACGTGGAAGTGTGTTGCGATCAGGTCGGAGCCAGCAGCCGCCCACATCACGCAGTACCAAGTGAAGCCTGCAACACCGATGGCAGTACGGGTAGGAGCGTTGCGCGGGCGGTCCAGGACGTGGTGTTCGCGGTTGTCCTTGGTGACCCACCGCTCGATCCACGGGTACATGAACAGCACAGTGAAGATGATGCCGGCCGGTACGAGCGCGGGAAGCAGGACGTTGAGGGTCAGGGTGTATCCGAAGATGACCCACTCGAAGTGGAAGTCGTTGATGACACCCGGCATAAGACGCAGGCTCCGTCAACGAAACCGATGTACCAGTCAGGCTGGGTACCGGCCGAAACCGGGGAGGGATCGTAGGGGGCCGTAGTTCCAGATCGGGTTGATCGTGAACGCTGCCGCCATGAGCGCCAGGACGCCGAAGACGATGAAGAAGAATCCACCAGCCTTTGCGGCGTATACCGGGCCGAGGGGGGGTAGCCGACGACGTTGCCGTCATTGCGTCCCGGGCCGGGGGGGTACTGGGTGTGCTTGTGCACGACCACCATGAAGAGGTGGATGACAATCATCAGGAGGATGAGCGCCGGCACCAGGAGGATGTGCAGGACGTACAGACGGCCGATGATGGCCGTACCCGGGAACTCTCCGCCGAAGAGGAAGAACGAGGTGTACGTTCCGATGACCGGAATGGACTTGATCACGCCGTCGATGATGCGCAGGCCGTTGCCGGACAGCAGGTCATCGGGGGGGAGGGAGTAGCCGGTGAAGCCGGCAGCCATTGCCAGGATGAGCAGCACGCCGCCCACTACCCAGTTCATTTCGCGGGGCTTGCGGAAAGCGCCCGTGAAGAAGACGCGCAGCATGTGCACACCGAGGGACGCTACGAACAACAGCGCTGCCCAGTGGTGAACCTGGCGCATGAACAGGCCGCCACGAACGTCAAACGAAATGTTCAGTGACGAGCTGTAGGCAACCGACATTTCGACGTTGTACAGCGGCGTGTAGGAACCTGGTAGTGGGTTTCCGCCATGGACGGGTCGAAGAAGAAGGTCAGGAAGGTACCTGACATCAGCAAGATGACGAAGGAGTACAACGCCACCTCACCGAACATGAACGACCAGTGGTCGGGGGAAGACCTTCCGGCCGAACTCGCGCAGGATGCCGGAGCCGCCAACACGCTCGTCCACGAAGTTGGTGAAACTACCAACCTTGGTCTTCGGAACGAAGGGGGGGCTTCAGCTGTTGATGAGGCGCTCATGCTCGTCACGCTCCCAGTAACTCGGTCCTACAGGTTCTCTGAAGTCGCTGGTTGCGACGAGGTAGCCTCTGCATCAACTGCGATGGGCAGCTGGGGGGGAGCGGACGGCTTGCCGGTCCGAAGATGACCTTGCATTCCTGCGTGAGGTCAAAAGTGGACTGGTGGCAGGGGCACAGGAGGTGGTGCGTCTGCTGCTCGTAGAGAGCAACCGGGCAACCGACGTGCGTGCAGATCTTGGAGTAAGCAACGATGCCGTTGTAGCTCCAGTCTTCGCGGCCTCTGAGGGGGGTTCAACGAATCCGGGTCCAGGCGCATCAGGAGAACGACGGCTTTTGCTTCTCGTTCAGCTTGCCTTCGTGGAGTTCGTTGAGGCCTTCGGGGGGGATCACGTGGAAAGCCGAACCGATGGTGACATCCGAAGCCTTGATGGGGGGGGTGCCATCAGGGTCGCGGGTCAGTCGCTTGAGCTTGTCGCCTTCAGGCGCCCACATGGTGTGTGCCAAAGCGTTGTCCGGCCGCGGACCCAGATCGCCGAAGATGGCAAGGGCAGGCAGGGGAGCAAGTGCAACGGCACCAAGAAGGGTGTTGCGGATCAACGGGCGACGCTTGATGCCGGTCTCGTCGACGATGTCATCGACAATACGGACTGCTGCCTGGCGATCTTCTTCAGTACGGATAGCGTGGCGCTCTTCGGACACTTCGTGATCGGGCATCAGGGCCTTGGCCCAGTGCACGATTCCGGTGCCGATTCCCAGCATTGCGAACGCCGTACCGAGTCCCAGAAGGAGGTTCTGGGTACGGATGGTTGCAATAGAGGTATCGTCGCCCAAGTCGATGGCAAAGTATGCCACCAGGAACACCAGGGTGCCGATTACAGAGGTGCCAAACAGAATGGCTACCTGACGCTCGGCGCGCTTTGCGGCTACCGGGTCCGTGTCAGCCAGGCGCAAACGATGCGGAGGCAGTCCAGGATCCTGGAACTTCTCCACCTCATTCTGACCAGCCGTAGCTACGGTGCCCGAGTGGTTCGGACTGCCGTCACTATGGTTGCCCATAATTCGCCTCATCCTTCTCTCGTTGTCTCGGCCGGGGCCGAGTTATTTTCAGTTTCAAACTGCTGACCGTGCAGCAGAAGTTTTGTCGTGTCCGGGTTAGGACGTGCGGGACGTCAACCAGATCGTGAATGCGATGATGACACCCAAGCCGGCAACCCAAACAAACAGACCTTCAGATACCGGGCCAAGTGCGCCCAGGTCTGCGCCACCGGGGGGACCCGTTGGCTTCAATGGTCTTCAGGAAGGTGATGATGTCGCGCTTGTCCTCAGGGGTGACGTTGGAGTCACTGAAGACGGGCATGTTCTGGGGGACCGGTAACCATGGCTTCGTAAATGTGCTCAGCGCTCACACCTGCCAGGGCCGGGGCAAACTTGCCGCGGGTCAGGGCGCCACCGGCAGCAGCGGCGTTGTGGCACATGGCGCAGTTGACACGGAAGAGTTCGCCACCGTTGGCTGCGTCTCCCTTCCCGTCGAGGAGGTTCTGTTCGGGAATAGCGGGACCTGCACCGAGGGATGCAACGTAAGCAGAGAGCTGCTTGGTCTGTTCCGCATTGAACTGGGCAGGCTTCTGCTGGGCCTGCGGTCCGCTCATCTGCATGGGCATGCGGCCGGTGCCAACCTGGAAGTCAACTGCAGCAGCACCCACGCCGACCAGCGAAGGGCCGTCCTGGGTTCCGCTTGCACCCATGCCGTGGCAGGTGGCGCAGTTAGCGGCAAAGAGCTTGCCGCCTTCTTCTACGTCACTTGCGCTGAAGCTTGTGGTGCTGGCCTTGGCCTGGTTGACAGTTGTGGCAACGGCGTACAGCCCACCAGTGAGGAGGAGGCCCATCAGCAACAGCGCAATGGCTGCCAGTGGGTGACGTCGCTTCTGCGAGAGTGCCTTCACGTGGTGGTTCCTTTATTCGATCCTGCGTCGGCTCCGAGAGCCGCTTCTTGAAATTCTGCCTCTTGTAGAAAAAGAGTCAAAGCCGGGCTTACTTCAGAACGTAGATGACCAGGAAGAGGCCGATCCACACAACGTCAACGAAGTGCCAGTAGTACGAGGTGACGATCGCCGACGTCGCTTCAAAGTGTCCGAACTTCTTGGCTGCGAACGCGCGGCCAATGATGAACAGGAATGCGATCAGGCCGCCGATGACGTGGAGACCGTGGAAGCCCGTGGTCATGTAGAAGGCGGAGCCGTAGGCGTTGGACGACAGGGATACATGCTCGGAAACGAGCATGGCGTATTCCATGGTCTGGCCGGCTACGAAGAAGGCACCCATGACGAACGTGAGGGAGAACCATTCGGTCATGCCCCAACGCGTGAACTGCAGGAGCCCACCGGTGCGGCGCGGCTCGAGCCGCTCGGCGGCAAAGACGCCCCATCTGGCAAGTAAAGGAACTTGCCACAAGGACGATGGTGTTGACGAGCGCAAACGGGAAGTTGAGCTTGGCCGTCTCCTCGGCCCACATCGTTCCTGATGTGGAGCGCAGGGTGAAGTACATGGCAAAGAGGCCGGCGAAGAACATCAACTCACTGGACAGCCAAACAACGGTTCCAACAGAAACCAGGTTGGGGGCGGTTCAGCGTCGGGTGCGCCGGGGGTACTGGGGGCATGGGTCGCAGATGTCACAAGGACATTATGTCTGTAAAAGTCCAGACTTCCCAATGCAAACCACCGATTCGGGAGACTTTTTCTACAAAGACGCGAATTCGCGCGGAAAAGTTCCCGGCCTCGTTCACATTGGTCATCGGCGTGGCTGGCTCGATAGCATCAGGGAGTGACTTCTCCGGCATCGGCACCTGCAGCCAGTAATACCTGGCCAGGCTCATCTCTGCACTGATCAACGGCGACGACCTTGCAGTGGGCAACACAGAGTGGCCATGAACACGATCATGTCCGGTGAAGCGACTCCCGCTCAGATCGCCGGCTTCCTTGTTGCGCTTCGTGCCAAGGGAGAGACGGTGGAAGAATTGGCCGGCCTGGTTGCGGCCATGGTCCAGCACGCCAATCCGATCGATATTTCCGGTGAGAAGCTGGACATCGTAGGAACGGGCGGGGACCGGTTGAACACCGTGAACATCTCCACCATGGCCGCGCTCGTGGCCGCTGGAGCCGGAGCCAAGGTGGTCAAGCACGGCAATCGGGCTGCGTCGTCCACATCAGGATCGGCCGACGTTCTGGAAGCCTTGGGCGTCCGCTTGGATCTTTCGATCGAGCAGGTGGCGCGGAACGCCGAAGAGGCGGGAATCACTTTTTGTTTTGCCCAGGTCTTCCACCCGTCGTTCCGGCATACAGCTGTTCCGCGCCGCGAACTGGCTGTACCCACGGCCTTCAATTTCCTGGGGGGGCCGATGACCAATCCTGCGCACGTGCAAGCCTCCGCCGTGGGCGTAGCGAATGCCCGCATGGCGCCGTTGGTGGCAGGAGTTCTGGCCCGCCGAGGCAGCCGGGGGCCTGGTGTTCCGTGGTGACGATGGACTGGATGAATTGACCCCCCACGGGCCCCCCCTCCACCGTCTGGGAGATCAGGAACGGAGCAGTCAGGGAACAGGTGTTTTCGCCTAAAGACCTGGGGATCCGCCCCCCCTCGACCGTTGCGGACCTTCGCGGTGGGGATGCTGCTGCCAATGCGGCAGTAGTGCGCGAAATCCTGGAAGGTAAGACGGGTCCGGTGCGTGATGCCGTTCTGCTGAACGCCGCGGCTGGACTGGTGTCAATCGACCTCGACGCCGACGGAAGCCTTGAGGAGCGGATGCGCACCGCTTTTGCAAGAGCAGCAGACTCCGTTGACTCCGGTAAGGCCGCCGAAGTACTCGCTAAGTGGATAGCCCTCAGCCAAAGCTGACGATGGGCGGCCCCCGCCGTTATTCGGAGTTGTTACTCGAATCCGAGCGCGAAAGCTGCATCAAGGTCGTGCTGTGAGTACGCCCGAAAAGCGATGTGAGTGGTGGTGTGGACCACTGAAGCAACCTTCGACAGGCGATCGGCGATCACGTCGGCTAGTTCGTCGTGCTTGGTCACCCTTGCCACCGCGATGAGATCCCATTCGCCGGTGACAGAGTAGACCTCACTGATGCCTGAATGGCCGAGATCTGTTCGGCGGTCTCCGGTATGCGTGAGGCATCGGTTTTGATCAGGACGAAAGCGGTGATCACGTGGGGCCTTTCCGGAAATGCATCGTTGCGGACGGTTTCCAGCCTAGTGCATTCCCGTTGGGCGTGGCTTGATCACGCCCGGCGTTGCCGGTTACGCGACGCCCGCAGTAGCAGCGTCGCAAGGACCCGGTACCCGAGAAGGAATACGCCGAGCTGATCAGCGCCACGATGACAAAAGGCAGTACGACGGTTTGGCCAGTGACAGTCCTCAACAACATTCCCACCAGCACCGCACCGATCCAGATGCTCACCCCGGATGGCCATACAGCCAAGGGTGCACGCCACGCGCGAGTGACCACCCACGCAATTGCCGCTCCGGCCAGGAACGGCCATGCTGTGGCGAAGGCTCCCGAAATGATGTCTCCGCGGGCGTGTGCGTCGCGCCGATGGCGGCGAAGACAAGAATCAGCAGAAGGTCGGCAATAGCTGCGGGAATCCACAGTCGAGATGGTGAAGACATACTGCTGACAATATCCGGGCCTTCCTTCATGCGCGAAGCCGGCTCCTGGGCCACAGCCCTTGCGTGTGGTCCGATGGGCCGTCACCATGAGGCAGGTGCCCACGTGGCAGCGCAGATTTGTGCCAGCGCAGTTTTGGAGGATGCCGTGCGATTTGTCCAAGTGGCCCAGCATGCCGACGATCTTCAAAGGGCAGCGGCTTTCTATGCAGTGCTGTTGGACGCCGAACCGAGTGCCATCTTTGATCCGCCCGGCCTCCTGTTCTTTGATGTCGGCGGGGGGGTTCGGCTCCTGTTGGAGATAGGTGCACCGTCGGCGCTCGTTTACTTCGAGGTGGCAGATCTTGAAGGAACCGTGGCAGATCTTCGGCGCAGGGGAGTGCGCATCATCACCGCTCCGCATGTGATCCATATGCATGAAGACAGCACTTTGGGACCCGCCGGCTCGGAAGAGTGGATGGCCTTCATCGAGGACAGTGAGGCCAACACTGTGGGCCTGGTGAGTCGGATACGCGTGTCGGGGGACTGACTAGCAGTGACCGCTCCATCACCACGGGGTCTGGTGCCGGGTCAGCAAAAGCCTTTTCGCCGTCGGGCGTTGTGTGGGCGATCTCACGGTACTAGCCTCGGACGGGGGGACAAGCTGTTCCCGACGCGTCCCTGGAGGAGCAGCAGATGCAGAAGATTTCCACTTGTTTATGGTTCGACGGGCAAGCGGCTGAAGCCGCCGGGTTCTACACATCGACTTTCGATCATTCATCCATGGGACAAACCATGCAGGGGGCCCGATGGAAAGGCGCTCACTGTTGAGTTCGAGATCGAGGGCAGACAGTTCATGGGCCTCAACGGGGGGGACCGGCATTCTCGTTCAACGAGGCTGTGTCGCTGGTGGTCAATTGCGATTCTCAAGAGGAGGTGGACAAATATTGGGACGCCCTGCTTGTCGGCGGCCAGGAGAGTCAATGCGGATGGCTAAAGGACAAGTTCGGCCTGTCGTGGCAGATCGTTCCCACGGCTATGAACGGACTATTGGCAGGCCCGGATCCCGAAGGTTCACAGCGTGCCCTCGAGGCCATGATGAAGATGCGAAAGCTTGACATCAATGTTCTGCAAAGGGCGTACGACGGCGACTGAAGGCTGTGGGGGACAGGCGCCGGTTGGCGCTGTTAGCATTGCCGCACGATGACGTGTGACTATCACATCAATGAGGAGAACTGACCCATGACGACCCGCCTCAACCCGTACATTTCATTTCGCGATAACGCGCGCGATGCAATCACTTTCTACGAATCCGTCTTTGGCGGCGAACTAAACATCAGCACCTTCGGCGACTACCAGGCCAGCGAAGATCCAGCGGAAGCCAACAAGGTCATGCATGCCATGCTGGAAACTCCAGGCGGATTGACGTTGATGGCTGCCGACACGCCCACCGGAATGGAGTACAACCCTGGTGACAACATTTCGGTCTCCTTGAGTGGAGACTCGGCGGATGAAGCGGAGCTCCGTGGGTACTGGGACAAGCTGATCGACGGCGGCACCGTGACAGTTCCGCTGGAGATGGCGCCTTGGGGTGACACCTTCGGAATGTGCGTAGACAAGTTCGGCATCGGCTGGCTGGTCAACATTGCAGGAGCACAGCAGGCCCATTAACTCTGCTCGTGGCCGGCCGGAAGCCCGGCGGCTTAAGACAACAACAGGGATGCCTATCCGGATTGCCGGATGGGCATCCTTTTTGGTTCCCTCCCCGATTGAGCACACGGCTGGAGCTCGCCTGCTTGTCACAGAGCCTGTTGATGTTGTCACAAATACGGTATAAGAAATGAAGAAAGTGAGATAGTTGTGTCAAGTAAACGGCTGGTTAAGACTTTGTAATCGTTCAATCCTGCCTTGTAGCGGCAACATCTGCGTGATAATGTTTCGCTTGCTATTGCATATGGGGGGGGTTCCACAAGTTATTTACGTAGCGGTTAGGCCGTCATTTACGTAGATTTACTCATTGATCTCAAGGGAAACAAATGAAAAAGACCATCACAACTCTTATGGTTGCGGGAACCGTCATGTTCGCGGGTATTGCACCAGCCGCAGCCAGCACCTACCCGGCACCAGGCAATGAGCAAGGAACCGTCTCCGACGGAACGATTGACCGCGGTGAAACCATCACCTTCTCCGCCAGCGGATACCTCCCGGGCGAAACCGTCAGCATCACTTTCGAGAAGAGGGGGGTGGACCACAGGGGGAGCGCTCCAGCGAACTTCAGCGTTATCGCCAACGGTGATGGCGCCATCACTACGAGCGTCACCTTCGAAGACGCCGGAAGCTTCATGATCACAGCCGTTGGTTCAGAGTCCGGAGTTACTCGCTCTGCGCGGGTGGCTGTAAACAACGGCAACCACGGACGCGGAAACAACGGCAACGGGAAGGGGAGTGGCAACCATGATTCCGATTTCGTTGCTGTCTCCAGCGTCACGGACGCTCGTGCAGCAGTAGGGCCGGAGAAGTTGGCTACTGATCCCGGCCTCATAGTTTGGGGGGGGCTGGCTGGAGCAGGCGTCCTGACAGCGGGCGCCGCATCGGTAGTGATTGCACGCCGACGCTCTGGCGCCACGCCGTCCGATTAGACATTATCCATAAAGGCAGGGTGGGTGTCTCTTTGAGGGAAAACCCACCCTGTTTTGTTGCAACCCGCGAGTTTGGCTGGGTACTCAGAGGTGGCAAGGCGGTCGTCAATTCTTAGTTCTGAAAATTCCGTTGAATTCTCTGAATAATTGACTTGAATTGGTAGCCAGTAGCGGCCCGATTGCTTCATGTATGCGCGGTCTTCCATGCCAACCTCGCGGATGTGATGTGACTCCGGGATATGACTCCGGCCAGTCGGTTATGGCCCAGAGTCGTGCCGGGTTCGTTTCGCCCTGGGGGGAGTGCCAATCACTTCGTTACTTTACATAATGTAGATTATCGGCGTTAAAACAACGGGAGTAGAAGTAGCTGCGAGAACTCCCGGCCCCCTGGCGTATCGGACGTTTTCGCAGGTCAGATGGGGTTCTTCGTACGGTCGAATCCCAGTGATGCTGTCCGGATTTGCGGCGTTGAGCGCTGAAGCTATACATTTCCTGCATCTAATGCATGTTTCCATGGTTTAGGGGGGGTTGCAGTGAGTGGTGCCGTTCCGGGTTTCGTTCCGCGGATGCTGGTGGACCCGGACATCGGTCTGTTCAGGCTGATGAACGGGCTTTCACGGCCATGCTGGATGGCTGGCGCGCGCAGATGCTGGCCCGCGGGCTCACGACGCAGACCATCAAACAGCGCTGCCAGCTGCTGGAACGGTTCCAGAAGTTCACGGGTGAGTTCCCGTGGCAATGGCGTCCGGCGGACATTGAGGATTTCCTGGCTGAGCTACGTTCCGGTGAGAAGCCGATCAGCCTGAAAACCTTACGGTCGTACAGCAACGCCGTGGCGATGTTCTGCGCCTACCTGACGCATCCTGGCTATGGATGGGGGGGCGAGTTCTGCGAACGCACTTTCGGCGATATACCAAGCCAGATCTGTTTCGAGTGGAACATGCCCAGGCACACCACCGACGACGCAGTGCCGGCGCAGCGGCGGTCATTCACCAAGACAGAACTGCAACGGCTCTTCGACTACATCGACGATCTCATCGACCGTGAATACGAGGCCGGCACCAAACGCTGGCTGCCCCTGTTCCGTGACTCGGTGGCCTTCAAAGTCTGCTACGCCTACGGGCTTCGCCGACGCGAGATGACCATGTTGGATCTGGAAGACTTCGGCCCAAATCCCCATGTCAGTGAATATGGCCGCTACGGCGCCTCCAGGTTCGCTTCGCCAAAGGCACAGCAGGCTCCGGGCCCAGGCGACGTACTGTCCTGACCGTCCCGGAGTTCGACTGGGTCGTGGACCAGCTCCGGACCTGGACATCCGGCATGCGGGCGAAGTTCCCCCCCACGGCTGACCGCTCATCGGCGCTTTGGCCGAGCGAGCGTGGCGCACGGATGACGCTCGGTTCCTTCGGTGATGCCTTCGCCGCTGCCCGCGACGCCGTCGGATTGCCCAAGGAATTGGGCCTGCACTGTCTCAGGCACTCCTACGTGACCCACCTGATCGAGGCCGGCTACGACCCGGCATTCGTGCAAACCCAGGTGGGCCACTCGTACGCCTCGACCACCGGCCTCTACACATCGGTATCGTCGGACTTCAAGCAGAAAACCGTGCAGCACATGATCGCACGCCGCATCACCACCTTGGAGGACCCAGATGCCTGAACAGCGCCGGATCGGCTACCGCTGGAACCTGAGGGCCTGATGGCCAAGCGCAATCTCTGGAAAACCACCGAACTGATGCCGCTTCTGCGATCCCGGGGCATCAACCTTTCGGAGAGCCAGGTCTACCGACTGGTCACTGCCGCGCCGGAGCGCATCCCGGCCAGGACCTTCGCTGCGCTCTGCGACATCCTGGACTGCACCCCCAAACGACCTGTTCGAACCCTTCGTGGAGATGCGTGCCGCGGCGACAGCGAATGCACCACAGCGCAGCGAAGACATCGGAATCCAGCCCGGTAACCCGATCGCTAAGCGCATCCGACTCGTCAGTCCCGAGGACGGTGAGTAGGCCACGCAAGCCAGAGGATCCCATCCGCTGGCCAGTCCCCCTGCGCCCGCTGCCGCCAGCACCACCAAACCGTCGCGAGATGGCCCGACGGCGGAATCTGCGGCTACTGCTATCAACAGGCAAAACGCACCAGAGGCACCTGCGTCTGCGGACATGAGGGCGTCCTGCCGGGCCTCATCGATCAACAGCCTGCCTGCCGTCGGTGCTCGGGAGTTCGGGTCAACATAGACTGCGAGGCCTGCGGGGCAGAGGAAGAACTCCACAGCGGAGGCCGCTGCTGGAGCTGCGTCCTCGCCATGGTTGTTGACGACCTGCTAACGGACCCGTCGCGCGGAGTCATGGCACACGATCTCATTCCGCTCGCTACGGCACTGAAGTCGATGAAACGCGCCAACAGCGGCATCACTTGGATACAGCAAAAGCACGTCACCGACTTCCTCCGAAACCTCGCGGCCGCACCAAAGATCACGCATGAAAGCTTCGACGAATTGCCCGACTCACGGACCCGCGAATACGTCCGCGGCCTCCTCACCGAACACGGCGTGCTTCCCCCCCGCCGTGACGAACTCCGCACGCGTTACGAGAACTGGTCAGCACAGGCCCTCGACCGGGTCAACAACCTTGAGAACCGCGACATCATCCGCCGCTACATCCGCTGGCACCACCTACGACGGATGCACCAGATGGACGAAGTCAGCCGCGGCACCTTCCTGCGCGCCAAGCAGCAAGTGACCGTCGCCATCGACCTGCTCAACTGGCTCAACGGCCACGGCACCAGCCTCGCCGGGCTGACCCAGGCTCATCTCGACCTCTGGCAGGCAGAAGGACCCACCACCAGGCGGATCGCTGAGCACTTCCTGAAATGGGCCATCAAGACCAAAACCACGCCTGCAGGACTGACTATCACCCCGCATCGTCGGGGAACGAGCGCCAAACTCGACAAGACAGGGCAGGACGAAGCACTCGGCCGCGTGATCCACTCCCGCGGGCAAATCGAAGCACGAGATCGGCCGCCGCGATTCTCATCCTCGTCTTCGGGCAACAGGCAGAACGCATTGCCCGCCTAACCTGGGATGACGTGACCGTCACCGAAGAACTGGTCACCATCCAGCTGGGAACGATCCAGATCGGACTGCCTGACCCCTTGGCTGAGCCCTGGCGGGAACTCGCCGCAAACCCCCGGCCACAACCTAACCGCCTCGCACCCCCAACACCGACTGGGTTTTCCGCGGCACCTCACCCGGCCAGCACATCCACCCCGGACACCTCACAACACGCCTCAGCAAGCTATTCAGCACCCGGGCCGCGCGACTGGGAACACTCCACGAACTCACCAAGCTCGCACCCGTGGCCATCATCGCCGAAACCCTCGGCTACTCCCCCACGACCATCGAACGCCACGCCACAGACTCAGCAGCTGCCTATGCCCGATACATCGCAGCAATTAGTCGTTCAGTCCAGACAAAGGTCCTAGAGGCTAAGAGCGCCGACGCCTTGCTTGCCCCTGGCTGAGGGCGGTGCCATGCTGAGCGCATTACGCCCCCGCGTGGCGTCGGCGAACAGGGGGGGTGGCAGGATGCGATGGAGCAAGCCAAGACCGGAAAATCCCTGGCCGCAGGACATGGCGATCCGGGTGAACGATCTCCCGCACAACCTGACCCTCCTGCTGTTTGTGCGCCAGGCCTGGTCCATTGCCCCCCCGGACATGGACATCCCCGCCTCTAAGTCCAGAACCCGACTGCGGTCAATCCAGTCTGCCCAAATCAGCCGACGTCGACACATGGACCATCGCTGGAGGACTGCATGGAACCAAGCGTGGAGCTGGTATGAGATTGAAGATCCGACGCACCACCCCACGCCTGCTGAGATGCGCGAGTTCACTGACTCCAGTCAGGAATTGAACCCCTTCGTCCCACCCTTTTGGACTCAGCAGTATGGCTCCGAAGGCTTGGATCAGGGTGCTTATCAGGCTTGGGAACAACGGCTTATGCCAAAATTCCCACAAGATGCCGAACCTCGAAGTCTTCAGGAACTTATCCCCGCTTGGAAGAGCGGTATCGACACCATCATCGTCTTGCCATACAAGGGGGGGTACTTCGCCCAACGGCTGACCCGCCGGCACTTAGCCGTCTCCGCTGAGACCAGAAACAACCCTGAGCAATACAGCCGGGCATTAAGAGAGAACACGCCCTAGCAACGCCCAACGGGTCAAATGCGTGAGATCGAACGGACCTACTCCCGTCCCACGAATACCCGCGCATGCCAGTTTGGGAGTATCTCTGGGAAGCGGGTGGGGGCTGGTTGGTGTGGTCGCTATGAATGCCTTCCGAGCGACCACACCAATTGACGCGTTACACCGAGACGTAAGCAGCCAGGTGCTTGCCCGTTAGCGTTGGCTTATCCGTCACGAGCTCAGTCGGCGTTCCTGCGAAAACGATGTTGCCGCCGTCGTGTCCGGCGCCTGGTCCAAGATCAATGATCCAGTCAGCATGTGCCATGACAGCTTGGTGGTGTTCGATGACAATCACCGATTTTCCGGACTCAACAAGACGATCCAGCATGCCCAGCAGGTTTTGGACATCAGCCAGGTGCAAGCCTGTGGTCGGTTCGTCCAGGATGTAAATGTCTCCCTTTTCGGACATCTGCGTTGCGAGCTTGAGCCGCTGGCGCTCACCACCGGACAATGTGGTGAGTGGCTGCCCCCAGCGTTAGGTAGCCAAGGCCAACATCGGCAAGGCGATCGAGAACCTTGTGGGCAGCCGGGGTCCGGGCTTCGCCCTCACTGAAGAACACTTCAGCCTCATCCACAGACATTGCAAGCACCTCTGCAATATTGCGTCCACCCAGCCGGTACTCCAGCACAGATGCTTGAAAGCGCTTTCCTTCACATTCTTCACAGGGTGACTCAACGGTGGCCATCACACCCAGGTCCGTGTAAATCACACCCGCTCCGTTACACGTTGGGCACGCGCCTCGGAGTTCGAACTAAACAGTGCCGGCTTGACACCGTTGGCCTTCGCAAAAGCCTTTCGAATGGGTTCCAGCAGGCCTGTATACGTGGCGGGGGTTGCTTCTGCGGGATCCGCGGATGGCGCCCTGATCAATGACCAGGACACCGTCTCGCTTGGCTACGGAGCGTGAATCAGCGAACTCTTGCCGGACCCAGCCACCCCCCCGGTGAGGACGCAGAGAACGCCAAGGGGGGGATGTCGACGTCGACGTTCTTGAGGTTGTTTGTTGAGGCGCCCCCCGGATTTCCAAATGACCTGAGGCGGAACGCACACTGTCCTTAATGGACGCCCGATCGTCCAAGTGGCGCCCGGTGATGGTGTCGCTCCCCCCCGCAATCCCTCAAGGTCGCCCTCGAAGCAAACTGTGCCGCCTCCGGTCCGCGCCGGACCCAGGTCAACCACGTGATCAGCGATCGCGATGGTTTCCGGCTTGTGTTCCACCACCAGCACCGTGTTGCCCTTATCCCGAAGCTGCAGCAGCAACTGGTTCATTCGCTCGATGTCGTGTGGGTGCAGGCCAATGGTTGGTTCGTCAAAGACGTAAGTAATATCCGTGAGGGACGACCCCAAGTGCCGGATCATCTTCGTCCGCTGGGCCTCTCCCCCGGACAACGTTCCCGCGGGTCGGTCAAGGGATAGGTAACCCAATCCGATTCCGGCGAAAGAATCAAGGAGGTGCTGGAGGCCCTTGAGCAGAGGAGCTACGGAGGCTCATCAAGTTCGCGAACCCAGTCTGCGAGGTCGCTGATTTGCATGGTGCACACGTCAGCGATGCTCTTGCCCTTGATTTTGGAGGACCTTGCCTCGGGGCTCAACCTTGTGCCTTCGCATTCGGGACATGTGGTGAAGGTTATGGCCCGCTCCACGAACGCCCGAATGTGCGGCTGCAAGGCGTCTACATCCTTGCTGAGCATCGACTTCTGGATCTTGGGAATCACGCCTTCGTAGGTGAGGTTTATCCCCCTCCACTTTGATTTTGGTGGGCTCACGGTAGAGGAGGTCGTGGAGTTCCTTCTTGGTGAACTTTGCGATGGGCTTGTCCATGTTGAAGAACCCTGAGCCGCTGAAGATGCGTCCATACCAGCCATCCATGGTGTAGCCGGGGATGGTGAGGGCGCCTTCGCTCAAGGATTTGGTGTCGTCGTAGAGAGCCGTGAGATCAAAGTCGTTGACCGAGCCCATGCCCTCACAGCGTGAACACATGCCGCCCAAGCGATTGAACGAGGCCTTCTCGGTCTTTGTTTTGCCTTCTCCGCGTTCCACTGTGATAGCGCCGCTGGCCTTTACCGTGGGCACGTTGAATGAGTAGGCGTTGGGCGAACCAATGTGGGGGGGCTGGCCAAGGCGGCTGAACAAAATCCGCAGCATGGCATTGGCGTCCGTGGCGGTACCCACGGTCGAGCGCGGGTTGGAGCCCATTCGCTCCTGGTCCACGATGATCGCTGTCGTCAAGCCTTCAAGCACGTCGACGTCGGGCCGCGCCAGGGACGGCATGAAGCCTGTACAAAGGCGCTGTAGGTTTCGTTGATCATGCGCTGCGACTCTGCGGCGATGGTCGCGAAGACCAGTGAACTCTTCCCGGAGCCGGAGACGCCCGTGAACACCGTGAGCCGGCGCTTCGGGATCTCGATGCTGATGTCCTTCAGGTTGTTTTCACGTGCCCCCTGGACCCGGATCAAATCGTGGGTGTCCGCAACATGGGACCCGGGAGATTGCGTGTCCGTGCTCGTGGCAATAGTCATGATTTCTCCATCTGTTAGGCGGCGTTGCCCAACAGTCCCCCCCGTCGGCGTCGCCTGGCTCTCTCTGACCGGCAACGGTCAGTACGTTTGATTCTGCCATTGTCTTCCTCGGTTTACTCGCTAAGAATGAAGCATGCCGGTATACATGAGGTCCCTTGAAACCGCCGTTCCGCAAACCATCCTTGTCCAGCAGCAAGCCCGTGACGTTTTCGCATCCCAACCCGGGCTTACAAGGCTGGGAACGCGCCTCGTGAGCACTTGTTTCGACTCAGCAGCCATAGATACCCGGTACACCGCTGTAGCTGAGCTCAGCTTGATGCACATCCTCAGAATCCGCAGTTTTTCGATCCCGAAACCAATCGGGTCCTGAGTCCCAGCACGAAAGTCCGGAACGAGATCTTTGCAACTGAAGCCACCAAGCTGTTCGTGGAGGCCGGCAAAGCCGCAGTGGCTCAGCGCCCGGGATCGACCTGGATGACATCACGCACGTCATCACCGTGTCCTGCACAGGATTCTTCAATCCCGGTCCGGACTACAAGGTGGTCAGGGCGTTGGGGGGGCTCAACCCTGCCGTCCAGCGCTACCACCTTGGATTCATGGGCTGCTATGCAGCTTTCCCCCGCGCTCAAGGCAGCCAAACAGTTTTGCCTTGCCGACCCCCACCGCGGTTGTGCTGGTGATTTGTGTTGAACTCTGCTCGTTGCACGTGCGGACCTCAAACGACCCGGACACGATCATGGGGGGGTCCGCGATATTCGGCGATGGTGCGGCGGCCGCCGTCGTAACTGCGCGGGAACTGCAGGGACCCGAGCCGGCCATCCGGCTGGACCACTTTGAGACGGTCCTGACGCCTGTGGGCGAGGAAGCGATGGCCTGGAACATCGGCGACGAAGGATTTGAAATGGTCCTGGGCTCGTACGTCCCCCCCACATTATCGAGGAACACATCACCGGTGCCTGGCGCCGTTGCTCGCCAAGGATCCTTCAGTGGCGGGCCTCCCCCCCTACCGCGACATTACCCACTGGGCCATCCATCCCGGCGGCCGCAGCATCCTGGACAAGGTTGAGTCGAAGTTGGAACTCACCCAGCAGCAGTTGGTTCCGGCGCGGGAAACACTGAGGGAATACGGGAATATGAGCAGCGCTACTGTGTTGTTCGTCCTGAAGTACATGCTGGAGCAGCCGGTCAGTGAACGTGAGGAGCGTATCTGTTCAATGGCGTTCGGCCCCGGCCTGACGGTGGAGACGGGACTTTTTACGCTGGTCTCCCCCTGCCCTGTGAGGCCTTGGGGGGGATCCCTTCAGGAGAGGGACCTGCATGCCGTCGAGGAGATGGACAAAGCTGATTGCGATCCCAAGCGCCTTAACAGGACTTACGCTCGTTTTCCTGTGGTGAACAGGTTGTTATCGGGGGGGTGGCACGGGACGTATCGTCGACGACTCCGTCCGCTGTTGGTAGCCAACGGTTCGGCGTCCGTGCTGGACATCGGAGGTGGGAGCGGTGATGTGGCCCGGAGCCTTGCGCGGTGGGCCCGGCGGGATGCTTCAGGCTCACAGTCACAGCGATTGACCCGGATGAGAGAGCCTTTGCCTTCGCCTCCAAAGCGCCTCGCGTGGAAGGTGTCAGCTACCGTAAGGCACACAGCTCCCAGCTGGTCGCTGAAGGGCGGAAATTCGACGTCGTCATCTCCAACCACATCCTTCACCACCTGGATCCGGGGCAGCTTGCGGCGGTCCTCCACGATTCGGAGTTGCTAAGCCGGGGGGCTTTGCCTCCATAACGACCTCACTCGCAGCAACATCGCGTACCTGTTGTTCCTGGCGGGCTTTTGGCCGTTGGGCGTCGGCTCCTATATTTGCGGGGATGGTTTGACGTCCATCAGGCGCAGTTACACCGCGGCGGAACTGAAAGCCGTTGTTCCATCCTCATGGTCAGTGGAACGAAACGGGCCGTGGCACCATCTCCTCTTTCATGAAGGTCCGGTTCGTGAATTTCCCCCCCAAGCTGATGCCGGGCACCCATTGGAGGACCGTGCCTGACGTCGTGATTGTCGGTGCGGGGCCAGTAGGCCTGTTCATGGGGGGGGTTCTGTTGCTCCAGCGGGGGGGCACCAGGTCCGCATACTGGAGCGCCGGAGCAACAGGAGTAACAGTTCGAGGGCCATCGGAATCCACCCTCCGGCATTGGCGGAGCTGGCACGCGCGGGAGTCGCCGACCCTTTGGTAACTGCCGGGATCCACATTAGGCGGGGGGTGTGGCGTACAGCCGGCGACGGCGGGTGGCCGAGCTAGCGTTCGACGGCGACGCTGCCTTTCCCTTCATCCTTGCCGTTCCGCAAATGATCACCGAGGAAGTCCTGGAGTTGGCGGTAAAGGAACTGGATGCCGATGCGGTCGTCCGGGGGTGCCGACGTCCAGGAGATTGACGCCACCGGGAGTACCTTGCGAGTCCGCGCAGATTCGCCTTCCGGCAGCTTGGAGGTGGGAGCCCGTTTGGTGATAGCCGCCGATGGAGCGCATTCAACCATCCGTCGACGCTACCTGCCGGGTGTGCCCGCCCGCAGCTATCCGGACTGCTACATCATGGGCGACTTCCCGGATGACACCGGGCATGGCTCCGACGCCGTCTTGTACCTGGAACCCGAAGGAATCGTGGAGTCTTTTCCCCCCCTGCCAGGAGGTGTCCGCAGATGGGTTGTCAGGCTGGGCGCACCGCACAGGAATCCGACGCCGGTGGGGCTCGCCGGGCTGATCACAGCCAGGACCGGTGAGGTGCTGGACATAGCCGGCAACTCGATGCTGAGTGCTTTTGAAGTACGGTCGCGGCTGACTCAGCGCATGGTTCACGGCAGGGTGGTGTTTCTTGGGGGATGCGGCGCACGAAATCAGCCCATCGGAGGGCAGGGAATGAACCTTGGCTGGTTGGATGCTGCAGCTCTGGCCCCCCCATCATGGATGCATCCTGCGGGGCGCCAACGTAGGACGCGATGTGGTGAATTTCGAGAAGCTACGCAGGAAAGCGGCGCTTCGCGCTTCACGTCAGGCAGGGCTCAACATGGCACTGGGCAGACCGCTGCCGCCTCCCGCCATGTCAGCAAGGAACATGCTCTTCGCAAGCGCTGGCTGTACCGGCAATTTCAGAACTGGTGGAGCGTCGCTTCACCATGCGTTAGGTATTTCCGGGGGGCGCGGGCTATTCCGGCGTCGTGTAGTAGCAGTCGTACGTGTCCTGGCTGATGATCAGGCCATCCCGCAACTCGAAGACCGCAGTGCTCCTTGCCCGGATGGTATCGCCGCGGTCCCAGTGCGGCAGGTCAAGAAGCAGTGTGGCTGACCAGTTCATCTCCAGCACCACCCGCTTGTCCTGGCTTGTTGTGCGGACCACCTCAAAACGCTGATCGGAGACGATGTCCTTGCTATGGTCGGCGCCAGCCAACGTTTCTGCCAAGTTCCGGTGGAACCCGTTTTGGACAGGGCGTGCGGCCACTCCGTGAGCTTGAAATCGTCGGCCAGGAAAGGCCGCAGTTCAGCAGCCCCGCCACCGGCTTCAACCGTTCGAACAAACCCGAGTACACAATCCAAAGGGGTGGAATCGATCATTCGTCGAGCCTAGCCCACACTCGCGAATGCCCTGATCGCGTTAGGCTCACTGTATGACGCACCAACCTCATCCTGAGGCCACGAGCCCCGCCACGGACTACAACCCCACCCGGATACGTGACGCTGTCCGACGGTTGCTTGATGCAGACGGGCTCCCGACCATTGTGCAGGCCGGGCACCCCGTACTGCGGCAGTTGGCGGCCCCGTATGACGGCCAGATTGATGATGCCGAGTTGGCCGCTTTCATCGAACGAATGAGGGACGTCATGCATGACGCCCCCCCGGGCGTTGGACTGGCCGCCCCCCCACAGCTGGGCATCCCCCCCCTGCAGCTGGCCGTCCTTGAAGACAAATATGAGGTGGACCCGGAGTCTGCGGCAGTGCGTCACAGGGAACAGCTGGAACTTTTCGCGGTCATCAACCGGAGTACCGTCCACTCGGTACTGAGACGGCCTCGTTTTATGAAGGGTGCCTCTCCGTCAGCGGGTATCAGGCTGTTGTGACACGACACCGGAACGTCGAGTTGCGCTACACAAGTCCCGCGGGCGAACCCGTGGAAGAGTGGTTCTCGGGGGGTGGCAGGCCCGCATTGTGCAACACGAAACGGACCATCTCCACGGCATCCTGTATCTGGACCGGGCCGAACTGCGCTCCCTTTCCAGCAATACTGAACACTCGGCCCGGTGGTTCGCGCCGGAGATTGACGAGGCCCGCCGCTCTGGGATTCCTTCGCTGACCTAGAATCCGGCCAGTACGGCTACGGCTGGTCCTCCGGTTGGTTGGCATCCGTTGGAAGGTACTGCGCCCACCAACGGAGAATGTGGTCAAAGCGCTGCCTCCGGTGATGTGGCGTCCCGGACCGTGATAACTCGTGGTCTTCCCCCCCAGGAAAGATCAGCAGGGAAGTGTCCACGCCCTGGGCCTTCAAATGTGCGTAGTACCGCTGACCCTGTTCGATGGGGCACCGTAGATCGTTCTCGCTGTGAATCACCAAGGTAGGTGTATCGACACGCGAAACTACGGCCATGGGACTTTGGGCCGTCATCTGTTCCGGTGTCCCTCCGGTGTATTCGGCCCCCCCGAAGAACCAACCGATGTCAGCGGAACCCGAAAAGCTGACAGGGTCCAGGAAGCCGCGCTCCACAATCGCACCCTTGAACCTGTGATCGTGGGGCGATGGTCCAGGCGGTCAGGTAGCCACCATAGGAACCCCCCCCATGATCCCCCACCCGGTCTTTATCCAAGGCGTCAAAGGAGGCCAACGCTGAGTCGAGGAACGCAAGCACGTCCTGCATATCCAGCGTCCCCATACGTTCCTTGATGGCGCGCCCATGGGCCTGGCCGTAGCCGGCGGACCCTCGTGGATTGCACATGACAACTGCGTACCCTGCAGCGGCGTAAACCTGCGCTTCATCGAAGAATGCGCCTGTGTACTGGGAGAAGGGGGGCCGCCATGGATGGTGAGCAGGACCGGGTGTGGGCCTGGGCCATCAGGCAAGACGACCCAACCATGAAGGGGGGGTGTCCGTCGGTGGATTCGGCGTCGAAGTCCAGAGGTTCCGTTACACGGGAGTTGTTGCGCAGGACGGCGGAGAAGTCTGTGAGGAGGCGGATCTCTCCCCCCCGTTCAAGTGACGCGACATCTCCCACGGTTGAGGAATCGGAGAAACTTACGGCAATTTCCCCCCCGTTGGCAGCCACCGTCGCCCCCCCGACAACTACCCGGGCACCGTGGACCAGGGGGGGTGTGATCCCACCTTCCGCCGTGACGTCCAGCAGTTCGACACTTCCCAACGCTGTGTTCAGCACCAGCACGCTGGCTGGTCCGCTGGGTTCCAGCGGACCGGACACGTCCAAATGTTCCTCGTCGGTCAGCGCCGCAGCCTCTTCCCCCCCTGCGACAGGCATGACGTACAGAACAGAATTCCGAGCCACAAAGTCCTTGCCGGTGTGTCCTAAGTTCTGGGCCACGTAAAACAGCCAACGGCCGTCCGTGGAGGCACGGACAGCAGTGACAGTCTGCAACGTCTTGTTTGAAGGTTCGACGACGGTCGGCTGGCCGCCGCCGGCGCCGATCCGGTAGACGGAGGTGACCAGGTCGTCGTCGTGCCCTTCATGGAGGGCGGCAACGAAGTACAGGTGGGAGCCGTCAGCTGAAAAGCACGGCGACTCGTGGTCCGAGTCGCCGAACGTGACCTGCTGTGCAGCAGGAACCCCCCCGTAACCGTCCGAGTCGGCTGTTCATGGGCGGCCCTCCCGCGCGGAACAACCACCGGTTCGCCGCCCAGCTCCGGGACTTCAACCACAAACAGCTGCTGACGCTGGTCTGCCGTATATCCGAGGCCATTCATCCTGTATTGGTTGGTGGTGATCAGGCGGGCATCTTCACCGCCGGATGGGACTCCATCCACCGTTCCGTAACGGCCTTGCTCGGGCACGCGGGCCTCGAACGCGATGCGGTGGGAATCCGGCGCCCACACGAACCCACCCACGCCGGCCTGCTGGTCCGTGATCCGTTGTGGCTCGCCGCCCGCGGCCTCCACGACGAATAGTTGCGGCTTGCCATCCGGGTCGCTCCTGAGGAACGCCAATACCAGGCCGTCGGGAGAGAAAGCCGGGGGGGAACTGTCCCGGAAGCCGCGCGTGATGCGTCGCGGATACTTGGTGGTGTCCAAAGGAATGCTCCACAGCTGGCCGACATAGCTGTCAGCGTCAAAGTCCGGCCTCACGACGGAAACCACCGCCTTGCTGCCGTCGGGGGTGGATTGCCGGGGCGGACACGGTGTTCAGCAGATGCAATTGCTCGGGTTTCACGTTGGTGAGCCTAGCCCGGCGGTTCCACGCCCGGCACCAGACACTCCGTCCGCCGTAGGATTGAAGCCATGTTGTCCCACGCTGTTGCTGCCCTCCGCTGTCCTGTTTGCCAAGGGACGTTCCAGCTCAGGGAGGGCCGGCAGCGGACTCTCGCTTGTGAGGCCGGACACCTGTTCGACGCCGCTAAACAGGGCTACTTCAACCTGCTGACAGGCAAAGGCACGGTCTTCGAAGCCGATTCTGCGGACATGGTGGCAGCCCGTCACAGGTTCCTGGAGGCCGGACACTACTCCGGACTTGCCCGAGCCCTTGCCCAGGCCGCCGCCGGACCACTTCAACGTCCCGACGCGCTGGTTCTGGACGCCGGTACCGGGACCGGGCACTACCTGGCCGCGGTCCTTCAGATGTCAGGGGCGACGGGAATCGGTGTGGACATTTCCAAGTTCGCACTGAGGCGCGCCGCCCGGCTCAATCCGCAGGCCGCCAACCTTGTTTGGGACGTTTGGCGTCCGCTGCCCATGGCGGATAACAGTGCGCACGTGGTCACGGTGGTCTTTGCCCCCCCGCGAAACCCCCCCGCCGAGTTTGCCCGTGTGCTGCGCCCCCCCGGGGGCTCGTTGATTGTTGTGACACCCAGGCCAGGCCACCTCGCTGAGATCGCAGCCCGGACAGGGATGCTTGGCATTGAAGAGGGCAAGGATGAGCGGCTGGCAGAATCCATGAAGGGCTATTTTGACTCTGGCACCAGCCAAAGCCTGGACCTTCCCTTGCTGCTGAGTGGCCAGGAGGTAGCTGACCTGGCTATATGGGTCCGGCCGGGCACCATCTGAATCGTGGGGGGGAGTTGGCCGAATTGGCAACCTTGGAAGGTTCCGTGGCAACCACAGCGAAGTTCCGGATCAGCGAATTCGTCGTCTCCTGACGTGGGACGGAACGTCGGGCTAGGATGGAGGAACAGTGACTGTGATCCCGCTCGCGGGATCCGGGACCAAGGGGGGGAAATGATGTTTGAATGGCTCGGCGAGAATTGGTGGGCCCTCTGGCTCACGGTCTTCCTCGCGTTCGCAGTGGTGGAGATGCTTACCCTCGACCTCTTCTTCATCATGCTGGGCGGCGGTGCCCTTGCCGGGCTGATCGCAGACTTCGCGGGGGGGCCGACTTCTGGCTCCAAATCGTGATCTTCTCAGTGGTCTCCCTCCTGATGATTGTCTTTGTCCGGCCCGTAGCAATGAAGCACCTTCACAAGGGTCCGGCGGAACAGCGCAGCAATATCGACCGGCTCATCGGTCAGTCCGCTCTGGTCATTGAAGCCGTGAGCGGAACCAGCGGACTGGTGAAGATCGGCGGAGACGTGTGGAGCGCCCGCAGCACGGCCGGTGTTCTCGACGCCGGTTCGACGGTCCAGGTCACCAGGATCGACGGCGCGACGGCGGTAGTAGCCTCGCCTGCCGAGAACAGCCCGCGCTAGGCGCGCCTTTGAATTTCAGCGGTTGCCGATCCGGGCAGCCTGCCCGGGTCCAGTCGCATCAAACCACGCAATTGGGGGAATGAAGGAGATGTATGGACGGCTTAGGAGGAACAGCAGCGGCAATTGTGCTGATTGTTCTCGTCATTTTTGTCATCATCGTGTTGGTCCGTTCGGTAAGGATCATCCCGCAGGCACGTGCCGGCGTCGTTGAACGCCTCGGCAAGTATCAGCGGACGCTCAACCCGGGACTAACCATCCTGATCCCGTTCGTCGACCGGCTGCTGCCGTTGCTTGACCTGCGTGAACAGGTGGTGTCGTTCCCGCCTCAGCCGGTCATTACCGAGGACAACCTGGTGGTCTCGATCGACACCGTTGTCTACTTCCAAGTCACTGATCCCCCCCGGGCGGCAACCTACGAGATCGCCAACTACATCCAGGCCGTGGAGCAGTTGACCACCACCACGCTTCGTAACGTGGTGGGCGGGCTCAACCTCGAAGAAGCCTTGACCTCCCGCGACCAGATCAATGGCCAGCTGCGTGGTGTCTTGGACGAAGCTACGGGCCGCTGGGGAATCCGCGTGTCCCGAGTCGAGCTGAAGGCGATTGATCCGCCCCCCCACTCCATTCAGGACTCGATGGAGAAGCAGATGCGCGCGGAGCGGGACCGCCGTGCTGCGATCCTGACGGCTGAAGGCACCAAGCAGTCGCAGATTCTCACCGCCGAAGGGCAACGGCAGGCAGCCATCCTCGCGGCTGAAGGTGACGCGAAGGCGGCCATCCTCAGGGCAGACGGTGAAGCCCAAGCCATCCAGAAGGTCTTCGACGCCATTCACAAGGGCAACCCGGACCAGAAGCTCCTTGCGTACCAGTACTTGCAGACACTCCCCCCCAAGATCGCCGAGGGAAGCTCGAACAAGCTCTGGATCATCCCGAGTGAAGTCGGTGAGGCGCTCAAGGGTATCGGCGGCGCCTTGGAGGCAACAACGGTGACTCCCCCCGTTGGTCTCTTTGGAAACAATGAACAGTCCGGGACTTCAGACCCGGCAGCAGCAGTCCCGCAGCATCGGCCAGCTGAATAATCCACTGTCGCAGGGTCAACGAGCGGTCAGCCATTCAGGCTGACCGCTCGTTGTCTGTTGCTTCCTTTTGAGTAGTGGGCGATGATCCGCGTATAATGGGATATTTGTCCGGCTGGTTCAGCGTGGATGGAACATTAAAGCTTGGCCAGGCGTTGCAATTAGTGATGCAAGGTGTGCAGAAGTAGTCCGTAAGGATCGTGAAAACGGCTTACGGCTAGCGCGGAGTTCCTGCTCCGCGAACAGACAGAGGGAGTAATCATGAGCGATCGCAGCCTGCGGGGGGGTATGCGTCTTGGCGCCCAAAGCATGGAAACAGAATCCGGCGTTGAACCGGCACCGCGCCAGCGGGTCGAGTACCGTTGCGAGGATGGCGAGCAGGTCTTCGTGACCTTCTCCTCCGAAGCCGAAATTCCCCCCCGTATGGGTTTCCAAGACCGGCAAGGAAGCGCTGCTGGTTGATGGCGAGCGACCTGTGGACGCCAACGAGAAAGCCGTCCGCACCCACTGGGACATGCTCCTGGAACGCCGCAGCCTTCCCGAGCTTGAGCAGATCCTCGAGGACCGTCTGAACATCCTGCGTGAGCGCCGTGGAGAGCGCCGCTCCGCATAACATCGGTTGCTGTTTTAAAGACAAAGGCCGGGTCCGGTTCCTCTTGGGAACGGACCCGGCCTTTGTGCTTGGAAAGGTACGAGCTACTTTGCCACTGCGGGCGACTTGCGCGTGAGTTTTTCCCAACGTGCTGCCAGTCCCCCATTTGGTGACGTTGATCATGGCTTCCACGACGATGTTGCCGCTCATCTTCGATGCCCCGAGCTCACGCTCGACGAAAGTGATGGGACGCTCCTCGATGCGCAGGCCAAGCTTGGCCACGCGCCACGCGAGGTCAACCTGGAAGCCGTAGCCAACCGACTCCACTTCGTCCAAGTTGAGCGCCTCCAGCGTGCTGCGGCGGAATGCCCGGTAGCCTCCTGTGACGTCCTTGATCTTGACGCCGAGCATGATGCGGGCGTAGGTGCTGCCGATGCGGGAGATTGCCTGGCGGTAGAGCGGCCAGTTAACCACGCTGCCACCGGGAACCCACCGGGAGCCCATGCGAGGTCTGCACCCTCCTTGACGGCGTCGAGCAGAAGCGGCAGTTGCTCCGGCTTATGCGAACCGTCGGCGTCCATTTCAACCAGGACGTCATAGCCTGCAGCCAGTCCCCCACTTGAAGCCGGCGATGTAGGCGGCCCCAAGGCCTTCCTTGCCCTTGCGATGCAGGACATGCACCTGGCTGTCCTCTGCCGCGAAGCCGTCGGCAAGCTTTCCCGTGCCGTCAGGGCTGTTGTCGTCGACCACCAGGACATCGGAGTCGGGTACTGCTGCGCGCAGCCGTCCCAATGTCACGGGGGGGAGCGATTCCAGCTCGTTGTAGGTGGGAATGATCGTCAGGACACGCAAGAAGAGGCCTTTCCTTGATGGAGCGGTCAGTGTGCCGGAGCAGCCTGGCGGCTGGCGTTCTGGCGCAACTCTCCATTATAGGACGACGGCAAGGATTCATTTGGCGGTTGTGGTCCCGGACACATGGTCCGGGTACTGGCAGAACATTGATGGGCAGACCTGGCTTCGTTCATTGCCCCGGTTCAGGCGCCGCACGGCAGCGGCAAAATACTGCCTCACACCCTCAGCGACTCGTGGGCGAACAACTCCCGACCCTCGCGCACTGTCTGAAGGCAACGGGGGGGTCGCTGCCGGTGTCCAGGGCCGGCAAAAGGGGGGGCGTCCGTGCCCGCGGATCAGTGCTCCAGGACTGAACGCGGCTATCAGCCACCTGGACCATCAGTTCGTCCACTTCCCACACAGCGAAACTGGCCGGCGCGCCCGGGACCAATTGGCCCATCAGCGGGTTCCGGTGTTTGGTAGCCCGCCACCCCCGCCCGTGTATGGCCTAAGAATGCGGCACGAGCCGAGATCCTTTGCTCCGGGTTGCTGTGCTCCAGGCAGGCTCGTACGCTCGACCACGGGCGGAGAGGGGGGGTGACAGGCTGTCACTGCCGAAAGCGATAGGGACGCCGCTTGCGTAGAAGGAAGCAAAGGGGTTCATCGTTTGGCTGCGGCCACCCAGGCGCTGTTCGTAGAGCCCGCCTGGTTGACCCCACGCAGCATCGAAACCGGGCTGCACGCTGACCGACACTGAGTACTTGGCCAGCCGGTCGATGGCGGACTGGTCAGCCATCTCCACGTGTTCCAGCCGATGGCCGGCTGCCCGGAGGCGCTGTTCGCCCACCTCGTCAGCCGCTGCGTCCAATGCTTCCAGCACTGCCCCCCAGCCCGGCGTCACCTATGACATGAAACCCAGCCTGAACTCCAAGGAGGGACGTGGCCACAAGGTGTTTGGTGGCATCGGCCACTGACAGGTACAAACTGCCGCGTTGGCCCGGTGCATCGGAATAGTCATCCACGAGGGCCGCTGTGCGGGAGCCGATTGAACCATCAATATTGAGGTCGCCGGCAAGGCCCAGGACCCTCGCGCCTAAACCGTCAAGAATAGCTTGGGCGTGCTCCTCCGAGGTAGCAACTCGCCCCAATAGGCAAGCACCTCCGGCCTGTTCCCGTGTTCGTTCCAGGACATGGCCATCCTGAGGTCCTCGGCCCCCGCAAATATGCGGTGCGGACATCTCGGCCAAGGCGACATATCCGTGCGAAGCGGCCTCCTGCAGGGCTGACTCCTGATATCCGCGCCGTTCGTGTTCCGGGAACTTCCGTGCAGTCAGCCGGGCGGCCGTATGTGCCGCACGAACAACGCGGGCGGTGCCGGAGAAACCATCGAGGCCATCCAGCCCTGCGGTTGCGGCCAACGACGACGAAACCAGGGCGGAGTGGACGTCGATGCGTGACAGGTAGACAGCCCGCCCGGCAGACGCCCTGTCAATTTCCTCCAAGGTAGGGAGCGTGGAGTCGTGCCACGTCGTTTCATCCCAACCGTGGCCCAGGACTGTGCCCGAGCCGCTGGCGGAGGCAACGGCGTCGAGTAGTTCCTTGGCCGAACGTACGCCGGTGAGCTGCAGTCCGGACAGGGCAAGGCCTGACTCCGTCAGATGTGCATGGGAGTCCACGAATCCCGGCGCCAGGAGGGCTCCGCGGAGGTCAATGACCTCCATGGATGAGTCAACTATGGAAGTGGCAGCCTGTTCGGAGCCGACCCAGGCAACGGTATCCCCGTCCACCACCAGCGCGGTGGCAAAAGGATCTGCGGCGGTATAGATCGAACCGTTGCGGTACATCGTGACCTTGCGGTCCTTCGCGGTGCGGTCCTGGCCGGCTGGCACGCCTGGCTGATTCATGCGTTGTGCTCCTCGAGCGTTGAAAACATTCAATGAGAGTAGGGGCGCTAAGCCACTGTTGAGTAGGCAACGACGCCGCGTCGCACCAAGTCGATGGACTCGCGGCAAATGCGGGCCAAGCGTGGTCGAGTTGAGGGATCTTGGCCAGCTGGTCGAGGAGGTCCACCACTTGCTTGGCCCAGCGCACAAAGTCGCCGGCGGCGAGGTCGGTTCCGCTGAGCACGTCCTGAAGATGGCGTCCCTTGGCCCATTTGTACATGGGCCACATCAGGCCGAGTTCCGGTTCGCCGGTCAATGGCAGCCTGTTGCGTTCCTCGGTATCCTCCAGCTGGGACCATTCGCGGATGACGATGTCTATGGCTGATTCCAGGGCAACGCTGGGCATCCTGGGCCGGAGGCCACGGTCTTCCCGTTTGGCTTGGTAAACCAAGGTGCTGGCAAGCGAGGCCAGTTCGGCGGCGTCGAGGTCGTTGATGGCACCGCGCCGCACAGTCTGGGATATGAGCAGGTCCTTCTCACCGTAGATCCGCCGAAGCCGCTGCCCGTCGAGGCTGATGGTGACGTGTCCGGCGTCGTTGCTTTCCAGGTAACCATAGACGGACAGGACATCGCAGACGCGGTCGAAAGTCTTGGCGATGGTATTCGTCCTGCCTTGGATCTGCCTGACCAACCCATCGGTCTCCCTCCGCAACTTCCACCAACGCTCCGACCACCGTGCATGGTCTTCGCGTTCGCTGCAGCCATGGCACGGATGAGCCCGCAGGGCCCGCCGAAGGTCCGCGATCTTCTTCTCCTGATCCGGCAGGCGCGCCCCCGAGGCCAAAATCTTCGTGCCTGCTGTTGCGACGGCTGTGGGGTGCGTCCTCACTGATGGCATGCCGCATCGACGACGCGAGGTCCCGGCGGGATTTGGGGGGGACCTTGGCATTGAAGGACTTGGGAATCCGGATACGCGTCACCGGCGATACCGGACCGTCGAGGTCGTGGACACCGATGCGCCGCAGCTGGTTATCAGAGGTAAGAACGGAGGGCCTTGGTTCCCTGGCGTTGCGGTCCACCTCCAGCACAACGGCATGTCCTGCCAGCCGGCCGCTGTAGATGCTGATGACGTCACCGGGGATCAGGCGCGCGAGGGAATCCGCTACATGGGATTTACGGGCCGCTGATGGTCGCGGGCGGCGAAATTCTCGGCGTCGCTGAGTTCGCGCCGGAGCTTTGAGTACTCGGTGAAGTCACCCAGGTGGCACTGCATGGACCTGGCATAGCCCGCCAGCGATTCTTCGCGCCCCCCCGCACCTGCCGGGCAAGGCCTACTACGGAGCGGTCAGCTTGGAATTGAGCAAACGAGGATTCCAGGATTTCGCGGGCCCGGACGCGTCCGAACTGGGCAATCAGATTGATGCTCATGTTGTACGTAGGCCTGAAACTGGAGTTCAGGGGGGTAGGTGCGTCGGGAGGCAAGGCCGGCTACGGCAGCCGGATCAGTTCCCGGCTGCCACAGCACAACGGCATGGCCTTCGACGTCGATGCCACGACGTCCGGCGCGACCAGTGAGTTGGGTGTACTCCCCCCCGCCGTAATGTTGACGTGCGCTTCGCCGTTGAACTTTTCCAGTTTTTCAAGCACGACGCAGCGTGCGGGCATATTGACGCCCAGAGCCAGCGTTTCGGTGGCGAAGACTGCCTTGACAAGGCCGTCGGCAAAGAGCTTTTCCACCACTTCCTTGAACGTGGGAAGCATGCCTGCGTGGTGGGCAGCAAAGCCCTGATGAGACCGTCGCGCCAACCCCAGAATCCGAGGACGTCGAGGTCGTCCGCGGGAATTTCGTGGCTCGCCTCGTCCACCCGCTGGGCAATGATCTGCTGTTCGCGTTCGGTGGTCAGCCAAAGTCCCGATGCTGCGCACTGAGCGACGGCAGCGTCACAGCCGGCCCTGGAGAAGATGAAGGTGATGGCCGGCAGGAGATCCTGACGCCTGAGGCTCTCAATGACTTGAGGACGGCTGGCTTTCCGCACGGGACTGCGCTGCTCGGATTGTTGCCGCTCATCGCGATAACGGTCCTGACGACGCCGACTCCGGCCACCGTGGCCGAACCGGCCGTTCATGTTCATCCGGCTCTCGGAGCGGGCCATGGCCAAAAGGTCCGGATTGACCTCGAACTCGGGGGCCGGTGACTGCTTGGCGGACTGTGTCTGCAGACGAGCGCTTGGCTGAGGCGCGCCGGTGGTCAGATGTGACAGGCTCGGCCACCACCTCATGGGCCTCGGAAAGGTCCGGTGCTTCGGTTTCCTGCATTCCCGGGGGGGCTTGGGGGGGCGCAATTTCGTCGAACGTTGTGTCGCCGGCAAAGAGATCCACTATTTCACGGCCCACCATGACGTGCTGCCAAAGCGGTACGGGACGGTGTTCGGAGACAATGACGTCGGTATCGCCCCCTCACGGTATCCAGCCAGGCGCCGAACTCTTCCGCGTTGGAAACCGTGGCACTCAGCGAGGCAACCTGCACTTCGCTGGGCAAGTGGATGATGACTTCTTCCCACACGGCACCACGGAAGCGGTCGGCCAGGTAATGAACCTCGTCCATCACCACAAACCCAAGATCGCCAAGGGTTTCGGAGTCGGCGTAAAGCATGTTCCTAAGAACTTCGGTGGTCATGACCACTACGGGAGCTTCGCCGTTAATAGTGGTGTCACCCGTCAGCAAGCCGACGTTGGCCGACCCGTATTTTGCCGCCAGTTCAGAGTATTTCTGGTTGCTCAAGGCCTTGATGGGAGTGGTGTAAAAAGCCTTGAGTCCGCGTTCCAAAGCCAGGTAGATGGCGAACTCGCCAACGATCGTCTTACCGGCACCGGTGGGGGGGCCGCCACGAGAACGCCGCGACCCTCCTGGAGGGACCTGCACGCCTCACGTTGGAAGTCGTCCAGTTCAAAGTCCAGGGAACGTGCGAAGCGCCCAGATAAGTTTTCGACTCAGCCGCACGCTGGGCTGCCGCCTGGTAACGGTCTGATGGAGATGAAGACCCGGAAATGGAGGACATGCATCAAGCCTAGTGGCCCAAGGTCTAGAGATTCTCCAGATCCGTGGCCGGGGTTGCGATGTCTGCAGTGGCTTCAGTCTCAGCCGCCCGCTTGATGGCACGGCGCTCACGGCGGCGGTCATTCAGGACGCAGACACCGATCGCCGCGAAGAACAGGAGCAGCATGGGCGCTGCGAGGTAGAACATGCTCATGGCGTCAGCGCCGGGAGCGGCCATCGCAGCGAACAGGCACACCAGGAAAATGGTGATTCGCCAACTCTTGATGAGCTGCTTGCCCTTTATGAGTCCGGCCAGGTTCAATCCCACCAGCACCACGGGGGGGACGAGGAAGGCGATTCCGAAGGCCAAGAGGAGCCGAAGGACGAAGGCAGATAGATTTCTGCGCTGATGAAGTTTGAGCCGCCCACCGGAGTGAAATCGGTCAGGACGCGAACAGCGTTGGGCAACACCAGCCAGGCAAGCAGGACACCGCCGATGAAGAGCGGTACGGCTGCTGCCACGAAGGACAATGCCAAGCGCCGTTCCTTCTTGTGGAGGCCCGGAACGATGAAGGCCCACAGCTGGTAGATCCAGACCGGGCTTGACAGGATCACGCCAAGAAAGACCGACACTTGAACCATGAGGTCGAACGAACTGGCGACGCCATCAAAGTTCAGCGTGGCAGCGCGTCCCTCTTTTTCGTTGAGGTCCTTGATCGGCTTGATCAGCGCCTCCAGGAGAGGCTGGTAGACGATGAAGCCCACCACTGTTCCCAGGATGACGCCGATTGCAGCCTTGAAGAGCCGGTTTCGCAGCTCCTTGAGGTGATCCAGGAGCGCCATCCGGCTTCGGGGGGGTTGGCCTTGCGCCCCTTCGTCTCTACCACTTCTCTTTAGACGCGGTTGGAGGGCGGTACGTCAGTCTCGCCGTTGTTCTTGGCCTTGACGTCCGGGTGGCCACTACTTTGCCTTCCACGGCGTCGGAAGCGTCCTGGGAGTCCTTGGCTTCGGAAGAACCATCCTTCTTCATTTCGCGGACCTCAGACTTGAAAATGCGCATCGACTGCCCAATGCTGCGCGCCATGGACGGCAGCTTCGGCGCTGCAAAGAGCACCAGAGCCAGGACGATGATGATGATGAGATGCCAGCCTTCGAGCCTCATGTGGGGAGGTCCTTTCCTTTTGGATACATCCTACGTCTATCTGAATTCAATGTCGTGCAGGGATTGGGGGTTGACCCCCGCTCGGCTTTGCGCTTGACGCGTCGTTGACGACGAACTTCCTGACGGAAGGCTTTGGCCGTCAGGTAATCATGACGCATCTGTTCCGGTGAGGCAAAAATTGCGGACCCCCCCGGCGCGGGCCGTGGTTCGGCGCTTTCAACGTCGGAGGTTTCCTGGGAAGGAGCAAGGTTGCTGAAACGTTTACCCGCGGCACCTAAATCATGAACAGTTGACATGAATTTCTTGTACAGGCGATAGCCCAAAGTCAGGTGAAAGAGCAACGACAGGGCTATAAGCGCGATCCACAACAGGATCCAGAACCACCAAGGCATCTGAGTAGTCTAGCCAGCCTTTGTGGTGGAAGGTGAGTACTGCGCGAGGGCCGCGTCGACCCACGCGCGGCTTTCCTGCTGAAGGTGCCCGGGTTCGAGGATCCGAACGCTGCCTCCATGCTGCGAAACGAACATCGGAAGCCACTCGGCGTTGCCGAACCGAACTTCGGCGACCAGACCGCCGTCGGGCAGTTGAGCGGTGCGTTCGGCGTAGTAGTCGTCAGCCAATCCGGCTCCCTGACGGGTCAGCTGGAGGACAACTTGAACGTCATCGTCGCTGGGCGTGAACAGCCGGGCCGGAAAATCCTGCCCGGCCGTTGCCGGCATGGACACGGCGCGGCCGTTGGCCTCCAACGCTTCTACCCGGTCCAGACGGAAGTTCCTGATTCCGGCCTTGCTGTGGCAGTACGCCTCGAAGTACCACGTATTGTCGAGCGAGTAGAGCCGCAGCGGGTCCACGTCACGCTCGGTCACTTCGTCGCGTTGCAGTGAGAAGTACTTGAGTCGCAGTTGCTCCCCCCCTCACGGATTGCGCGGGTTATTGCGGCGAAAGCTTGTGACTGTTCCGGCGCCACCGACTGTCCGGAGACTGAGCCGGCTAAACGTGCGGCCTGCCCGGCAGCGCCTGTCAGCTTGATGGTCACGGATTCCAGGGCGCTCCCCCCCGACTCATCCTCAAGCATTCCTGCCAGTGCCGGCAGATCGCCCAGCATGGCCAGGCCGGTCAGCAACGCAGCCGCTTCGTCTTCACTGAAACGCACTGGACGGTTCAAATCGAGGTGCTCGGAGATGTAGACGTGATCGTTTTCCCATTGGATGTCGAGGAGGTCGTCAGGGTATCCCTCGGGCAGCCCCCCCGAACAGATCAGGATCTTCAGGTCATCGATCAGTGCCTTGCGGCTGATGCCAAAGTGATCGGCCACCTGCTGGATATGCAGGCCTTGGTGGTGAACCAGGAAAGGAACCAGTTGCAGCATCCTGGCGAGTTGGTCTTCAGAGGTGCGTTTGCGCGCCCGCGGAGCACGGCCCGCTTCGGGAAATTCAATGAGTATTGGCGGAGAGTCATCAAAGTCAGCGGCAGCCTTGAGGCGGCGTACGACGGCGGTGCGCAGCTCTGTGGGTCCAGCCACCTTGATATGGGGGGGGCCGTAGGAGGCCAGCTCTTCGGCCAGCTGCTCAGGATCCCGGAAATCCACGGTGATGCGGTCACGACTGCTGGCATCCGGGGGGGCTGCCTCGACGGACACGGCCCTTTTGCGCAAGGCAAGCAGCCTGTCCTTATCGACGTCCAGAATGGCTTGCTGGACGGGCAGCTCATTGAGTGCGTCCAACTCCGCCCGGGCGCTGAAGCCTCCGGTGGTTGGAAACTGCTCGCGGTTACAACGCTCACTGCGGTAGTCATCCGTGAGAGCCTGAAGAGCCTTTTGGCGCCTCTCCCCCGATCCCAGCCAGCGAGGTACCACTGACCAAAGCGGCTGCCTAACCCCCCATGGCTCGACTTCGCGGACTTCTTCCCGGCCGGTACTGACCGCGAGGTAGCCGAAGCGGACAGGATGCTTGCCGTGCATGGCCGCAACGACGTCGTCGAAGGCTTGTCCGGCAGGTTTGATCCTGGGTTGGACGCCCGCAGGCAGGTCAACATCCGTGAAGCCTCCTGCGGCCTGCAGCTTGCGAACGGCGTTGGCAGCCGCTGTTCCCAGGGCAGCGCGTTCCCACAGCTGAGCCGCCAGCAGAAGCACAGTGCTCTCCGCAGTCGTCAGGCTCACATCAGGAAGCCGGTTGGAGTCCTTGCCGATCCGGTAGCGTGTCGAGGCGGGGGGGTCGTCCGCACCGAAGTTGCGCGGGTCCATCAGGGTCTCGATCTCGAAGCCAAACTGCTTCAGATCCACTTTGTCGCGCTCGAACATCCGTCCAAAAGCGACATCATTGTCCGCTGAATCGTGGTAGACCTTTTCGCGCAGCACGGCACGTGGAAGGCCCACTTTGGTATTGAGCAAAGCCAGGAGAAGGTTCAGGAGACGTTCAGTGCGGGATGCGGACACGGTTGCTACGTTACTAAAAACCAGCGGGAAAGCAGCAAGGCGCGTCACCGACCGGCAAAACCGGAGGGTAACGCGCCTTGCGAACGCCAGAGTCCTAGCGGACAGCCACGAGGTCGACCACGAAGATCAAGGCCTCGTTGGGCTTGATTGCTCCACCAGCGCCACGTGAGCCGTAGGCGAGCTCCGACGGGATCTCCAGGCGACGACGGCCGCCCACCTTCATGCCCAGAAGGCCCTGGTCCCATCCCTGGATGACCTGGCCGACGCCCACACGGAAGTCCAGCGGAGCGCCACGGCCCCAGGAAGCGTCGAATTCTTCGCCGGTGGACCAGGCGACGCCGACGTAGTGGGTGGACACAGTGTCGCCGGCCTTGGCCTCGGGGGCCGGTGCCCTCAATGAGGTCCGTGATAACGAGGTCCGTGGGGGACGTCGCCTTCAGGGAAGTCGATTTCGGGCTTGGTGCGGTCGAAGTCACGCTGACCAAATGACATGGTTGCTCCTAAGTTAAAGGGACGGAGAAGTTTTCAGGAACCAGCTTAGCCAGAACCTGGTTGGGATCTACTTTTTGCCGGTGATCTCTACGACGAAGACCAGCGGGCCGGCAGGTTTGCCCTGGGCAGCGGCGTTCGGACCATACGCGAGATCCGTCGGAATCGTCAGAAGAACCTTGGAACCCACCTTTTGGCCTGTGAGGCCAAGCGTCCAGCCCTTGATGACCTGGTTCAGGCCAAAGGTAGCGGCCTCCCCCGCGGTCATAGCTGGAATCGAACTTGGTGCTGTCTTCCCAGCGCCAGCCACTGTAGTTGGCATCGATCGTGTCAGAGCTTGTCAACTCCTCGCCGGTGCCTCGGACAGGACCTTGACTGAAAGACCGGCAGGCACATCAGTCTTGGGGGGGATGTCCACGGAGGGTACGCCCTTGTCGTCAAAGGTCACCTTGGGAAGCTTGCCGTCTTTGTCCAGCTGCTCAGTCTCTTCCTTGCTCAACAGGCCGGGGGGGCGTCCTTGGCGGAGGCGATCTTGAATACCACCAGTTGTGTGGACGCAGGTGCCGTTGCAGAGGTGTTGCCCGGAGCGGCGATAGCTACATGGCTGCCAACTTTGGCGCCGATGATGGCGTCGAAGATCAGCTCATTGCCGGTTTTCATCTGCTCGGAGAGCTCGATCGGCTGGGGTCCTTTGGTGTAACCGTCCTCCAGCGTCTTGCCATCAGTGCCATCCACTGCGACGAACACCAGTTCGGCGATTTGACCCATCTTGACGGGCTCTCCGTCACCTTCGCTGACGACCTTGACGGTGGGTCCCGTCACAGCCAGCGGCTTGGAGAAATCAAGGGCGGGCGCTTTGTCATTGCCGTTGTCCGTCACCTTCAGGGAGTCAAGCTTGGAGACGTCCCCCCCAACAGACTTGCTGGTGGGCTCAGCGGCCGGAGTGCTTTCCCCCCCACCGCAGGCGGTAATGAGCAGGAGGGCGGGAAGAAGTATTGCTAGGAGTCGGCGCACAAAAAGACACTTTCGTCGGGGGCAAAGGGACACTCGGAAAGGCGCGTAGCGCATCCAAGCAAGGTGTATCTCGGGAAGAGACCACTATCCAGAATAGCCCGTGAAGCTGGGAGCCAGCTTAAAGAGCGCGTCAGCCCATTGAGTCCAGGAGTGCATCCACTCGTTCGTCCACGCTCCGGAAAGGATCCTTGCACAGGATCGTTTGGTGGGCGCGATCGTTGAGTTTCAGGTGTACCCAGTCCACTGTGTAATCGCGGCCAAGCTCCTGCGCCCTCCGCACAAAGTCTCCGCGGAGCTTTGCGCGAGTCGTCTGGGGTGGTGCGTCCACGGCATCCTTGACGTCGGTTTCCGTAACCAGCCTGCGTGCTGCGCCGCGCGCTGCAGGAGGAAAAAGATGCCGCGTTGCCGCGAAATGTCATGGTACGTGAGGTCCAATTGGGCAATACGGGGTGAATCCAGGCTGAGGTCGTGGCGGCGCATGTAGCCGTCCATGAGCTTTTTCTTGATAGCCCAATCCACTTCGGTGTCGATGGTGCTGGTGTCACCGCTCTCGATGGCATTCAAGGTCCGCTCCCACAAGTCCAGGATGAGCGGTACGTGGGCGTTGTGCGCGCCGTTGGTGGCCACGAAGTCTGTCACCTTGTTGAGGTACTCCCGCTGAATATCAAGGCAGTGAGTTGCCGTCCATTGGCCAACCGAACCAGTGCGCGACCCGTAAGGTCGTGGGAAATTTCGCGGATGCTGCGGATCGGGTTCTCCATGCGCATGTCCCGCATGATGACGCCCGCCTCAATCATGCGGAGGATGAGGTCCACAGTGCCTACCTTGAGCAGCGCGGACGTCTCAGACATGTTGGAGTCGCCCACGATCACGTGGAGGCGGCGGTAGAACTCCGCGTCCGCATGCGGCTCATCGCGTGTGTTGATAATGGGCCTGGACCGGGTGGTGGCCGAAGACACGCCTTCCCAGATATGGTCAGCGCGCTGGGAGAAAGCGAACGTGGCGCCATGCGGGGTCTTCAATACCTTGCCGGCCCCCCCGGCGATCAACTGCCGGGTAACCAGGAAGGGAATCAGGATCTCGGCCAGGCGGGAGAATTCCCCCCCGCGCCTCGGTATGAGGTAGTTCTCGTGGCTGCCGTAGGAGTTCCCGGCCGAATCAGTGTTGTTCTTGAAGAGATAGACCGTGCCATTGAAACCCTCTGCCGCGAGCCTGGCCTGGGCCTCATCCACCAGGTCGTCCAGGATAAGTTCGCCCGCCCGGTCATGGGCGATGAGCTGGGCAAGGTCGTCGCACTCGGCCGTGGCGTACTCAGGGTGCGAGCCCACATCAAGGTAAAGACGGGAACCGTTGGTGAGGAATACGTTGGAGGACCTCCCCCCAACTGACCACCTTGCGGAACAGGTACCGTGCAACTTCCTCGGGAGCCAGCGGGCGTGAATCCGGGCTGGAATAAGAGATTCCAAATTCCGTTTCGATGCCAAAAATCCGTTTATCCATCTCAGCTCTCCTCTGTGAGCAACCGGGTCATGTCATCCGGCAACAACCGCCGGAACGCCCTGCGGGATCCGCGGTTGCTTTCCGAAGCACGGTAGAGCACGGCGGCTTCGACGGCAGTGGCGGGCAGTTCTTCAACTTCCTTGTTCGTGGCCAAGGCGCGCAGGGCCAATTGCATGGCCCCCCCCGCCAAACTAAGCTCCGGCTCCCAAGCCCCCCCGTTGACGACGTCGGAAATTTGGTCGGCAAGCCCGCCCATGACAACGAAGCCGTTCTCATCGGCGATTGATCCATCGAAGGTGAGCCGGTACAGGTGGTCCTGTTCCTGGGTAACGCCAACCTCGGCTACCGCCAACTCCACTTCGAACGGCTTCTGCTCGGCCGTGAACACAGCTCCAAGGCTTTGTGCATAAACACTGGCAAGGCCGCGCGCGGTAACGTCCTCGCGATCATAGGAATAGCCACGGACATCGGCGTAGCGGACGCCGGCTTGCCTGAGGCTTTCAAATTCGTTGTACTTGCCGACCGCAGCAAAGGCAATTTTGTCGTAAATTTCACCGATTTTGTGCAACGAGGGCGAAGGGTTTTCGGCGATCAGCGCGATGCCGTCGGCGCAGCTGATGACCACTACAGAACGTCCGCGGGCGATGCCCTTCCGTGCGAAGTCCGCACGGTCCTTCATCAGCTGTTCGGGAGAGACATAGAACTGCTGTGTCATGTCAGGCCTCCCTTCCTGCTGCGGCCCGCGATTCGACAATGGCGCCGGCTATCGCGGCCAGGTCCCGTTCAGGGACGCGCCGGTTGCCGGAACGGTCGACGGTGTACACCACCGGCCACAGTTGCCGGACAGGGTCAGGACCGCCGGTGGCGGAGTCGTCATCGGCGGCATCGTAGAGGGCCTCAACAGCCACTGCCACGGCGTTCTCTTCTGACAGGTTAGGTTTCCACAGTTTCTTCAGGGCCCCCCCGCGCGAATACGGAACCGGAACCAACGGAGTGATGCTCCTGTTCTTCGTAGCGGCCGCCTGTGACGTCGTAGGAGAACAAGCGGCCCACGCCGGAGACGTGGTCGAAGCCGGCAAACAGTGGAACGACTGCCATGCCCTGCATTGCCATGGGCAGGTTTCCGCGGATCATGGCGCCCAATCGGTTGGCCTTGCCGACGAGGCTGAGGGGGGGCGTTCCCTCGATCTTTTCGTAGTGCTCCAGTTCCACTTGGAAAAGCCGTGTGATGTCGATGGCCAATCCGGCAGTTCCGGCAATGCCGAGGACTGAATACTGGTCCGCCGGAAATACCTTCTCGATGTGCCGGCTGGCGATGATATTGCCCATGGTTGCGCGGCGATCCCCGGCCATCAGCACACCACCGGCGTACGTCAAGGCCACGATCGTGGTGGCGTGCGGCGAGGCCGGGACCATACCGGCGGGTAACGATTGAGTGAAGGGAAGGAGTTCGGGACGCGAGCGTTGAAGATGCTCCGTGAAAGAAGACGTTGCCTGGGTGGCCAGGGGGCCGGTTGATGGGTCCTGCATTGCTGCACTCCTTCGACTCTGCATTCCGATGCCCGGCGGCCTCACGCCGGCCGGGCAGTACATCCTCTGGTGGGTCCGCCTACTGGCCGCCCTTTTGGACAAACGCCCTCACGAACTCTTCAGCGTTCGACTCGAGAACGCCGTCGATTTCGTCGAGGAGGTCATCCACACCCTGCGTCGCTTCCGAAGCCTGTGCCTCGGGTGCTGCCGGTGGTGCCTCCGGTACGTCGACTTCGGTCTCGGTGTCCCGTGACTGCGGTTGTTGCTGCTCCTGTGCTGCCATTTTTCTTTCTCCCTACTGTCAGTCTCCTGAAGACGGAGACTTCCTAATGCAATATTGCCACGCGGACCGGTGCTGCGGACGGCTTTGACCCGGCACGAATAGTCCTGTGGCGGGCATCCGTCAACTCCTCGCCGGCGGTGGCTTTTGACCCAGCAATTCGGCCAGGAATGAAGCAGCATCCGTGTGGCGGTCAAAGAGCGCACCGGTCAAAGCCTGTGTGCCCCTCAAAGGCTCACGCGTGGGTACCCGTTGCAGTTTTCCCAGCCCTGGAACATCGAAGATCACCGAGTCCCAGCTGGCGCCGACAACGTCCTTGCCGAAGCTGGAAACGCACCGGCCGCGGAAGTAGGCCCGGGTGTCCGACGGCGGTTCGGTGACCGCCCGGGTGATGTCGCCGTCGTCGACAATACGCCTCATCCTGTCCCTGGAGAGCAACCTGTAATAGAGGCCTTTCTCGGGCCGGATATCGGACCATTGAAGATCCACCAAGCCCAGGCGGGCATCGTCCCACGCCAGTCCGTCTCGGTTTCGGTAACCTTCAAGCAGCGATTTTTTGGCCACCCACTCAACCGACGAGGCAGCAGCATCAGGATCTGTACCGAGAGTTGTCAACGTGGACTCCCAATGGGACAAAACCTGATGCGTATGGCCGTCTCCAGTGACTGAATCCGCTACCCCCTGTCTCCTGGGCCAGTTTGGCGGCGGCCTCGAAATACATCCACTGGAGATCGAGAGCTGTCACGCGTCTCCCGTCGAGGAGCCTTACTGTGACAGCCAAGGTGGTGTCGTGGCTGACGGCTTGGAGGGCCTGGACAGGCTCATGAACTTCGATCCTCGGAGCCTGTCCCGCCTCAATGAGGCTCAGGACCATGGCAGTGGTTCCGAACTTCAGGAAATTTGAGGCCTGGCTGAGGTTGGCGTCCCCCCCAATGATTACGTGGAGGCGGCGGTACTTGTCCGCTGTGGCGTGTGGCTCGTCCCTCGTGTTGATGATGGGGGCGCCGGATGGTGGTCTCCAGTCCCACCTCTGCCTCAAAGAAGTCAGCCCTTTGGCTGATCTGGTAGCCGGGCGTTGAGCTGTCCTGTCCCATCCCCCACCCGGCCCGCACCGCACATGACTTGGCGCGAAACGAAGAAGGGAGTCAATCCACGGATGATGTCCCCCCCGAAGCACCGAACGGGGGGGCATGAGGTAGTTCTCATGCGAGCCATAGGACACAGACTTGTTGTCGGTGTTGTTCTTGTAGAGGTTGATCGGAGGAAGCCCTGTATCGGACGCGACCTTCCTGACGGTAGCCAACGCCACCAGGTCACCGGCGGCGTCCCAGGCCACGGCATCCCGTGGTTGGTGACCTCCGGACTGGAGTACTCAGGGTGCGCATGATCGACGTAAAGGCGGGCACCATTGCCGAGGACCATGTTCATCAGGAGGGAACCGGACTCGTCAGCGCCGTCCAGTTCCAGCTCCTGTCGGCCATAGGCCAAGGCGACCGCTTCGGCGTCGAGCACTGGCGGCTGGTCCGTCAGCTGGCTGGGATCCGCCGTTGACCTATCCACTGTCCAACCGCGGGCGTCGTGCAGCGGTTCCTCGTCCGTATAGTCCCACCGTGTCTCCGCGCCGCCGGCCGCACGTTGCCGGGTAACAGTTGCATACGCCTGGATGATCCTGGCGGACATCATGGTCGCGTTAGCTCCCGGCGCTGACGGTGCATGGATCCCATATTCAGTTTCCGAGCCCATGACGCGCATGGCGCCGCCTGCGGGAAGCTTCTCTCCGGGTGAACCTTCGGGCCTTGCTGTCACAGGTACTGACCTGTGTTGGCGGTGGTTTCGATGGACTTGCCAGGCTCCTGGCCTGCCTTGCCCTGAACGATGGTCCGGATGTAGGTGATCCTTTCGCCCTTCTTGCCCGAAATCCGTGCCCAGTCATCGGGGTTTGTGGTGTTGGGCATGTCCTCATGCTCACGGAACTCATCCACCACGGCCCGAAGCAGGTGATCGATCCGAAGACCTTTTTGGTGGCTGGTCAGCAAATCCTTGATGGCGTACTTCTTGGCCCGATCCACCACATTCTGGACCACGGCACCGGAGTTGAAGTCCTTGAAGTACAGCATTTCGGTGTCGCCGTTGGCATAGGTGACCTCGAGGTACTCGTTGGACTTCTCCGTGGAGTACATGGCCTCCACGGTGCGCTGGACCATGGCGTCGACGGTGGCCTGCACGTCGCCGCCATATTCAGCCAAATCCTGAGGGTGGAAGGGCAGGTCAGTGGTGATGTACTTTGCGAAGATGTCGGCTGCGGCCTCGGCGTCGGGTCGTTGAATCTTGACCTTCACGTCAAGGCGACCGGGACGAAGGATTGCGGGATCGATCATGTCCTCACGGTTTGAGGCTCCAATCACGATCACGTTGTCCAGGCGCTCCACACCGTCGATCTCACTGAGAAGCTGCGGCACGATGGTGGTTTCGACGTCGGACGATACCCCCGGTACCGCGGGTGCGGAACAGTGAGTCCATTTCATCGAAGAAGACCACCACGGGGGGCTGCCATCTGAAGCCTTTTCACGGGCACGCGAGAAGATCAGCCGGATGTGGCGCTCGGTCTCACCCACGTACTTGTCAAGGAGCTCGGGACCCTTGATGTTCAGGAAGTAGCTCTTGAGATCGGTGTTGCCCGCACGTTCCGCAGCCCGGGCAGCGAGGGAATTCGCTACTGCTTGGCAATCAGGGTTTTACCGCAGCCCGGAGGGCCGTAGAGCAAGATGCCCTTGGGGGGGGCCTTCAGGCCATGCTCACGGTAGAGGTCCGGATGGAGGAACGGCAGCTCCACGGCGTCGCGGATCTGCTCGATCTGCGGGCCAAGCCCACCGATGTCCTGGTAGGTGATGTCCGGAACTTCCTCGAGGACGAGGTTCTCCACCTCGGCGCGCGGGACCTTCTCCAGCGCGTAGCCGGTCCTTGAATCGAGCGACAACGCGTCGCCCACTTTCAAATGAACACTTTGGAGTGCCCCCGGACAGCCTGACTACACGCTCTTCGTCGGCGCGGCCCACCACCAGTGCCCGGTCCTTGCCCAGCATTTCCTTAAGGGTGACCAGTTCGCCGGCACGTTCGTAACCGAGCCCGGCCACTACCAGGAGTGCCTCGTTCAGCAGGACTTCCTGTCCTACAGCGAGCTGGTTGAGGTTGACGAGCGGGCTGACTCCCACGCGCATCTTGCGGCCGGAGTTGAAGATATCCACGGACTCTTCGGTGGCTGCCTGCCTGAACTGCCGGCTGACGGCTGCTTCCGTGGGTTGATCTGCACCACGGTACCGAAGCTGTAAGGAGGCTGGCCCTCCTGCTCCAAGGCGCCCTTCAAACGAAGAATTTCAGCCTTCGCCGTTTCCAGCATGCTGACCAGTTTGCCGTTGTTCTGGGTCGCGGCTGCCAACTGGCGGTCGATGTGGCGAAGCTTGTCCCGGAGGATGTTGATTTGCCGTTCGGCAACAGTCAGCTCACTCGAGGTCTCCGGCGGTTGAACAACGCCAAGCCCCCCCGGCTTGCCGTATTCTCCGCTGCGTCGTTTGCTTCTTCCGGCGTCGGCCGTCCAAGGTCGTTGTTTGACGTATCCACGATTCATCAGCCCCTTCCTGCGCTTAACAAGACCTTAGTCCCGAAAAGCTCAGGGTGCTGGGTGACATCCGGAATGCGAACCTATTGTGACCTTTGTCAGTTTGTGACTGAGGGATCATCCTGAACGTTGGTCCCGGCGATGGCATCACGTGCTGCACGGCGCAGCTTCTTGTCCGAGACGGAACGCTCCCCCCCACTGCTGCAGGGGTCCAGGCGTTGAGGTCCTCTTCGCTGAATTCGGTCTTGGAAGGGCGGCGCTTCACGGAAATTCCCGTGACGCCCTCAGCAAGACGGCGGGTGACCAGCAGGAATCCGGTGTGGGCGACCATCCGGTGGTCTGGACGGACAGCAAGGCCCTCGAGGTGCCAGCCACGAACCATCGATTCCCAAGCGTCCGGCTCGGTGAAGCGGCCGTCAGCGCGGATGGCTTCGGCAGTGCGGGACAACTGGGTGACTGTTGCTACGTAGTTGATCCAGACACCGCCTGGAGCCAGGACAGTAGCAACCGCGTCCAAGCACTCCCACGGCGCAAGCATGTCCAGCACCACCCGGTCCACGGACCCCGGGGGGGCCTCGGCCTTGACTACCTCTTCCTGGAAATCTCCCAGGGAGATCTGCCACGCGGGGGGTGCGGTCCACCGAAGATGGTCTCGACGTTTCCCCCCCTGGCGATGTCCGCGAACTCTTCGCGACGCTCGAAGGAGTGGAGGTAGCCGCCGTCGCCGACTGCGCGCAGCAGGGAGATGGAGAGTGCGCCGGAGCCTACGCCGGCTTCCACAACCCGCGCGCCCGGGAAGATATCGGCCATGGTGACGATCTGCCTGCATCTTTGGGATAAACCACAGCGGCACCACGGGGCATGGACAGAACGAAGTCAGAGAGCAGCGGCCGCAAGGTCTGATACTGCTGGCCGACGTTGTTGCTAACCACCGAGCCATCCACTTTGCCGATGATTTCATCGTGGTTCAAGAAGCCGCGGTGCGTATGGAAGGCGCCGCCCGCTTCCAAGGTGATGGTGTTCATGCGCCCACGCTCGTCCGTGAGCTGGACCCGCTCGCCCACACGGAAAGGCCCGCGGCGTCGTGCAGCGCCCGTCGGCTGGACTGTTGAGCCGGTACCGGGCTCGTCAGTGCCTGTGGTTGCTGCGGGGGGCGGCGGTTTCGCTGCTCATGTGGTGTTCCTCGCTCCTGTACGGCTGGGCCGCGGTGTGTAACCGGCTGGTGGGCGCCAAAAATTCAATGGGTCTGTCTTGTATAACCGCCGGCATGTAACTCTACCGGCAAGGCAGTCAGGCGCGCCCGCTCTTGCGTGATTCCTTACCTGTTATGGCCGTCACTACGGCCTGCTGGCGGAGCAGCCCGGTGACGATTCCGTTGTGATCAACCACAGCGTATTCGCCGCCCTCCAGGCGCGCCAAGTACTGGATCAGTTCCTGCCCCTTGGACCATTCGGGGGACGTACGCCCCGGCGGCCAGGGCATGCGCCACCGCGGTGACAGGCGTCGTCGTGGCAGTTGCGGCTGGAACAGCGAGCGTTGCGCCGAAATCCACAACTCCCTGCGGTTTACCGTCGGGACCGCAAATCACGACGGCGGGACTTCCGGCGGGTGAAATGTCCAGGACGTCTGCCACTGAGGCCGAGTTCGGCACGCCCACTGCGGGCTCAGCCAACCCCGCGGCACTTACCAGGTACAGACGACTGCGGAGCTTTGCATGGTGGATGGAGCTCGAGGCGCCCATCCAGAGGAAGCCGCACACCAACACGGTGATCACAATGAAGGTGAGGTCCGGCCAAGCGCCGCTGATCAAGGGCAAGCCAATAAACCAAATGACCAGCACCACAACGATGATGCGCCCGGACCACCCTGCGGCAATGGTGCCCTTGTCCTGGCTACCGGTCGCTTTCCATACAGCAGACTCCACCAAACGCCCGCCATCCAGTGGCATCCCGGGAAGTATGTTGAAGATGCCGATCAAGAGGTTTGCCCTCATCAGGATGTCACCCAGGGTCGCCGACACTCCGCTGAGCAAGTCGGCGGACATTACTGCCCACATGACCGCGGCGACGACGAAGTTGGAAACAGGCCCAGCCAGGGCGACGATGACGGACTTCCCCCGGGGGGAAGCCGTGAAGTTCTCGAATTGAGTGTGTCCACCCCAAAGATTCAGAACGATCTTCTCGGTTGGCCATTTGAAGGCCTTTGCGCTGAGCGCATGTGCAAGTTCATGGATCAGGACGGAAATGGCGAGCAGCAGGGCAATGCACAGCGCCACAAGGTAGGCCCAGTTATTCAGATAGGGCATGTAGTCCATCAACACCGGCCCGTAAACGAACACCGTAAAGGCCGCGATGACAAACCACGAATACGCAAGGTAGACGGGAATGCCGGCGATTCGTCCGAGGGGGGGAATGCCGTCCCTCTTTTTGGTTTGCGGGTGTTGCTGTGTGGAGGGGGGGCTGCTCACCTAGTTGGCCCCTTCGAACAGGTTGGCTGCGGCGAATCGGTCCGCCACGAGCTGCTGTAGATCGATTGCGGTACGGCCCACCAACGTGGGCCACGTGATCATCCGGGGGTCTTCCGGGAGGGGGAACCTGATGGGGGAATTCCCACTGTGACCACACCCGAAGCGATAGCGGCAGTGGCACCTGGGATGGAATCCTCCAAGGCGACGCAGTGTCGATGGTGACGGACGGGTCGTTCAACCTGAGGCGTTCCACGGCGGTGAGGTAGGCCTCCGGGTGCGGCTTCCCGTTGGTGACGGTGTCACCTGTCACCATGAACTCGAAGTAGGGCTTGGGAAGGCTCTCCACCACCACTCCGGCCAACGGGCCTTCGGACATGGTCACCAGGCGCAGCGGATGCCCGCCAAGTGGAGTTCATCCAGCAGTTCGCGTGCCCCGGGCCGCCATGGGACTTCTTTACGGACCTGCTCGATGACTTGTGCGCTCAGCGTGTCCACGATGTCACGGGCTTCGAGCCTGACGCCCGCGGCCTGCAGGACGGCTGCCGAGTGAAGCAGGGACTGTCCCACCAATTGCATTGCCTGCTGGTGGGACCATGTGCCGCCGTGGGATTCCACCAGCGCGCGCTCCGCAGCGATCCAGTAGGGTTCCGTGTCCACGAGTGTGCCATCCATATCCCAGAGCACGGCTTTGAGGAGGGGCTGGCTGGGTAACGAATGCATGGTTTCCAGTCTACGTGGAACCTGGCGGGCGGCCGTTCGTCCGTTGCGCTGTGGGCGAATCCCGGACACGCTTCGGCGTGAAATGCCATGCATCCACGAGGGTCTTGGACGTAGGGTGAGTGGATGAACAGTGTGGACGGGACCCCCGAAGGACAGGACATCACCGCGGAGCCCGAGCGTTTCCTTAAGGAACCCGCGGACGGCCAACGTGTCACGGTAATGCTCGCCGCGTTTGAGGGCTGGAATGACGCCGGAGAGGCCGCTAGCGATGCCCTGCACTACTTGAACAAGCTCTGGGATGGCAAGAAGGTTGCCACTGTGGATGCCGAGGAGTACTACGACTTCCAGTTCACGCGGCCCACCGTGCGTCGCACGTCCTCAGGTGCCCGGAAGGTGAAATGGCCGTCGACCCGGATTTACAAGGCTGAAGTTCCGGACAGCAACGTTGACGTGGTCCTCGTGCTCGGTACCGAACCTTCATACCGCTGGCGCGCCTACACCACCGAATTACTGGTCCATGCCGAAGCGCTCAAGGTGGACTCCGTGATTTTGGTGGGCGCGCTGCTGGCCGACGTGCCCCATAGCCGTCCAATTCCGGTCAGCACCACCACCGAGGACAGTTCCCTGCGGGAGCGCCTCAACCTGGAGGCTTCCCAGTACGAGGGGCCAGTGGGCATCGTGGGCGTGCTCGCAGAGTTCGCAATGCTGGCAGGGCTGCCCACGGTCTCCCTGTGGGCAGCAGTTCCGCATTACGTCGCCCAGCCGCCCTCCCCCAAGGCACAGCTCGCGATCCTGCACAGGATCGAGGATCTGCTGCAGGTTCCTTTGGACAGCCAGGCGTTGGCTGAAGAATCGGAGGCTTGGGAGCGTGGAGTGGACGAGCTCGCCACGGAGGACCCTGAAATTGCTGCCTATGTGCGGCAACTGGAAGAAGCGAAGGACACCGCCGATCTTCCGGAGGCGTCCGGTGAGTCAATCGCCCGCGAGTTTGAGCGGTACCTGAAGCGACGCGGTAAAGAGCGCCCCTAAGGGATCAGTACCGGCAAAAACCAACAACGGCCCTGACATCTTGTCAGGGCCGTTGTTTGTTTTCTTGGGTAGCTTAGAGCTCAACGCCGAGCAAAGCATCAATGGCGTCGGTAACAAGGGCGGTATCCTGCTCCGACTTCTCAGCGGCAGTGCGAATCGCTTCCTTCGCCCAAGAGTCGACGGCGGCGATTGCGCCAGGAGCGTTGAGGTCGTTTGCAAGTTCATCGCGCATGGCAGATATCAGTCCTGCAGCGGATCCGGCCGGCGCGCAGTCCAAGGCAGCACGCCACTGTGTGAGCCGGTCCTTGGCTTCGGCGAACTCCGCATCGGTCCAGGACCAGTCCGAGCGGTAGTGGTGGGCAAGGATGGCAAGGCGGATCGCCGCCGGCTCCTCCCCTGCAGCGCGCAGCTTTGAGACAAGTACCAGGTTGCCCTTGGACTTGCTCATCTTCTCGCCGTCCAAGCCCACCATGCCGGCGTGTGAGTAGTGGCGAGCCAGCGGAACGCCGGACAAGGAGTAGGCATGGCCTGCGCCCATTTCATGGTGCGGGAAGACCAGATCAGAGCCGCCGCCCTGAACAGTGAAGGGGGCGGGAAGATACTTTTGCGCGATCACCGTACATTCGATGTGCCAACCCGGCCGGCCATCGCCCAAGGTAGCTCCGGGCCAGCTCGGTTCGCCGGCCCGTGCAACGCGCCAGAGCAAGGGATCGAGGGCGTGGCGCTTGCCCGCCCTGGCTGGGTCGCCACCGCGCTCTGCGAACAGCTCCAGCATTTCCTTTTCGCCGAGGCCGGAGACATCGCCCAGTGTCCAGGCGTCTGTGGCGTCGGAGCGCTTGCCCGCCGTCTCGACGTCGTAGTAGACATCGCCGTCGGGCTCTCCTTCAGAACCGGCGACGCGATAAGCAATGCCGTCGGCAATAAGCTGCTCGATGGCGGGCACGATGTCCGGGATCGCCTCGACTGCGCCGATGTAGTGGTTCGGCGCGAGGACATTCAGGGCGTCCATGTCTGTCTGGAAAAGGTCGATCTGGCTCTGGGCCAAGTCACGCCAGTCCACGCCTGTTGCCGTGGCGCGCTCCAGGAGCGGATCATCGATGTCCGTGACGTTCTGGACGTAGGACACCCGGACGCCGGCATCGCGCCAGGCACGGTTCAGGAGGTCGAATGCCACATAACTGGCCGCGTGTCCCATGTGGGTAGCGTCATACGGCGTGATGCCACAGACGTACATTGACTGTTCCGGCTGTCTCTCGACGTCCACCACTCGGCCGATGGCTGTGTCGAACAGCCGTAGTTGCGGCATGCTGCCGGGCAGCTCAGGAACAGGGCGGGAGGTCCACGATTTCACGACTCAACCTTAGTGCTAGGCACTGATGACATTGAAACCGAGCAGGACATACAAAGCCAGGCCCAGGAGGATGCGGTACCAAACGAAGAGCCTGTAACTGCGGGTGGAGACAAACTTCAGGAACCAGCCGATGATGATGTAACCCACCACGAAAGCGATCACCGTGCCAAGGCAGTCTCCGGGAGACCGTAGGGGGGGCCAGCAAGGCCCTCGTTCGTCACCGTCTTATAAAGCTGGTAAAGGCCGCTGCCGAACACCGCGGGTATGGCCAAGAGGAAGGAGTACCGGGCAGCTGCTTCACGGGTGTAGCCCATGAGGAGGCCGGCTGTGATGGTGCCGCCGGAGCGGGAAACGCCCGGGATCAACGCCATGGCTTGCGCGAAGCCGTAGAGGATACCGTGCTTATAGCTCAGTTGCGTGAGGTCCCTCTCTTGCCGGCCGATGGCATCGGCGACAGCAAGAATCATGCCGAAGACGATCAGCATGGTGGCAACGATCCACATACTGCGTAACACTGACTCAATCTGGTCCTGGAACAGCAGGCCCAGGATGATGATGGGCAAGCTGCCCAGGATGACCAGCCAACCCATGCGGGCATCCGGATTGTTGCGCTCGACTTTGCCCGTGAGGGAGCCGAACCAAGCCCCCCCGACGATCCGGACGATGTCCCGCCAGAAGTAAACGATTACAGCGGTTTCAGTTCCCAGCTGCGTAATGGCCGTGAAGGCTGCACCCGGATCTGCGGCATTCGGAAGGAACGAGCCGACAATGCGCAGGTGTGCGCTCGAGGAAATCGGGAGGAATTCGGTGAGGCCCTGCACCAGGCCCAGCAAGGCTGCTTCTATCCAGTTCACGTGAATAGACCCTACGTCATGAAGTCCGCAAACTCCCCCGTAAGCTAACTGCTATGCAGCAGCGTTATGTCGGAAACAGTGGGTTCCGCGTGTCCTCTTTATCCCTTGGCACCATGTCCTGGGCCAGGAAACCGACGAGCAGGACGCGGCTGAACTGCTCCATGAATTCGTTGCCGCTGGCGGCACTGTTGTAGACACGGCAGCGTCCTACGCGCAAGGCCGGGCAGAAGCCATGTTGGGATCCATGCTGGGCGACGTCGTGGCCCGTTCAGAAATTGTGATTTCCACTAAAGCCGGCGTGTCGTCCTCGGACTCCAGGCGCAGCGTCAACGCCTCCCGAGGCGCAATGCTTTCCGCACTTGATGCCAGCCTCGCCAGGCTTGGCACCGACTACATTGACATTTGGTTCGCCCACGAGTGGGATCCGAATGTTCCCTTGGACGAGACTCTTTCGGCTTTGGAACTTGCCCAGCGGAGCGGACGTGCCCGCTATGTGGGTATCTCCAATTACAACGGTTGGCAGACGGCCAAGGCAGCGGCCGTGGCCGGTTTCACCCTCGTGGCCAACCAGTCCGAATACTCCCTCGTCCACCGTAAAGCCGAGGAAGAACTCATCCTGCGGTGGAAGACGCCGGCCTGGGGCTGATGGCGTGGGCGCCTCTGGGCCGTGGAGTACTCAGCGGCAAATACCGTGGCCAGATTCCTGCCGATTCCCGTGCCGCACAGAGTCGGTTGGCCGGTTATGTCGAGCCTTATCTCGAGTCGCGGCCATCCCGTGTGGTGGAGGCCGTGGCCATGGCCGCCCGCGGACTTGGCCGGACACCGATGGACGTGTCCCTCAGCTGGTTGCTCTCCCGGCCTGGCGTTGCCACAGCAATCGTCGGCCCCCCCAGGAACGCCGTTCAGCTGAAGGAAGTACTGGACGCCCAATTGACGGCGCTGCCGGCTGAAATTGCGCGCGCTCTCGAGGACGTTTCAGCAGCTTAGGCAGATCCTCGGCTGACCACGGCATCAGCCTGCGGCCGATGGTCCAGAACAATCCGGAAGAAAATGTTTCGATAGCCGGGTGTTGGTGTCATCCTAGATTCATTAAGTTTCCGTCGGCATGAGCGGAATCGAGGAGCCAATGAGTCGAGCCCGTTATATCGCCGCCGTTGTAGCGACAGTTGCCGTGTGTTTGACCGCGTGCACGGCAGCTTCAGACAACGTGGATCCCACCCCTCCGGTGCTGGTTCCCGAATCAGTCCCTCCGACGACGACGGAGACGCCGGATTCTGCCGGCCTAAGCGGCCTGGCCAGAATTCCTTGGGACGGTGGGTCCGCGTTTTACGGGAAGTTCAGTAAGGCTGACGCGGCGGGATGGGACGAGCCGACGTTTTTTCCCATCGGAGTCTGGTACGCGTCCGCCAATGACCCCCCCAGATGAAATTCGACAAAGCTCATGGCATAAATTTTTATGTGCAAACAAACCCGGATGTTGACTACAAGGTCTTTGAGGAGAACGGCATGTTCTCCCTCATGAAGGTGAAGAATGCCCCCCGATGGCTGGTGGCTGCTCCCGGGAAATTACGTCGATGACGAGGTCGATGGCAGATTCGACTGGGATGCGGGTGTGCTCCACATGAATCAAACCATTGCAGAAATGAAGTCGTCAGAGGAAGGCCGTTTTACCTATGCGAACTGGACGCCCTCACTCATTACCTACGACGCTCCGATGGAAATCACAGAGCGGTATTGGGATACCGTCGACGTTTCCTCAACCTCGAATTACTACTACGCGAGTGCTTGCCGAGACTGGCGTTTGCGCACGCCCGGTGGGTATAACCCAACAACCACGGCAACATGCCAAACGTCCTCGGCCTACGCCAAAGCCATGCAGGTCATGCAGGAGGTCAATCTAGCCAGGGGTGTCCACTCCCCCCATTTGGATGCTCCCAACGGTCCTTAGCCCCGAGGGTGAACGAGACCTTGCAGATCAGATGACGCCGGATCGTGTCAAAGCACAAGTATGGGCCATGCTCATCCATGAAGCCCGGGGGGGAATTGTGTGGTTCACGCAGGCCCCTGGCGGCGGAGCGACAATCCCTGCATGTCAGGTGATGCTCTGGCCGACGTTCGGATTTCGAACCGCGCATGTGCCCGGGACCAGGTGCAGGCGATGGCCGAAGTCAATGCGCAGGTAAAAGCCTCGCGCCGGTCCTGAATACTCAGAGTTATATATGGGACTTTGGTTCCGGCCTGGACACAATGCTCAAAACCTACAAGGGGGGGGCCGCCTACATTTTCGCGATGACAGATGATGCCCGGACCGGGCATCGGACATTTACCCTGCCTTCGGGTGTCATGGGCCGCACGGTCGAGGTCCTCAACGAGAATCGTACCCTCACTGTGGTTGATGGGAAGTTCGTGGATGACTTTCCTCAGGAATCCTCTCACCATGTCTACAAAGTGGCCCTTTGACAGGCCAGCGGATCGGGCGAACGCCTGATCAAGGAGGCCTTCGAAGGGCACGAGTCCATGGTCGGCGGAGGTTCAGCGTCTGTCGAGAATGTCCAGCAGGTACCCGCCGTATCCGCTCTTGGCCAACTTGGAGGCTTGCTGACGGAGTTCGTCGTCGCTAAGGAAGCCCATTCGCCACGCAACTTCCTCGGGGGGCGCCAATCTTCAGCTTGACGGTTTTCCGTTGTGCGGACGTAATTCGAGGCATCGTTGAGGTCTGCGAAGGTGCCGGTGTCGAGCCACGCTGTACCACGCGGGAATTTCTGTACGTGCAGTCTGCCTAGCTCCATGTACTTCCGGTTGATGTCGGTGATTTCGAGCTCGCCCCGGTCTGATGGCTCAAGGTCCTTCGCCATGGCCACCACATCGTTGTCGTAGAAGTACAGGCCGGGAACCGCATAGTTGCTTTTAGGGTTGGAGGGTTTTTCTTCGATGGATACGGCGAAGCCCCGGTCATCGAACTCCACTACGCCGTACGCCGTCGGATCCTTGACCCAATAGCCGAAAATGGCACCGCCTTCGACGTCGTTGTACAGCCGAAACTGGTTACCCATACCAGGACCGTTGAAGATGTTGTCACCCAGGATGAGCGCAACTTTGCCGTTTCCGATGTGGTGTTCGCCGAGAATAAACGCCTGAGCCAATCCGTCCGGGGGTCGGTTGCTGGGCGTAGGTAAGACTTATTCCGAATTGGGAGCCATCGCCCAGCAAATTCCTGAACTGGTTGCGTCGGTGGGCGTTGTAATTATCAGAATGTCACGTATTCCGGCAAGCATGAGAGTGCATAGAGGGTAATAGACCATCGGCTTGTCAAAGACGGGCACTAACTGCTTGCTGATGCCGAGAGTTATCGGATGCAGCCTGGATCCGGTACCGCCGGCAAGAATAATTCCCTTCATTGACTTCTTCCCTCCTGCTGCGGACTGCCGCGTTGGCGGCTACGCTATGGCCATGCAGAGAATCCTTGTCACCGGCGGGGGCCGGATTCATTGGATGCAACTTTGTCCACTACATCATGGGGCACACTCCGCTCCATGTCACGGTGTTGGACAAACTTACCTATGCGGGAAACCTTAACTCGCTATCCGGTTTGCCTGCCGAGCGATTCGAATTCGTGCACGGCGACATCTGTGACGCCACACTGGTGGAATCACTGATCGCCCGGACCGACGCTGTAGTGCACTTTGCCGCTGAGTCGCATAACGACAATTCCCTGAAGGAGCCGCGGCCGTTCGTCGACACCAATCTGGTGGGCACCTTTACGCTGATCGAAGCCGCTCGCCGTCACGGCACACGGTTTCACCACATATCCACCGACGAGGTCTATGGTGACCTCGCCTTGGATGAACCCCCCCGCAGGTTCACAGAGGAGTCGGTTTACCGGCCTACAAGTCCTTACTCTGCGACAAAGGCCGGCTCTGACATGCTGGTCAGGGCATGGGTGCGTTCGTTCGGCCTACGTGCAACCATCAGCAACTGCTCGAATAACTATGGGCCGTACCAGCATGTGGAGAAGTTCATTCCTCGCCAAATCACCAACATCCTGGATGGCATACGACCCCGGCTTTACGGCCAGGGCAGCAACGTCCGGGACTGGATCCACGTTGAGGACCACTCTGCGGCAATTCTGGCAATCCTTGAGCACGGAGAAATCGGCGAGACCTACCTGATTGGGGGGGCCGACGGCGAGTTGCCCAACCGGATAGTCGTGGAAAAGCTTCTGTTGCAGATGGGTCAGCCGACTGATGCGTATGACCTTGTTACCGATCGTCCGGGCCACGATCTGAGGTACGCCATTGACTCCAGCAAATTGAGGCGAGACATTGGCTGGCAACCCCCCCGTTTTGTGGATTTTGATGCCGGCCTGGCCGCAACAGTGAGTTGGTACAAAGACAACGAGGATTGGTGGCGGCCCCAAAAAGCTGTCACCGAGTCCGACTACGCCGGGCAGGGCCACTAGGTTATGGTGCCGGTACAGGAGCTGAACCTGCGATCCACACCGATACCGGGGTTGGTGCTTTTGAAGCTACCAGTTCACGGCGATCGTCGGGGATGGTTTAAAGAGAACTGGCACAGAGGCAAGATGACGCCCTTGGGGGGGCTTCCGGACTTCGGTCCTGTGCAGAACAACATTTCATACAACTCGCTCAGGGGGAACCACCCGTGGCATCCACGCAGAGCCTTGGGACAAGTTTATTTCCTTGGCATCCGGTCGAATCTTCGGCGCGTGGGTGGATCTCCGAAAGGGGCCTACTTTCGGCACATTGTTCTATGCCGAATTGACTCCCGAAGATGCAGTATTTGTCCCGCGCGGCGTGGGCAACGCTTTTCAAACACTGGAGAACGATACTGCCTACGCGTATCTGGTCAACGATCACTGGAGTCCGGAAGCCCAGGCTGAATACACCTTCCTCAATCTCAATGATCAAGACGTCGCTGTCCCTTGGCCAATTCCGCTGGAAGATGCTGTGGTTTCGCCACAGGACCGGAGCCATCCGGGCTTATCAGAGGTAGTAGCAATGGGTCCGCGTCTGACTCTTGTCTTGGGAGCTGACGGCCAGGTGGGGGGGAAAGCTTTGCGGCAGGAGTTCGACGGCGACCCCCCCGCGATGGAGTTCGCTGACCGCACGCAGTTTGATATCGCCGACTCCAGTTCTTACCGTGAGACCGACTGGAAGCGATACAGCACGATCATCAACGCAGCGGCGTTCACAGCCGTCGATGCTGCGGAGACTGAAGCGGGCCGTTCTGCTGCATGGAAGATTAACGCAGCTGCTGTATCCCGTCTGGCGAGTACAGCGGTGGAGCATTCGCTCACGCTGGTGCATGTTTCCAGCGACTACGTTTTTGATGGTTCTGTTGCCGAGCATCTCGAGGATGAGGCGCCCAGCCACTAGGAGTTTACGGGCAGAGCAAGGCTGCTGGAGATGCGGCCGTATCAGCTGTGCAGCGTCATTACGTGGTGCGCTGCAGTTGGGTGGTGGGCGACGGGCAGAACTTCGTCCGGACGATGGCACGGTTGGCGGCTGGTGGCGTATCCCCGCTGGTGGTGGACGATCAGTGGGGCCGACTGACTTTCGCTTCAGACATTGCCGCCGCGATCCGACACCTGCTTGAGACCGGTGCGGCCGCTGGGACTTACAATCTCAGCAGCGATGGCAAGCCACAGACATGGCAGGTGTAGCACGCGATGTCTATCGTCTCTGTGGTGCCGATCCTGACATGATCAAGCCCATCAGCACGGCCGATTACGCCAAGCCGGGTACCGCCCCGCGGCCTAGGAACAGCGTTCTGGACTTGTCCAAAATTAGACACTCGGGATTTACGCCCCCCCCTCAGGGCGATCTTCGGTTGCAGCAATACCTGCAAGCACGCGAATTACTTTGAGGCGGTTCGCCCGGCTGTCCGGGCGACCAAAGTCTTGGCCAGCTGACCGACTCGGGATGGTTTGCGTATTAGTCTCCAGAGAATCCTCACGAACCCCCAACGCTTGATCGACGGTGACTTCCAGCAGGCCCCCCCTCCACCTCCAAGTCTGCGGAAAAGTGGGGGGCAATGCGTCTGGCCGTAGTTCGAAGACCTACGATTTCGTTCAGTACATTCCCTCCATGGACAACTTGCAGCCACATGGGATGGCGGGTTTTAACGTTTTGCACAGGGGCGTAGTCATCAATGCGGTAGTGGTGCTCAACGAACACCGTGGCCGGAAGCCCATCCGCAGGTGTCTCGATCAAGCTTGAGAATGGATTCTTGGTATAGGGGCGCAAATACAGTCTATTGCCGGCGTACTGGGCTCCATTGACCAAGTTGATGAACAGCCGGCTCTGTCCATGGAAACATTTCTGTATTGTCTCGATGAAGTCGTCTGCTACGGCGTCATCGTTGTCGACGCGGGTTGTGATAATGGAAGGCGTCGAGCAAAGATCACCAATCGTCCTGCTAAGAAATTCCTTGGAGAAAGGGCCTTCTACGTAGACCGGCTGAAACAGACCGACTGAAAGGGCACTGATTTTTTCCTTGAACCATGCGGGTGAAAGCGAATCGAAAAAGACTAGCCAGATGAAATGCATGGTTGTTTGGTTCCTGAAGCTTGGGGGGGCGCAATATTTCTCGAAAAGTTGAAGCCTTTCGAACAGCCAGGCGTCGGTTGGCTCCCCCCTTGTGATAGAAGCTCCTTACGTTGAACCGGGTCAGGACAAAATGTGTCGCCCTTCCGTCCAACAACTCGGCGCCGTCACTGGCCATGGCTCTCCTCCGCGCAGTCATATCTGTTCCCGTCTGGGCTGTCTTAGGGCATCCTCTCCCGGTCTTAGGTAACACGCAATAGATACCCTGCGGTATTGCCGGGACATTGCTCTGGCAAAGGAGGTCTGAACGTTCTAAAGTAGCCGTACGGCAGCCTTAGGGCACGAGGCCGGGAGACAACCAAGTGAATAGCACGAACTGGAGCTTCGGCGCTGGTTCGGGCGGTGATTCAGATAGTGCAGCGATCTGAATCACCGACTACTTTCCCTTGCGTTGGAACGACCCCTGGAGCCTCCATGCTGCGACGTAATTTGCCTCCCACTCCCCTGGAGTCGGAAACCCGGATACAGCTGGGCGGTGTTCCGGTTAACCTTCAGGGCTTCAGTGCTGCCGTGCACGACATTGTTGACCGGGCAGCAAGCCCCCGGCCTCAGGCCGCTTGGTGTGTGCTCTGCCAACCTCGACCACATCCGCCACTTTGGCAGCGGAAGTTGTTGGCAGGGCAGTCTGGAGCACGCGGCGGCCGTTGACTGGCTGACTTTGCTCGATGGGGCGCCTCTGGTATCCGAGGCCCGTCGGCTGACGGGCAAACCATGGCCCCCCCGGCTTGCCGGCAGCGACCTCATCGTTCCCGTTCTCGAAGAAGCCGAACGCAGGGGTTTAAGCGTGGGCATTCTTGGCGGTTCCGAGCGAGTACACGCGCATATCCGCGAAAAGTTTACCTTGGAGCGTCCAGGGCTGCGCATAGCTGGCTGGTGGTCGCCGGAGCGTTCTGTCATTGGCGACGACAAGGCTTCTCAGAGATTGGCGGCGGCGATAGCGGAGAGTTCCCCCAGACATTCTCGTGATCGGCCTGGGAAAACCACGACAGGAGCTTTGGGCCAACCGATACGGTCACTTGACAGGCGCCAAGGTACTTCTTGCCTTTGGTGCAGTCGTGGATTTTCTTGCCGGTGATATTCAACGAGCCCCCCCTCTTGGATGCGCGAGAAGGGCTTGGAGTGGGCTTGGCGGCTCATCAAGGAACCGCGAAGGCTTGGACGCCGGTACCTCGTGGACGGACCCGAGGCCTACCTTCGGTTGCGACGTGACAGCTCTGCGCTTGCGGCAAGCAGCCCGCAGAAAGCGGAGGACCTGCTCTCCCCCATCCGCAGAAGAGCCGGTAGACGCACCCGAAGAGGAACCATTACGTGATTTCGTGCAGCCAGATCGCGGTGCCGATATTGCAGTCATTGTAGTGACCTACAACAACGGCGCTGATATCGATCCGTTAATGCGGGGGCTAAGAAGTGGAACAAACGGCCTGACCTTGAAAGTGGTTGTGGCGGACAATTCGCCCAATGCTGCGACGAGGGATCAATTGTCAAAGCATCCAGACGTGGTTACTGTCCATACAGGGGGGCAATCTCGGCTACGCAGGTGGCATCAACCTTGCCCTGCAAGCGGCCGGTGATGCCCGGGCTTATCTCATCTTGAACCCTGACCTGCGCTTGGAACCTGGGGGCAATCACTGCCATGTGGCGCCGAATGATGGCCGTCGGGGCTGGAATGGTAGTGCCGGTACTGCTTGACACTGACGGCAGCGTTTACCACTCGTTACGGCGTGAGCCGTGTCTCACGCGCGCGCTTGGCGACGCCGCCATGGGATGCCGCTTTGCTGCCCGTCCACACTGGCTTTCTGAAATCGACTTCGAGGACGAAAGCTACCAACACCCCCCCATCTGGTGGATTGGGCAACGGGTGCCGCCCTGTTGATCAGGGCGGACGCAATGCGGACCACGGGGGGGAAATGGGACGAGCGCTTCTTCCTGTATTCCGAAGAGACAGACTACTGCCGCCGCCTACGGGAGGCCGGTTTCTCCATCTGGTTTGAGCCCACAGCAAGGATTTGGCATGAACGCGGGGGGGCTCCGGACAATCCGTCGAGTTGATGGCCCTCATGACGGTCAACCGTATCCGCTACGCCCGGAAACATCTCGGACCCCGCCAAGCTGCACTCCTTCGGGCCATAGTGCTGGCGGGCGAGATGGCCCGCATCAGCAAGCCTGGGCACGGGCAGGCCGCCTTGACACTCATGAACCAGCGGCGGTGGGCGCTGCTCCCCCCACGCAAGCGGCTCCTCTGTGCCCAAGATTCCTCTGGAAGGATTTCCTTCCGGTGCGATCATCATCCCGGCCCACAACGAGGCTGCTGTTCTGGCAGAACCCTCGACGCACTAAAGCCCCTCGCTTCGACGCATAACGTTGACGTCATCGTCGCCTGCAACGGCTGCACGGACGCTACGGAGGCTGTTGCTTCCCGTTATCCGGGAGTTCGTGTCATACGGGTTGCTGAGACATCCAAGCGGCGGCCCTGAACGCGGCCGACGCTGTCACGGACCGCTGGCCAAGACTGTATCTTGATGCGGACATAGAACTGAGCCTGATGCTGTGCGTGCGGTTTTCGATTGCCTGAGTGCGGGCCCCCCCTCCTCGCAGCACGGCCTGCCTTCCGGTATGACACAACCAGAGCCTCCCGCGTCGTCAAAGCGTACTACCGCGCCCGAACGCGAATCCCAGGCAATTCACAAGGACTGTGGGGCGCAGGAGTCTATGCCCTGAACGCTCCCGGCACGCGCGCCTTGGTGAATTTCCTCCGCTCACGGGCGATGACTTGTACGTCGATCAACTGTTTCAGCCGGAGGAGAAGGCAGTTCTTCCGACTCTCCCTGTGGTGGTCAGAACTCCTCGCACCGCCGGCTCTTTGCTGGCAGTCCTTCGACGTACCTATCGAGGAAACATGGAACAGGCCGCTATTACTATGCTCCGTGCTTCGGGGGGGGCCGGTTATCCGGAGGTTCATCAACCCGTGGGACATTCCGGGACCTCGCGCACACCGTCCGGGGGGGCCAATGAGTGCTTTGGACGCGGGAGTTTATGCGGCGTTCGCCGTAACGGGCCGACGTAAAGTCCACAATGGTCCGGGGGGCCGTCCAGATCGTGGGAGCGCGACGAAACAAGCCGGGGGGGCTGAGGCTGCTATCTGAACGGTGGCCGTTACTACGATGAAGCCGGGGGGGACTTGGATCTGACCTTGCGGGATCGCCGCCGTTTTGTGGGCCGAATGGCCAAATCTTCGACGGTTTCCCGGATCTTTTCAACGAAGGTTTCCAGGCTGTGGTTTGCTTCCACATAGCGCCGGCCTCTGCGGCCCAGTTCCTCAGCAAAGCCGGGGGGGTTGTCCTTCAGTGCATCCAACCGAACCCTAAGTGCCACGGCGTCGCCTGCGGGTACGAAGAGGCCATTGTCTCCGTCACTGATCACGTCGACCTGACCACGGGTTTGGGTAGCTATGACCGGACGCCCCATGGCCATGCCTCAAGGATGACGTTCACGCCCGCATCGATGTCGGTGGGTAGCAGCGGAACAACAACCGCCCTTGCTGCGGCATATGATTCACGCAGCTCCAACGACGTCAAGGATTGCACCTCGAAGTTGTCCGGCCATCCGGGTTCCAGACGCACATCGGTCGTGACGATTTTGAACTTGTCGAGAGCCACGACCAGCGAGGCTGCGATCCGCACCGGCGTGTCCATACCTTTGGCAGCTTCCGCCAGCGTTCGGAAGTCGCGTTGGGTTGAGCCTGCCGAAAAGATGATGCTCCTTTGGGAATCGCACGGGGAAAAGAACTGTAGGTCCACCGGATGACGTACAAGCTCGACGTCCCAGGCATTGAAGCCGATGTCCCTTATGGCGACGTCCCGTTGGACCGAACTCCAGGTGACAATCCTGTCTATACCCCCTCGGCACAGCCTGAGTGGCCACCGCACCGCCGGCTTGGAGAGCCAGAACATCATAGCCAAGTGGGGGGGTGTTTTGACCCGAAGCAGGGAGAAAATAGCTGCTGTCGCAACTGAATGCCGCTCTGACCAAGTTATGACCACGTCGTATGACCGGCTGAGTATTGCGGCTTCGATCGCTTGGGCAGCAAATGCCGGGATGTGTCGGTATAGACGCGACCGGAACCCCGTTATTCCTTGGAGGGTGTTTTCGTCCAGGACATCACAGTTCAGGACCTGTTCGAACAGTAGGCTTCTTGGTTCGATACCCGCACGTTCCCGGCGTTCGCGTTCATCGTGGGTAATGGTGGAGCGCCCTCGCGTTTTCACCAGAAGGGTTTTTGGCAAACTCACTGTTGAATCTTCAGGTGATGGCGTCACGTTGGAGTCCCTTACGGTAGAACGGTGCCCATGATTTGAACTTTTGTGACCGGGCGGGGGGGCGCTGGAGCTTCAGCGAGTCTCCTTGTTCTTCCTGGGTTATCCGCCAAAGCGCGCCGGCGACACCGAGCATAAAGAACAACATTGCTGCTGCCATCGGAAAAGAAAGCCCATCGAAAAAGCCGAAAGTCGCGGCGATGGCTGCTACGGAGGCCAAGACGGCCTGGCTGACCTGGCGCATGGTGTCGTCCGCGGCATATACCCGTGAGCGCAGGGCACAGGAAAGTCCTGTGACTATCAGAGCGATGAAGAGCAACAGTCCTACCACGCCGAGTTCGACCAGTAGCCCTAAGTACTGGTTGTCGACAATCACGTACTCCGGCAGGAACGTCCCAAAACCACGTCCTATGATCGGGTTGTTGGCCAGCATGCCAAATGCGGTTGAGTATCCATTGGTCCGTGACGTGATGCTCGAATCGTCGGCCCCGACAGTGAAAAGGCCCCCCCGGAGTGTGCCGAGCATTCCGGGAGTAATGAACGACATGAGGAGCAAGAGTCCTGAAATTGCCAAGTATGCGCGTCGTCGGGTTGCCTTGGACCAGACCGGGATCAAGACAACGAAGGCGATGGCCACCGCAATCAGGCTGACCGGGACACCGACAAGACCGAGGCGAGGGTTATAGCCGCCACGGGCAGCCAGCGGGTTAACCAGTTCTTGTTTTTGTCGGTCAAAGCCAGAGTCAGGGCCATAGGGAATGAACTGGTGAGGACAACTCCGTATTCCAGCGGGTGCGCGGCCATTCCCGCAGCTCTCACATAGCCTGCCCTAACGTCGATGTTCGAGAAGTCGGCCGTGGCCGTCATTCCCGGAATGGTGATGGAATCAACCCAAGAGTTCCCCCGTGACGAATTGGAGCAGTCCCAAGCTTGCGGTGAACGTTCCGATCAGGACGACTCTTCGCATCACGGTGATCAGGTCCTGGCGGGTTCTGATCCCGTCGTGGATCAACAGGCATATTCCGGCCCAAGCGCAAAGTCTGATGAGTCCTGCGTCTGCTGGACTGGATTCCTTGTCGGGTAGTCCGTGCAGCATGGCGATTGCGTAACTCGCGGCGGCTGCTGCCAGGAAGACTGCGAGCGCGATGCGTAGTGGACGACGTGATTCCGGCGTGGGGGGTGGTTCGTTGGACGTGGTGAAGTACCCACCAGATGAGGGCGACAAGAGCTATGAGTGTAGTCGGACGTCCAACACTTCCGAGTGCGGAGATTGTCAGGTTTGATGGGACAGCGCATGTTGCTGCCAAGAATATGGTTGCCAACGTAATGACGTCTGAGCGCGCGTTGGGCGGTTGCTGCAGGTCGGGGGGGGGCGGCCCGTGAATCTGTTGTCGGCGGGGGGGTTTTTCCCATAGTGTCAGGACACCACCCTCGCTTTTGTCCGGAGTCGGGCAAAATATCGGTCGACGGCGTATGTGGACGCCATGGATGCACCTGCGAACAATGCGAACCAGATTATGGCGCCTTTGATGCGGTCTGTTTGACTACCTCCCCCCCAAAGATGATTTCCGGGCTCGATGGTGTCGTGACCGTGACGATGCGACTCGAGGTCACGTTCATTTGGCTCTGGAGTGTTTCGCTGGCTGCCTGGATGCGGTCAATGACGGTGGAAAGGACGCCGTTGACGCGCTCCGCGCTAGAGTCAACTACCTGAACCAGCAACGCGGGCCTGGTGAAGCTTTTGGCCCACTGTCCCCCAGCATTGGGGAGGGTTACTGAATAGCCTTGCTTGACTCCTGCTCCATAGAGTGTCCCCCCCCGGGCGAGGACCAGGTCCACGGAGTCGGAGCCGTCGTTGACGCGGCGTTCCACTAAGGCCGCGAACGGTACGAGAACTGCGTTGTCCCCCCCGCCGGGAATCCAGTACGCCGGGTCGCTGTTGGGGGCAACGAAGGAGACCTCAGCTTGCGTCCAATAGACGGGCTCCTGCGCCCGGATGGCGCTCAATCCGACGAAGCTGAGCAGGACAACGGCGAAGACGACGTACACCGCTTCCGTAGAAGGTACAGCAAGGATTTGGACGTCATTTTATGAGGGCCTTTGCGAAGCGGGGACGGGTGGCCTTAGCTCATCGTCGGAGAGGGATTCATTATGTTGGGGCTTCGTTCGTAGCTGCCTTTTGCGTCTCAGGGGGTTGTGCTTCTGCGATGCTCAGGGTTAGTTCGGGGGGGCTCAATGCGGGGACTGTACGTGACGGGACTGTTTCGGGCGCTGCTTGGATTCTTTTAGGGATCTTTCGTCCAGTGCCGGGAGAGGGAGCATTGGTTCCTTTGCGGTGTGCAGTGCGTGTCTTCAGGATGCTGTCGATGAGTACGACGAGGACAAAGGTAAGGCCGAGGCCGCCCGCTGCCGAGATCAGGAGGATCTGAGTCCGGGCCTTTGTTTCCGGTGTTGCTTTGCTGTCGACCAGTAGTGTCATGGTGGAGATTCTTGACGTCTGGGGGGGACGTTGAGCGCTTCCTGCATTTGGCCTAGCAGTTTGGGAGCCTCATCCATGACCGCTTGGGTGGTTCCAAGTGCATCGCTTGCGTTGGAGGAGGTTGACGTGATGAGGAGTATGGCGCCGCTGGTGCCTTTGTCGGTCTCTGCTGTGTAGGCGGAGCCCGGGAACTCCCCCCCGGCTATCTGCTTTCTGACTTCCTCGGAGGAGAGCCTGCGCGTCAGAATGTCGAGGGCCTCCCCCCCCATACCGCCCAGGTTCAAATAAGGGTTTCCCTCTTCTCCGACACTTTGGGCTGATGGCATGATTACGAGGCTTGCTTGGCTCTTGTATTTTTCCGGAGTGGCTTGCTGGACCTGATAGCACAAGGCGAGGGTGAGGATAAGTCCCAGGAGTACGAGATACCATCTGCGTACAAGGCTCCTCAGTACTGTTCCTAGTTGCATCGCTTATTCTCCCGTCGGCTGTGACCTAGAAATACTTTTATCTTGTCTATTCCCGCGGTCCCGAGGACCTTGATGATTGCCGCTTTCGTCGCTGCACGCAGGGCTTCCCGAACCGCCCTCGTTGAGCTCCGAAAGAGCAGGTCAAGAACGAAGTCTCGTCTACGGAGTGGTGTGATACCCGTGAGCAGCCCGGGGGAAGTTGGCTTGAAAGGGAGCAGGGTCCACCAGGCGGCCACGGATTCGATTGCTGACGTTGTTGCCGTGGATGACTTGCATCCAGGCAGGTGACCCACCTGTGTCAACGGCTGCCATGGTTTCGCCCAAGCGGTCGTGCCAAGCGGACCAGCAGGTCGTTGGGTCTGTCCAAGACGACTTGACGGAACAGAAGGCGTTTCGCGGGTCATGCCTTAGGTAGACAGCGTTGCTGCTCCTGATGAGTCCAGGTGACAGGTACACCGCTGAAGGCAGCTCTGTACATACGGTGTCCTGTACGCGGGCCGCGAAGTCGATCGCAAGGCCGTCGTCATTGTCCAGGTTCGTGGTGAGCAGGGTTGCGTTTGTCGCACCTGTCACTTGTTTGAGGTCGGTGATGAGTTCGTGGGCCGGGACTTCTTCGCGGAACAGCGCGGTGAAGACACCGTCGACATTGACCTTAGCTATCCAGTCCGTCAGCCATCGGGGGGGACTCTGGGGGGGTCGAAATACACTATCCACTTGAAGTTCTGACGGGTCTGGGCCTCAGAGACGGGAGACAGAACCTCTCAAACAGCTCGACGCGGTTTTGCAGCCATCCCTGTTTGGCGCGGACCATGCTCTCAAAGCCTGCGGAAGGAAGATTGAAGCGGGTGAGGAAGACATGGTCCACACCTTGCGGGTGATCGTTGCCTGGAGTTGTAATCGTTTGGGGGCGTATCGCCTCCGTCTGTAGGATTTGTTGGTCCTGCAGGAGTCTGACTACCTGTGATGAACGTGCGTCCCAGCTGTGAGTGCGTGCTGTGTCAGCGATTTCCTGCTGCCGTTTGGTTGTCATTGGCCGCCGGAGGGTGTCCAGGACCGCTGCGGCGAACTGGGACGGGGGGGAATTGGCCAGACGAATCGCGGGGGGGGAACCTATCCATCGCGTAGCCGGCAGATCAGTGGCCACCACGGGGGACTCCGGCTGCCAAGTAGTCGAGGGTCTTCAAGGGGGAAACTGGACCGGTTGAATTCTGTATCTGCATATGGGGGGGTGATTCCCACGGACACGGTTTCCAGCAGTGTCGCGACGTCCGTGGACTTCATGGGCCCCCCCCTCCAGTCGATGTTGGGCCTTGCAAGAAAGGCATCCAGACGTGACCGGAACACAGGGTCCCCCCCTCTGTTCGAGGGCCGATGACAAGCAAGGGCACTTCTGTTGCGGCAACAGCGTCCAAAACGTCCAGGTCCAACCGTTCGTTGAGTTGTCCCACCAAGCAACGAGAGGACGGCGCACCAAGCCGGGTGCAGTGTCGAGTGGAGTGCAACCGTTCGCCAGTACACCGACGGACTTTCCCGCAAGGACGGAGACCTTTTCGGCCAAGCCCTCTGATACAGCCGTGATGGCGTCTGCCATGGCGAGGTTTGACAGAAGAATTTGCCGAAGAAAGACCGGCGAGAAGCCCATCAGTGTAGAGCCCGCGAACCAGTCATCGGTGACGTGCAGCAGCCGCACCCCGCAGGGACCTGAGGGAAACTTCATGATGGGAGAGGCGTTAATGACGCCTTCCACCGGCCAATCGGTCCGAGCGACCGCGGTCCTTACGCAGCGGGCAGTGATGATGCCGGTCGAGTAGCGAACGATTGGCTTACTGACGCCGGGCAACGCCGGGATCCGCAACCTGGAAATGCCGGGTTCCACTTCCTCCGCCTGGCCCCCTCAGACTTTGCAGCAGGCGGGCTCTGACATCGTGGTAGCGGGTCAGTGGTACGGGATGGTCAACCCAGAGCACGTGGTGGGCCTTCGCGAGGGAAAGGGCAAGCATTTTGTCGGTTCCCGGGAGACTGTCCCATCGAGTGCCGGACATGTACACAACCGTTTTCATGGTGCGCTCCGGGCAGAAACCGGCCGTGACAGTTTGGAAGCAACGGGCGAGGCATTGAAATCATCTGCTGCGTTCTGCCCGAAGTAGCGGTTGAAGCGCCGGAGCCCTACGTACGCAACGTAACGGCTGGCAGCGGCCGCATCCGCCAGCAGTGAGGAGGATGTGCTGACGTTCCCCCCCTCAAGTACCTTTTGGTAGAAGCCCATCTGTATCTGTGCCGCGGTTTGCATTGAGAACCTCTGCTCAACAACCTGGCGGCCGAAAGAGCCAAGTCGTTCCCGTCCGGCAGCATCTTCGAGGAGTGGGGCGAGAATTGCCGTCAGGGCGGGTAGGCCTTGCTCCGGCCTGTCGCCCACGCCGTACCACCCTTGCCAGAGGAACTCCGGGAGTGTCTCGGGCGTGAGTAACTTCCAGTATCCGCGTTCCCCCCCTTGGACGACCAGGGGGGGCTTTCCGAAGGACAGCCCACGGAGTGCGGAACCTCCCATGCCTAATACAATGTCCGCCACGGCGTATGCTCCACGCGGATCGGCTAATTCCCCCCCGGTGAGGACCACTATGTTGCGTTGCAGTTCCTTGTTGAGGGATGAAGCTTTTGCCGACGCGATGCGCATGCCCGGGCCATCACCGACGATGACAAGTCGGACATCGCAGTTCCGGGCCAGACCGGCGACGGCGTCCATGGCTGAGAGGATGCCTTCCAGTTTTAACTCCACTGCTAGCCGTGTAACGCACACGATGGTCTTTACATTGTCTTCAAGTCCGAATTGGCGCCGGAAACGGCGACCATTCGACACTGCCTGGACGCTGTTGACCTCGACGTCGACCGGGGGGGTTCCAGTAGTTGAAGTCGCTGCCGTCCGTAGTGGGCTTCGGCCTCCAGGATCTGTGCAGTGCCCACAACCAGCGGCATTGTTTTCGGAATGAACGGGGCTACTGACATGGACATCACGGTTGCAACGCTGAGACTCCCGGGTGCCAGCCGGGATGCCAGAAGGCATTCAAGCGCAGGAGGCCACTCATAGCCGTGGAGTATGTCCAATCCCCCCTCCTGCGCACGAGGCCCGACAGGGCCCGGACGGCGGCAGGAGACGGACGTTTCCTGGGGGGGTGGCGCTGGTATGAACTCAAGGTTCGCGCGCCTCACCGATTCGACCAGTGGACCAGGTTGGCCGAAGACCGCCACGTCATGACCCAGATCCCGTACAGCCGCGCCCAAATCAATCGCATTGATCTGGCTTCCACCGATCCGTAAATCGTGAGGATAAACGAGGATCTTCATGGTTGCACCGGCTCCCCTTGCAGAAGGCGAAGGGATTTGATGTCCCCGCGGCGCCAATACAAGTTGGCCATTATGCCGACTAACCCCCACCACGACGCTGGCGCCGACAGCCAGGAGTCGGGGGGGTGAGATGAATTCCGCAAACACCCAACTGATGGCTCCGGCGGCCAGGGCTATGACCAACGAAACCTGGGTGTTTCCAAGGATGTCCCACACCCTCAGGCCAGCGCGGCCCAATGCCATGAAATACATCGGCGACGTGACCGCTACAGCAACCAGCAGGGGGTGCTGCTGCTACCCCCTGAAAGCCCGGCAAACTGCGCTCCAAGAATAAGGGCGGGGGGACCAACGCGACAAGCGAGCAGATCTGTACCCGAAGAATCGAAACCGACTTCTTCAGCACAACCAGATAGTCGTAGAACAGCTCATGAAGTACGCGGAACACAGCAACTGGCGCCAACCATGCGAGGGCCACAGCCGCCGATGCCCAGGCTCGCCGTATAGGACAACGACAACAGGGACGGCGCACACTGCCAGAACAGAGGCGATCGGCAGCATGACGCACGCGACCAGCCCCGTGATCCTCAGCATTGCCTGTCGCATTTCTTCGGGCGATTCCTGGAGACGGGCAAATGTTGCCGGTGCAACACTTCGTAGCGGCTGCGACAGCAAGCTTGCGGGCCAGCCAGCCATGTTGAACGCCATGACATAAAGGCCCAACGCGACGGCCCCCAGCATCTTCCCCCGCGACGAGTTGATCAACGTAGCCAACGGCAAAGACCACCATGCTGGCGCCGGCCAGGGGGGCAGCCCGAAGGCCAGCAATTGCCTGGCACCTTTCACCGAGAATCCAAAGCGATAGGGCAAAGGCGAATAGATCAGGAACAGGACGCCGGCTACCAGGCTGGCCAAGACCCGCCCAACGGCAAGGCTCATGGCGCCCATCCCGGCGATCACCATGATCAGTGAGGCACCTGCCCCCCAGCCAAACATTGACTTGGTCAATGACCATGCGCTGGCCTTGACGGAAGTTCCGTTGAAGCAGGGCTGCAGGGGTGGCTACCAAGCCGTTCAGCACGATGCAGACCGCCATGACCCGGACCACGTCCGTGGCTGCTTCATTTCCCATGGCGGCCGTGAAGTAGGGTGCAGCTGCATAGGAAACCCCCCGAACAGCAGGACGCTGCATGTTGCCGAAATAGTGGTGACGGTTGCCGCTATGTCCTTTGGGTCACCCGGCCAGCGAACGATCGCGAGACTGACTCCCAATTCGTTGAAGCTCAAGACCGCAACCAAAGCTACAAATGCTACGGCGTAGGTTCGAATTCTTCGGGCCCCCCCAGCAGGCGTGCCAGTGCGATTCCGATTCCGATCGTGCCCAGCTTCGTGATGAAAGCGTTGACCACGCTGATCACGAATGCCCTGGTGGGCGTTGGTGTCCGTCTGGGAGTCACCGGGCTCCGAAGTGTCACAGGACGCCCTCCAGCTCCGGGGGGGTATTTCCCCGCCGGATCACCCTTGCCGGCACGCCGGCCCACGTTTCGTCTTCGGGAACATCGGCCAGGACAGCGGCGCCCATGCCGATCATCGCTTTCGCGCCGATGGTCAGGCGCTCGCGGACACTGGCATTCATGCCGATGTAGGCGGCCCGGCCAACGTGGACGTTGCCGCCGAGGGACACCCCGGAGGCCAAGGTGGCGTAATCGCCGATGACGTCGTCATGTGTGAACGTGACCCCGGGCATCGCGACCACGTGGTCGCCGATGGTCACCGAAGCTGTCATGCTCACGTGGCGAGGAGGATACTCCCCCCCGGCCAATCATGCAGCCCTCTGGAACGCGCACGGAAGGATCGATCGCTGTAGCGTAGCGGTCTTCGGCCAGCCCCCCCAAGCGCGGAGCCGCATCACCACGCTTTCGCGGCCGCTGCCGGATCCAATGCAGATCAGCAGCAGGGCGTGGGGGGTAGTTCATAGCTTCCCGGACGGGACCGAGGACATGTGCCCCCCCGTCCACCACGCGGCCCAGTTTGTCTTCGTCGTCGTCGAGGATCCCAATGACGTCGAAAGGCCCGCTGCTGCGGACCATGGCAAGGACCTCCCGGGCGAGGCCGCTTGCCGCGATGAGGAGTAGCTCGCTCATGGCTGACCCGCGGCTCGTAATACCGAGTCGATGACGCGGACTTGGTCGCCCAGCGCCAGTTGGTGGAAGAGGGGGGGAAGTATGAGTGTGTGATCCGTCAACCACTCCGTTGCGTCCAGCCCGGCTGTGCCTGTGTCCGTGCCTGCGTACGCAGCTGCCGGTGCGCTGCCATGATCCCGCGGCGGGCAGAGATGCCATCCGCGGCCAACCGTGCCATGAGGCGTCCCGGCCCAGCGGGAACGCCGGGCCGACCTCCAACCAGCATGACTGGAAGTTGCTGATGCCATACTCCGGATCGCTTACCAGGCGTAGGCCTTCCACTCCGGCGAAGGCGTTTGCATAGGTAGCGGCCAGTTCGCGCCGTCGCTGGACAGCGGCATTGAGGCGGCCAAGTTGGACAATTCCGACGGCGGCCTGAAGATCGGTCATGCGGTAGTTGAACCCGATCTCGAGGTACTCCTCCGCGGGGGGGCGAGCAGGCTGGCGTGGCGATCAGCGGCTGAAACGCTCATGGCATGTTCGCGGAGGCGCCGTGCCCTGTCGCCGTAGTCCTGGCGCGGTGTGGTGATCATGCCGCCCTCACCGGTCGTGAGGATCTTGCGCGGGTGGAAGGACCAAGCAGCCAACTCGGCGTTTGAACCTACGGGCTGTCCCCCCCGGTATCTGGAGCCAATAGCACACGCGGCGTCTTCCACCACGACGATTCCCAAGGGATCACACAGCGCGCGGATAGGTTCCAGGTCAACCGGGACTCCACCTTGGTCGACGGCGATGACCGCTGTAGTAGCGGGAGTCAGGGCAGCCTTGACGGTTTCTGCAGTAACGCAGCCAGTGAGGATATCGACGTCGGCGAAAACCGGCCGCGCACCCACGTACGTTGCGGCGTTGGCAGTAGCAATAAAGGAGAAAGATGGCACCACCACGTCATCCCCCCCGGCGGCGACGCCGGCAACGGCGAGGGCCAGGTGGAGCGCGGAGGTGCAGCTCGACGTTGCGACCGCGAATCCAGCATGTTGCTCGGCGGCGAAGGCGTCCTCGAATTGCCGCACCTTGGGACCCTGGGCTACCCAACCGGAGGCGATGACCTCTGCGACAGCCTGGGCTTCTTCTTCGCCGAGCCACGGCTTCATGACGTCAATGCGGCCCAACCGGGTTTCGGAGATGGTCATCGCGCACCGACTGTCGGTGCGGGGGGGCGGCTCATAGTGCGGGGCGGCAGCAATCTCCGCACGAAGCGGGCGCCACCACGAGACCAGCGAGCGCAAGCCGTCTTCCAGGTCCACGGCTGCCTCGAAGCCCAGGTCTTCGCGTGCTGCCGTGACGTCGGCGAGACGTCGGGCAACTCCGTTGACGGCACGTTCCGGACCATGTTCCAGGTGGAGGGGGGGTGAAGCCATGACCTTGAGCAGTGTTTGCGCCAGTTCCGCCAGACTGGTCTCCGTACCGCTGGCCACGTTATAGACGCCCTCGCGTACATTGCTGACGGCGGCAAGGACATTGGCCCTGGCGACGTCCGCGGTGTGGATGAAGTCCATGGTTTGCTGCCCGTTGCCGAAAATCAGTGGGGGGGCTGGCCATCCACTATGCGCTCCATCCAACGAACCAGGACTTCGGTGTATAGCCGTGCACGTCCATGCGGGGTCCATAAACGTTGAAGTACCTCAGGAGGACGTAGTCCAGGCCTGACATTGCGCGAAAGCTCCTCGCCATTCCTTCGTTGAAGGACTTCGCCGCGCCGTAGAAGGTGTCGTTGTTGTGGTGGTGGTGGCTTTCCTTCGTGGGAAATTCCTCGGCCATGCCATAAACGGAGGCACTTGAGGCTGATATGAGTCGGTCTATTTTGTGCGCCGCAGCTGCCTCGTAGACGTTGAAGGTCCCATCTACCAACACTTCGAGGGCCAGCCGTGGTTCTTCCGCGCACTGGGTGATGCGGATGGCGGCTTGATGGAAAACCAGGTCCTTGCCATGGGTGAGGTCGTGGACGAGGTCGCGGTCACGGAGGTCGCCTTCGACCAGCCGGACCCTTTCGGTGGAGAGAGCTTCGTCGAGGTTTGCGCGGCGGCCGCGGACGAGGTTGTCCAGCACGTCTACGTGCGCCGCACCGGCGTCGAGCAGTTGGTCCACCAGCGTCGAACCAATGGTGCCGGCGCCTCCGGTGACCAGGACACTGGCCCCTAGAAGCTTTTTCACCGTGCAACCTGGAGAGAGACTTCATTCCCGGCGACGATTGTTGATTGACCGTCAGTGCTGAGGCTTTGCGTGACGGCTTCGAGAACGGACAAGACACGGAGCCCGGATTCGCCGCTGGTCCGTGGCATGGTCCGGTTGCGGATGGAGGAGGCAAGTTCGCACACCACCTGGCCAAGGGGTTCGCGTTCCTGCAATGCCGGAGACCAAGTATCGCCCAAGCGGTAGGAGATGGCGGAGGTCCGTTTGTCAGCTGCAGATCTGGCTGATGCTCCAGGCTGACCCCACGGTCGTACACGCTGAGGCGCTGCTGGGGGGGATTGAGGTCGTCCCACACCAGGGTCCTCTTTGACCCTCCGATGATCATTTGCCGGATCTTTGTTGGGCTGAGCCAGTTCACGTGGATATGGACCATGGCATCGTTGGGCAGGCCGAAAGTGAGGTGTCCGACGCAGTCCCTGCCGGTTCCCAGGGGATCCGCGCCGTGAGCGGAGATTTCCGTGGGATGCAAGCCACCCGGCAGGACGAAGTCCAGGATGGAAAGGTCGTGGGGCGCCAGGTCCCAGAAAACGTTGACGTCCGGTTGGACGAGTCCAAGATTGATGCGGACGGAATCAACATACAAAATGTCGCCCAGGGCACCGCTGGCTACCAGTTCCTGGATCTTGAGGACCGCTGGTGTGAAGCAGTAGGTGTGGTCTGCCATGAGGACCAATCCCCCTGGCCTTCGCTTCCTCCACCATCTCCAGGCCCTTCGCACGGCTGTCAGCCAACGGCTTCTCCACCAGGACATGTTTGCCGGCGCGCAGGGCTGTCATCACCACTCCGTGGTGGGTATGCGCCGGCGTAGCTACTGCAACGGCGTCCAGGTTGTACGTGTCAAGCAGTTCGTCCAAGGATTCGACGACGGCCACTCCGCCACCGTCTCGGCGAGCCTTAGCCCTCGTTCGACGTCGAGGTCGCAGATGGCAACGAGATCCCAGTCAGGGCTGGCTTTGAGGTTCCGGGCAAGATTGGGCCCAGTATCCTGCCCCCCACTACCGCAATGCGGAGCCTGGGCAGTGGGCCGTGGCCGTTGAGTTGTCCTGATGGAATCGTTCGTATGCTCATTTCCCACTCTGCTTCTGTGTTGACAGCGCGATTCGCTTGGTTTGTTGCAGTTATTGGCTAATAGGCCCCCCCGGAAGGTTGAATCATTGCCCTGAACGTCCGCCACATGATCATCAGGTCTCCAGCTATGGACCAGTTCTCCACGTAGTAGAGGTCCAGCCTCACGGCCTCGTCCCATGGAAGGTCCGACCGCCCATTGATTTGCCATAGGCCCGTGATACCGGGCTTGATGAGCAGCCGACGATGCGTATGGCGTTCGTATCCGCTGACTTCACGGGCCAACGGCGGCCGCGGTCCCACCAGGCTCATGTTGCCCACAAGAACATTCCAGAACTGTGGCAATTCATCGAGGGAGTACTTACGCATCCAACGCCCGCACCTGGTAACACGGGGATCGCCGCGGATCTTGAACAGGACACCGGCGCCCTCATCCTGGGTGCTAAGTTCCTCCAGGCGGGATTCGGCGTCCACCACCATGGAACGGAACTTCAGCATGTGGAAAGTAGTGCCCCTCCTGCCGACCCGTTCCTGCCGAAAAAGTACAGGCCCGGGGGGCTGTCCTGGTGAACTATGGCTGCCAGGAGCAGCAGGATCGGTGAGAGGACCAGCAATGCCGACGCCGAGACCGTAATGTCCATCAAACGCTTGAGTGTGTGCTTGCCCCCGGAGTAGTGCGGGATGTCCACGTGCATCAGGGGGGGAAGTCCCTCGACCGGCCGCCAGTGGATCCGCGGACCGGCCACGTTCGTTAGGGCGGCCGCGAGGACAAGTTCCGCGGAATTTTCCTCCAGCCGCCACCCGAGCTCCTGGATGAACTGGTTTCCACCGGGCACGGGGGGGCCGGCCACAATCACCGCGTTGGCGCCTGTTTGCCGGACAGTGTGGGCGATCCCGTAGATCGAAGAAAGAACAGGGACACGGAGGTGGTCCACCTTCAGGACCGCACCCCGCCGGGCGCCTGGAAGGCAGGCTCCGAGGATGTCGTACGCGGTGCCGGACTTTCGGTTGATCTGCTTGATGACATACCGAACGTCTTGCGGCTCACCTACAACGATCGCCCGGGAGAGGCAGCGGCCGCGGGACTTTTCGTGGCTCAGCCACCGGCGGAAGCTCCACCTGCTGCCGGTGAGCGCCACCAGGCCAAGCGGCAGGGAGACGAGTACGAATGAGCTGACAGCATCAAGCCGGAAAACCACGGCAACGATGCCCAGGAAACCAAAGACACGAAAACTTGCCGACAGGACGCGCTTGTACTCCTCGGGACCTACGCCCAGGACTTTCGGATCGCGGGTGCGGTAGACCTCCAACGAACCCAACCAAACCAGTCCAAGAATCAGTGCCATCACCAGATGGCGTGTGTAGGCAGGACTCTCCGCAGCCAGGGTCAGGCCTTCGGTGTTCAGAACGAAACCGGCGAAAACAGCGGCAGCAACGAGGGCCATGTCCGTCATGCGAAGGCTGTTGGTCAGTGAATGCGCCCAGTCGGTCCTGCCCCGGCGGGGGGGAACGTGATCCGAGGGGGGGTCCTGCGGGTGACTGGCGGCACGAAGTCCAGGGTGACCTCGGAGCTCGGTGCCGCCAGTCCCGCCTTCTCAGTCCGTTGTGCAGCAACGGACTTGTCAATCCAGGGAGACACCGGCGGATTGACGTCGGCGATGGCAGTTTTTGCGGGAAAGACTGAACCCGCCAAGCACGGTCCGCACCCGTGGGTGCCGCTACCTTGCCCGTACGCAAGACTGGAACTTTCACCATGTCAGCCTTCTTTGCAGACCTGCCATTGCCTACTTATCAGTGAAGCGGCGGCGGTCAGGAGGCGCACCAGTAGTCGGTACTCAAGTTTGCGCAGGTTTACCCATTGCACCTACGTGCGAGTACCTAGCAGGCGACGGCGGCACTACGTGCTTTCGTGGCGCGCAGGAGGGCAAAAACCGCGGAAATCCGGTCTGGAACCAGCACAAAAGCTGCCGGAAGGGAGCACAAAAAACCGGCCACCCCCCCAAGGTGGCCGGTTCGTTAGGTCAGTTAGTCCTCTACGATTTCCATGTCTTCGTCCAGGACGTCCTCGTCTTCTTCATCTTCGTCGTCGAAGACTTGGAGCGGAGTAACCTCGGAGTACGCCTCGTACAGCGCATCTTCATAAACTTCGAAGGCATCGGCGACGGCGAAAAATGCCGCTTCGACATTGGGGGTCACCTTCGCCCCTGCGCGCTGATGCGGCGGCCAGATGTTCTTCCAGGGCGGCGGTCAGTGATTGAAGCGCGACACGCGGATCGATGCTCATGACTTCACGTTAGCCGGAAAAGGACGAAAATGGAGAGGGATGAGAGAACAATTTCCGGGCAGCTCCGTTGAGCGCCAACGAGACTACGCACGTCAGTACGAATACCTCGTACTGACGGTGGGACCTGACGATTCACTGCCGGAAGCCCGACGCCGACTCGCCGAGCATTCCGAATACGGCAAGTGGGAACTCGAGCGCAGCGTGCTCTACCTCGGAGGCGGGCGCCGCTTCTGGTTGCGCCGCAAAGTCTATTCCGTGCAGCGAACCGTCTGAACACAGCGGCATCACGCATCCAGGTTTTACCGCTGGTCCTCCAACGGACCCAACCATGCGTTCGCCACAGTGTTATGGGCGGATTCATCGTTGGAAGGATGGAAGATGCCTGCCAGGACGTCCCGGTACAGCCGCTCCATCTCAGACCCACGGAAGTAGCTGGATCCTCCCGTGACACGGATCGCCAAGTCCACTACGTGGCGTGCGTTCTCCGTTGCCTGGACTTTAGTCCCACAAGTTTGGGGGGGAACCATTGGGCTCCGTGGTCCACCAGGTTGTCCACATCGCGGGCCAGGGAAGAGATTTGAGGTGCGATTGCGTCCATGGCCAGGGCAGCGTCTGCCACCTTCCAACGGATATCCGGGTCCTGGGCGTAGCTCCGGCCACCGTGTTTGGCTGAAACCCTTCGCTTGACGTTCGCTACGCCAAGGGTGAATGCACGCTCGGCAACGCCCGTGTACACAGCGGCGAGCAACGTCTCGAAGCACGCGAAGATCGCGAAGATCAACAGGTCCTTGTTGGGTCCCACGGGGAGCTTGCGGAAGATCCGTTCTGCCGGAATCACAGCTCCGTGCAGGAGGGTGGTGTTGGACGCACTGGCACGCATACCCAGGGTGTCCCAGTCGCTCAGGGTTTCGTGGCCCGGCTCGTCGCGGCGGAGAAAGCCAAAGACGAGTTCCCCCTCACCGTCCCTGGCGTCGGCATCCTTGCCGAATGTTCCCAGCCGGGTCCAGCCGCGGGAGAGGCTGGTGAAGATTTTCCGGCCAGTGAACCGGTAGCTCCCGTCAGGCAGCGGCTCGGCAACCGTGCCGGAATCGAACAACATGGAATCATTGCCGGCCTCGGAAATGCCGAAAGCAAAGACCTCACCCTGCCCCGCCTCCTTCAACACGAAATCCAAGGATCTGTCCCCACGGGCCGTCAGGACCTGCGCGACGCCGGTCCACACCAAGTGCATATTCACCGCCAGCGCTGTGGCCGGGGGGGCAGCCGTGGCGAGACGTTGCTGCAACGCAGCCACCGATTCGAGCCCGAGCCCGAAACCGCCGTCGGCCTCCGGCGCGAACAGCTTCAGGTAACCGGCGGCTGCCAGGTCCTCCAGGTCCTCGTGGAAGAACTGGTTGTTCTGGTCGTAACCTGCGGCGCGGCCACGCAGCCGTTCAAGCAGTTCGTCGGGCAGAATTTCTTCGGGAGTCATGATGGTCTTTCGAGTGCTTGCCTTAGTAGTTGCTGAACCCTTTAGTAATTGCTGAGCAGGGTGTTCAGGACCGTGCGCCGAACTGGAGGGACTCGGCCGGCACGCGCTCATCGACGCCGTGGAACATCCCTGTGAAGTCGAGTTCGTCGGGCAGCATCAACGGAGCGAAACCGTATCCGGTGATGCCGATCTTGCTCAACGACTTATTGTCGGTGCCCCCGGAAAGCGTATAAGGGAGGACCTTGGCGCCCGGGTCCTCGGAGTGCAGGGCATCGATCATGGAGTCCACCAGGTTCCCTGCAAAAGGAACCTCCAAGGAAACATCCTTGTTGACGTAGCTGATCTCAATGCCGTCCCCGGCGAGTTCCTTAATGGTCTCGAACACCAGTTCCTGCTGCCCCGGAAGTGTTCGGCAGTCAACGAACGCCTCGGCCGACTCGGGAATGACGTTGTGCTTGTAGCCGGAGCGCAGGAACGTGGGGGGGTTGGAAGTGTTCTGCAGTGTGGCACCGACGAACCGGGCCACAGTACCAAGTTCCTTGAGGAGGATGTCCGGGTTGTCGGCGTCGAACTCGACTCCCGTCAATTCGGTGACGCCGTCCAGGAACTGTCGCGTGGTTGGCGTCAGTTCGACAGGCCACTTGTGTTCGCCGATCCTGGTCACAGCGGCGGCAAGCCGCGTAACGGCGTTGTCAGTATTGATCTGGGAACCGTGGCCTGCCCGGCCGTGCGCTACCAGCCGCAACCAGGACAATCCCTTCTCGGCAGTCTGCAGCAAGTAGGTCCGTTGTCCGCCAATTGTGGCGGAGAACCCGCCGACTTCCGAGATCGCCTCAGTGGCGCCGTCGAAAAGTTCACGTCGGTGCTCGACGGCGTACCTGGCACCGTAGGTGCCGCCCGCCTCCTCATCTGCGAAGAAAGCGAAGATGATGTCGCGTTTTGGCTTCCGGCCCGTCCTGGCAAAGTTACGCATGACTGAAAGAATCATGGCGTCCATGTCCTTCATGTCCACGGCGCCGCGGCCCCCAGACCAGGCCATCTTTCAGTTCGCCGCTGAACGGGTCCACACTCCATTGGTCCTTGAGAGCGGGGGGGACAACATCCAAGTGCCCATGTACTACCAGGCGTCGGCCGAGGGGGGGTCTTCGCCGGTCATGCGGGTTACCACGTTGGCGCGGCCCGGGGGGGCGGACTCGAAGATCTCGGCCTCAAGTCCGACTTCGGTGATCAGCCCGGCCGTGTACTCTGCTGCCGCGCGCTCCCCCGGGCCCGAGTCGTCTCCAAAGTTGGAGGAGTCGATGCGGATGAGCTCCTGGCAGATCCGGACAACTTCGTCTTCGGGGGGGCGGATGACAGACATGGAAACTCTCCTTGCGTGGCTGGGCTGCAGGTTCCGGAGACGCGCGCTGTGGTTTTCCCAGCGTTTCCGTCCCGTGTCCGCTCAGCTACCCACCAGTGGCGGGAGACGTCCGGAATGCGGATAAGCGCACGCACCGGGGGGGCGACATCGGATGTTCCCGGACCAGGGCCGATTTTTCAGCCACCTGAAACCGTGTTAGAGTTTTTCTCGCTGCTTCGGAGGAAAGTGAAGCACCGCAAGGTGCAAAATGGACCATCTGAACACCACCTGCGCGGGTGGCGGAATGGCAGACGCGCTAGCTTGAGGTGCTAGTCCTCGAAAGGGGGTGGGGGTTCAAGTCCCCCCCCTCCGCGCACAATCACAAGGCCTGAAATCCACGGATTTCGGGCCTTGTTTTGTTTCTCCTGAACTACCTTGGCAAGAACAGCATGCGAGCTTAGTCACAACTGTTTCCTTACTTGTCGTTAACGAAGAAATGGCGGCAGTCACCTTCAGGTGGCTGCCGCCATTTCCCGTTGCGGCAGCTTATGCCAGAGCAACAACACTTCCGGCAAAGTGCCGCCTGCCGCTGCGGGGGATTCCACGCAACGTAGTCCGAGCGCTCCCAGCTTCCCGAATCCGCTTGCACCGTGGTGATGTCCAAGGCAACACGCGCTGGAAGGAACACAGGGGCTTCGAAGGCAACGTCCCAGGTAAAGGAATCCGACTTCACGGCCCCCGACGTCGGCAAGTGCACGCGAGGCCAGATACATTCCGTGCGCGATTGATCCCCCCCGCAGTCCCAAGCTTTGGCCGAAAGGACGCTCAAGTGGATCGGATTGAAATCGCCCGACACGGTAGCGTAGCTCCTTCCGGTATCCAGGCCGAGTTGCCACAGCGCAGTGGGATCAGGCGGCGAAAAGTCGCCGGCAGATGCGCCATTCGGGCTGCCTGGCTTGTCGATACCCGGCAGGAAGACACCTTTGGCTAAGTACGTGGACACGCCGCGCCACAATATGTCACCGCTGGAACCGGAACGGACCTCGGCCACTACATCCAGCTGGGTTCCGGCCCTGTGGCCGGCAAGGTTCTCCGCCCAGGAGCGGATGTCCAGTTGCTCGGAGAACTGGATGGGTGCCAGTTGTTCGATACGGTTCTTCAGATGAATCATGCCAAGAAGCGGCAGCGGAAAGTCTTCACGGTTCATGACGCTCATTGATACGGGAAAAGCCAAAGCATGAACGTAGCCGGCAGGGAGGGTGTCGCTGGCGGTCTCACCCACCAAATGTTGGTAGGCGGTCAGATTTTCGACGTCGGCCCGCACCCCCCTGACTCGTGGCTGACCGCAGGAAGCCGCTTCTTCCCGGAGGATGTTCCCAGAACCCGACGGCGGGCTGCTGCGGTAGCGGCGTTGACATACAACTTGGAGAGCGACGGAAGCTCGCCAAGGACAACCGGCTGGGGGGGATGTTCATGCTCCCACCAGTTGTTGCCCGCACACGCGCAGTACCTCACCGGAGATTCCACCGGCAGCATCGCTGGAAAGGAAAGCGATGGCCTCTGCCACATCCTGGGGGCTGGCCGCCCTGCTTGAGGGAGTTGAGCCTGCGAGCCGCCTCGCGGATCGCGAAGGGCATCTTGGCCGTCATCTCAGTTTCGATGAAACCAGGAGCTACCGCGTTGATGGTCCCACCGAAAGGTTCCATCAGGCAGCCGTGGATCTCACCATGCCTATGACACCACCCTTGGATGCGCCGTAGTTGGTCTGGCCCCTGTTTCCGGCAATGCCACTTGTGGATGCGACTGACACAATGCGCGGCGATTCTTTGAAATGCTCCGACGCCAGAAGTGCCTCGTTGATTCTCAGCTGGGCCGCGATGTTGACAGCAATGACTGATTGCCAGCGGCCCTCGTCCATGTTGGCAAGCAGTCGATCACGGGTAATCCCTGCGTTGTGCACCACGATGTCGAGCCGGCCGTGGCGTTCCACGGCATGTTCGATGATGCGGTGTCCGGCGTCATCCCTGCTGATATCAAGCTGCAGGGCCGTCCCGCGTACCTCGTTGGCTACAGCTGCCAGGTGGTCCCCTGCAGCCGGGATGTCCACAGCCACGATCTTGGCCCCGTCGCGGTGCAGGGTACGGGCGATGGCTGCACCGATCCCCCCGCGCTGCGCCGGTAACAACTGCTACTTTTCCGGCGAGGGGGGGCTTGTCGGCGTCGTTCGGCAAGCTGCCTGACGTTGAGCGGACGGTCAGGAACTGTCCATCCACATAAGCGGAGCGGCCCGAGAGGAAGAACCTCAGGGCCCCCCCAGTGCCGAAGGGCTGGTGGTCGCGAGCTGGCCATCCAGGAGAATGCCGTTGGCCGTGGCCCCCCCGCGCGTAGTTCCTTGGCGAGAGACCGCAGGAATCCATCAATGCCCTGCCGCGCAGCAGCAGACGCCGGAGTCGGGGCTGACTGCGAAGTCCGCGACATGGTGATGACACGGCCGTTGGGCGAGAGGTCCCGCAGGGATGCGCCAGCGGTAAGGACTGATTTTCTCAGGTCCCCGGGGGGGTGCTGGACTGCATCAAGTACCAGGATGATTCCCCCCAAGTTTCTCCTTGGGCAGCGCGTTGCGGCGGACGTCCAAACCCCAACCAAGCAGGGTGGTGGCAATATCATCTGCCCCTGCACTGTCGCCACTGACCAAGACCGGGCCCGTGATGAGCGGTGCGCCGGGTTGGTGGCGTCGAAGCACCACGGCTGGGGGGGCAGGCCCAGCTTCTTGGCTACGTCCTTCCCCAGTCCCTGACTTACCAGCTGTGTGTACCTGTCTGTCATCGCACTCCCCCCCTATGCTGCTTCGAGAATCGCAACAACGCCCTGACCGCCGGCGGCGCACACGGAAATCAGGCCTCGCGCAGGGCGGCCATTAACGGTGCCCTTCTCATGCAGCATCTTCGCAAGTGAAGCTACGATCCTGCCACCCGTGGCCGCAAACGGGTGGCCGGCAGCCAACGATGAGCCATTGACGTTGAGCTTGGCCCGGTCCACCTTTCCCAGTGCGCCGTCAAGTCCCAGGCGCGTCCGGCCGAACTCTTCGTCTTCCCACGCGGCCAAGGTACTGAGGACGGTTCCGGCGAAGGCTTCATGAATTTCGAAGAAGTCGATGTCCTCGAAAGTGAGGCCGTGCCGAGCCAGCAAGCGGGGGAACCGCGAAGACCGGCGCCATGAGGAGGCCGTCCTTGCCGTGAACGAAGTCGACGGCGGCCGCTTCGCCGTCCAGGACTGTGGCGAGCTTCGGCAGCCCGTGGGCGTCTGCCCATTCTCCGGTAGCCAGGAGGACGGTTGATGCACCGTCTGTCAGGGGGGGTGTGGAGTTGCCCGCGGTCATGGTTGCTTCGGAGCCAAGGTTCTTGCCGAAGACGGGCTTGAGGGTGGCGAGCTTCTCCAGCGTGGTGTCTGCACGCAGGTTGGAGTCCCGGTTAAGCCCGCGGTACGGGGGGGTGATCAGGTCATCGAAGAAGCCCCGTTCGTAGGCGGCAGCCAGGTTGCGGTGGCTGTTAAAAGCAAGCTCGTCCTGCGCTTCCCGGGAGATTTTCCACTGCGCAGTAGTGAGGGCCTGATGTTCGCCCATGGACAGCCCAGTGCGGGGGGGCTCACCGGTGTTGGGAGCATCGGGGGGGGCCAGATCCTTGGGGGGGCGGATCCGGCCGATGATCTTCAGCTTTTGCACGGTGGTCTTTGCCCGGTTCAGGTCAAGCAGTATTTCGCGCAATCCCTCACTGACGGCGATCGGAGCATCAGAGGCCGAGTCCACACCGCCGGCGATCCCTGAGTCAATTTGCCCCCCCAACTTGATCTTGTTGGACAACCCAAGAACGGTCTCCAATCCGGTTGCGCAGGCTTGTTGGAGGTCGTATGCAGGGGTTTCGGGCGACAAAGCCGAGCCGAGGACAGCTTCCCGTGTGAGGTTGAAGTCCCTTGAGTGCTTAAGCACTGCTCCGGCTGCGACCTCTCCGATGCGTTCGTCCTGGAGTCCGAACCTGGCCACCAGCCCCTCCAGGGCCGCGGTCAGCATGTCCTGGTTGGAGGACTTTACATAGGCGCCGCCGGTTCTTGCGAACGGAATGCGGTTGCCGCCCACGATGACCGCCGAGCGTGTTGATTGCGGGCCAGTGGTCGGTTCCAGGTGCCCGTCCGTAGTCACGTCTGCTGTAGCCATGCTTGTCTCCTTCGATCAATGCCAGTTACTGATACCCAGCGTACCTGATACGCTGGGTATCGTGAACAGTCGCGATGAAGAATCCGCCGGTGCCGCCGGCTCGGCACGGGTTGCAATTGAAGTCCCCTTGGCCGGCGAAGCCGAAGCCATGGTTGATGGACGTGCGGCCCGATGGCAGTCCCATCGTGAGGAGCGCCGGCGTGAACTCATCAAAGCCGCGCGAAAGGCTGTTCATAGGCTCGGAAGTGACGCCTCCATGGAGGACATAGCCGGCTCCGCGGGGGACATCCAAATCGGTCTTCTATCGCTATTTCGGGGACAAAGCAGGTCTTCAGCAAGCCATGGGTGAAGTGGTGCTGGGGGCAGATGCAACGCCGCATGCAGGAGGCCGCCCAATTGGCGCAAACCCCGCGGGAGGGACTCTTCGCCATGGTTTCCGCCTATCTGCAGATGGCCGAATCCAGCCCCAACGTATACGCCTTCATCACCCGGCTTACCCCCGGGGGGGAGGCCTCGGCGCAGGAGCTATCGCGGCCTCGGGTGCCCTGGGTAACTTCTTCGAACAAATTACGGACATGATCGCGACTCCCATGCGGGAACACCTGGGCGAAGAGAAGGAAGCGGTCATCGTTTACTGGCCTACGGCCGCTATCGGACTCGTGAGGAACGCCGGAGAAATGTGGCTGGGAAGTCCTGCCGGCAGCACTAAGCCTGATCAGGCAACCATGGCCGGGCAGATTACGGATTGGCTGTGCCTCGGCATCGCCCCCCCGGAGCTCAAAAGCAGCACGTGAGACCAGCAATGACTCATCAGTTGTCGGAACCAAAGAAGGAAGCAACATGACTGAAGTAGTGGATCGGGCCTCATCCGCCCAGCAACCCGCCGGCCGCAAAGAGGCTGCCTCTGGCGCAGACCCGGTGGTCGACGTCGCCGCCCTCGGGGAGCAGCTCCTTGGAAAATGGGCCCATATCCGCCACGAAGCCCGCAAGGTGGCAGGCAATCCAGTGGTGCAAAAGATCGAGGGCCTGCACCACACCGAGCATCGTGCACGGGTGTTTGAGCAGTTGAAGTTCCTGGTGGATAACAACACCGTCCACCGCGCTTCCCAACCAGGCTGGGCGGCTCCGACGATCACGGCGGCAACATCGCCGGTTTCGAAGAGATCGTTACAGCCGACCCCTCCCTTCAGATCAAGGCCGGCGTCCAGTGGGGGGGCCTCTTCGGCTCCGCTGTCATGCACCTCGGCACGGCGGAACATCAGGACAAGTGGCTCCCCGGCATCATGAGCCTGGAGATCCCGGGCTGCTTTGCCATGACGGAAACCGGCCACGGCTCCGACGTCGCCAGCATTGCCACCACGGCTACGTACGACGAAGCGAGCCAGGAATTCGTCATCACCACACCCTTCCGTGCGGCATGGAAGGACTACATTGGCAATGCAGCCAACGACGGCCTGGCCGCCGTGGTGTTCGCCCAGCTGATCACCAAGAACGTCAATCACGCGTCCACGCCTTCTATGTGGAACTCCGCGATCCTGTCACCAAGGAATTTCTCCCGGGCATCGGCGGTGAAGATGACGGAATCAAGGGTGGACTGAACGGCATTGACAACGGCCGATTGCACTTCACGGACGTACGCATTCCCCCCCGGACCAACCTCCTGAACCGCTACGGCGACGTCGCTCAGGACGCACGTACTCCTCCACCATTGAGAGCCCGGGACGCCGCTTCTTCACCATGCTCGGCACTCTGGTCCAAGGCCGTGTTTCCCTCGACGGAGCCGCTGTGGCCGCGAGCAAGGTGGCCCTCAAGACAGCTATTCAGTACGCCACCGAGCGCCGGCAGTTCAATGCTTCGTCCAGCACCGATGAAGAGGTCCTGCTGGACTATCAGCGGCACCAGCGCCGGTTGTTCACCCGCTTGGCCACCACCTACGCGGCCAGCTTCGCCCACGAACAGCTCCTGCAGAAATTCGACGACGTCTTCTCCGGCGCACACGATACAGATGCCGACCGACAGGACCTGGAAACGCTGGCGGCCGCGCTCAAGCCCCCCCTTAGCACCTGGCATGCCTTGGACACTTTGCAGGAGTGCCGCGAAGCGTGTGGCGGAGCCGGCTTCCTGATCGAGAACCGCTTTGCCTCCTTGCGTGCGGACCTCGACGTGTATGTCACGTTTGAAGGTGATAACACCGTGCTGCTGCAGCTGGTAGCCAAGCGGCTCCTGGCTGACTACGCCAAGGAATTCCGGAGCGCCGACTTTGGTGTTCTTGCCCGTTATGTAGTTGATCAGGCCGCCGGTGTGGCTCTGCACCGGACGGGCCTCCGGCAGGTTGCCCAGTTCGTGGCTGATACCGGCTCGGTCCAGAAGGCGGCTTTGGCATTGCGGGACGAGGAAGGCCAGCGCACGCTCTTGGCTGACCGCGTTCAGTCAATGGTCGCCGACGTCGGTGCTGCACTGAAGGGAGCCAACAAGCTTCCACAGCACCAGGCCGCAGCCCTGTTCAACCAGCACCAACACGAACTCATTGAAGCCGCCCAGGCGCATGCGGAACTTCTTCAGTGGGAGGCCTTCACCGAGGCCCTCACCCATGTATCGGATGAGGGAACCAAGCGCGTCTTGACCTGGCTGCGCGACCTGTTCGGATTGTCCCTGATCGAGAAGCATCTCTCCTGGTACCTGATGAACGGAAGGCTTTCGATGCAGCGTGGCCGGACCGTTGGCACCTACATCAACCGACTCCTGGTCAAGATCCGTCCACACGCCGTAGACCTCGTGGACGCCTTCGGCTACGGCCCGGAGCATCTTCGCGCCTCCATCGCAACCGGCGCAGAAGCCGTCCGGCAGGATGAGGCGCGCGAGCACTTCCGCGAGCTGCGGGCCAACGGCAACGCCCCCGCGGACGAGAAAACGCTCCTGGCGCTGAAGGCATCCAAGGCCCGCTAGCAGGAGTTCGCTGCCACGCGGTGAACAATTGCGGAACTCTTGAAAACCTCGACGCGCCGTCCCCCCCACCAAAGGGGGGCGGCGCCGTCGTGGTTTGGCCTGCTACCGGGAGGCCAGGGATCTAGCGCAGGACTGACCGGTAGACCTCAAGGGTTGTTTCGGTGATGGACTCCCAGGAGAAGTGTTCTTCCGCGCGGCGTCGTCCAGCAATGCCCATCTCACGGGCGCGCGCAGGATCGGCCACTACCTCGTTCAGTGCCGCAGCGAAGTCGCTGACGAACTTCTCGGGATCCAACGGCGTCCCGGTCCCGTCAGTGACCTGCTCCAGTTGGACGAGGAGCCCGGTTTCGCCATGCTGGACCACTTCCGGAATGCCGCCTGTGGCACTAGCCACCACTGCGGCACCGCATGCCATGGCTTCGAGGTTCACGATGCCAGGGGCTCGTAAATCGAGGGGGCAGGCAAACGCGGTGGCATGGCTGAGGACCTGGATAAGCTCCTTCCGGGGGGCAGCATCCGCTCGATGAGGATGACACCCTCCCGCTTTGCCTGCAGTTCCTCAATAAGGCGTGCAGTTTCAGCGGCAAGTTCGGGAGTGTCCGCAGCCCCGAGGCACAGCACCAACTGGACATCTTCGGGCAGGCTTGACGCGGCACGGAGCAGGTACGGCACACCCTTCTGGCGGGTGTTGCGGCCCACGAAGACAACGCTGGGCTTGGCGGGATCGATACCAAGCGCGCGGATCGCATCATCCTCTTCATCACGCTCCCATAGGGAGACATCGATGCCGTTGTGGACCACGCGAACCTTGTCGGGATCCACGTTGGGGGTAGCTGCGGAGGATGTCCTGACGCATGCCATCGGAGACGGCAATGATAGCGGCGGCTGCCTCGTACGCTGTCTTCTCCACCCAGGAGGACAGGGCATAGCCGCCCCCCCCAAGCTGCTCGGCCTTCCAAGGACGCAGGGGCTCCAGGCTGTGGGCGCTGAGCACGTGCGGGATGCCGTGCAGCAGCGACGCGAGGTGGCCGGCCATGTTGGCGTACCAGGTGTGCGAGTGGACAACGTCCGCTCCCGCAATGTCCGGAACTATCCTCAGGTCCACGCCGAGGGTCTGGATGGCGGCGTTGGCTTCGCCGAGGTCTTCGGGCGTGGCGTAAGACGCCACGGAAGCCCCATGATAGTCGGCATCACGGGGCGCGCCGAACGCCCTGACATGAAGGTCGACGTGCTTTGCCAGCACCCGGCTGAGCTCGGCAACGTGGACACCGGCACCGCCATAAATTTCCGGAGGGAATTCTTTAGTCACAATGTCTATTCGCACGCTAACCAACGTAGTCGTTCCGGCGTATGTGTTCTAGTGTGAAAGAGTCCGGAAAATCGGACTTTTGGGGGGGGATACGAAGACGTACGGGGGGGAGCTGTGACCATGGCGTTGAAGAAAGTTTTGGCAATCGTATTGGCAGGCGGAGAAGGCAACCGACTCATGCCGCTGACGGCGGATCGGGCCAAGCCCGCGGTTCCGTTCGCAGGCGGCTACAGGTTAATTGACTTTGCACTATCCAATCTCGTTAATTCGGGATATTTGAAAATCGTCGTGCTGACGCAGTACAAATCGCACAGCCTCGACCGGCACATCTCTGAAACCTGGCGTATGTCCACGCAACTGGGCCGCTATGTGGCTTCTGTTCCGGCGCAGCAGCGCGTGGGCAAGAGCTGGTTCCTTGGCAGTGCCAACGCAATTTATCAATCGCTGAACCTCATCCATGACGACGCCCCCCCGGACATCGTGGTAGTGGTCGGCGCTGATCACGTGTACCGCATGGACTTCTCCCAAATGGTGGAGCAGCACATTGCCAGCGGGGGCCAAAGCGACAGTTGCCGCAGTGCGGCAGCCACTGAACATGGCCAACCAGTTCGGTGTGATCGAGGTAGACCAGAACGATCCCCCAAAAAATTGCGGCCTTCGTGGAAAAGCCGGCCAGCACCCCCGGACTGGCAGCCGACCCCCACGCAGTTCCTCGCCTCGATGGGCAACTACGTCTTCAATGCAGATGCCCTCGTTGAAGCCTTGCACGTGGACGCGGAAAGACTTGATACCAAGCACGATATGGGCGGGGGGGACATCATTCCCTACTTTGTGGACCAAGGCGAAGCGGCGTGTACGACTTCACGCTCAACGACATCCCAGGCGCCACCGAGCGCGACCGGACCTACTGGCGCGACGTCGGTACCATCGACTCGTTCTACGACGCACACATGGACCTCATCTCCCCCCGTGCCGATCTTCAACCTCTACAACTCCGAGTGGCCGATCTACACCCGCCAGAGCATCTCGCCCCCCCCTGCAAAGTTTGTCCGTGGCGAGAACAACACGGTGGGAACGGCCCTCGATTCCATCGTTGCCAGCGGCGTGGTGGTTTCCGGTGGCATCGTTGAAGGGTCCGTAATCTCCAACGACGCCTATGTGGCGGCCGGCAGCCGTGTCCAGGACTCTGTGTTGATGGATAAGGTCCGTGTCGGCGAAGGTGCCGTGATCAAGCGGGCAATCCTGGACAAGAACGTCAAGGTCCCCGCCGGCGCGGCCATCGGTTTGGACCCTGCCTTGGATAAGGCGCGGGGCTACAAGGTCACTGAGTCGGGCATTACCGTGCTTGCGAAGGGCCAGGTTGTTCCGGAGCCCGGCGAGGCAGAGCTGGCGCTTTCGGCGCAACATCGCCGTGGGCTGCCGGAAGCTGTCAAGGCGGCCACCCATGATGATCCCGACATCCGTGATTCCGCCGAAAAGGTAGCGGCGGGCATCCAGTCACGCGTGGCCGACGCCGCAGCAAGGTGCCTCACATTAGCCAGAACGTACCCGGCTGACGTTGGCAGAACCCGAGGCAGGCCTCAGGCTCCCAAGGCTGTAAAATCAGGTCAATGAGCTCCACCGATCTGACGCCTGAAGAGATCCAGGCCTGCCTCAAGGTTCTGACCACGATCCACGTCTACGACGAAGAGCACCCGGACTACGTTGCTGTCCGTCGTGCCACCGGCAAGATGTTCAAAGCCGTCAAACGCCACCGCCGTGTCACCAAACGCGACTCCATTGCCGAGGCTGACCGCGCTGTCCTCGCTCTTACGGCTACCGCCGCGCCGGATCGCATTGACGACGAAACCCGGGGGGGCAACAAGCTGGAGCCTTCAGCCACTGGCGAGATCGCCGGGCACCTCATCCGGTCGCGTCCCTGCTATATCTGCAAGAAGCACTACACGCAGGTTGACGCCTTCTACCACCAACTCTGCCCTGAATGCGCGGCCTTCAGCCACAGCAAGCGCGATGCGCGCACGGACCTCACGGGACGCAGGGCATTGCTGACCGGCGGACGCGCCAAGATCGGCATGTACATTGCGTTGCGCCTGCTCAGGGATGGCGCCCACACCACCATTACTACCCGTTTCCCCCAAGGACGCCGCGCGGCGCTTTGCTGCCATGGAAGACAGCGGAGAGTGGCTCCACCGGCTCAGGATTGTTGGCATAGACCTCCGTGACCCGGCACAAGTCATGGCCTTGACCGACTCGCTCAACGAGGCCGGCCCGTTGGACATCATCATCAATAACGCAGCTCAGACCGTCCGGCGCTCCGGCAATGCTTACAAGCCTTTGGTCGACGCAGAGGACGAGCCGCTGCCTGCGGCCCTTGAAGCTGCCAACGGGGGGGCCCCGAGCTGGTGACCTTTGGTCATGCGCATGACAAGCACCCGCTTGCCCTGGCCAGCAGCGTCACCGAGCACCCGGTCCTGGCGGGCGACGCGATCACCTCGCTGGCGCTCTCCACCGGCTCGGCATCATTGGAGCGTATTGAGTCAGGAACGGCGATCGACGCCGGTGGCTTGGTTCCGGACCTCGCGTCCATCAACAGCTGGACCCAGGTGGTGGACGAGGTGGATCCATTGGAGATGCTCGAAGTCCAGCTCTGCAACGTCACGGCACCCTTCCTGCTGGTAAGCCGCCTTCGCGATGCCATGAAGCGATCCACGGCCCACAGGAAGTACATTGTCAACGTCTCAGCCATGGAAGGGCAGTTCTCCCGTGCCTACAAGGCCCCGGACACCCCCCACACCAACATGGCCAAGGCCGCGCTTAATATGATGACCCGGACCAGCGCACAGGAAATGCTGGATGCCGATGGCATTCTCATGACCGCAGTTGATACCGGATGGATCACTGACGAACGGCCGCACTACACCAAAGTCCGGCTCATGGAAGAAGGATCCATGCTCCGTTGGACTTGGTGGACGGCGCCGCGCGTGTCTACGACCCCATTGTGATGGGCGAAAAGGGCGAGGACCAGTACGGTGTCTTCCTCAAGGATTACAAGCCCTCCCCCTGGTAGAAAGTTTGAGTACGGATAAGGCCCTTAAGATCGACTCTTAAGGGCCTTACCTGCACAAAAATACTTATGCGAGGCGGGTGATCTCCACTGAAACGGAGAGTCCCGAGCCGCCTCCACCGGACAGTATTCCCTTCAGCGGGGGGGAACATCGCGATAGTCGCGGCCCCGAGCTACGGTGACATGGTAGTCACCTGCCGGCTTGTGGTTGGTGGGGGTCCCAGCTTCGCCATTCGCCGTCCCACCATTCCAGCCAGGCGTGGGATTGTCCGGCAACAGTTTCGCCGATGTCCGCCGAGGAGCGGGGGTGGATGTATCCCGAAACGTAACGGGCAGGAATGCCACTGCAGCGTAAGGCGCCGATGGCCAGGTGGGCCAGGTCCTGGCATACTCCCTGACGCTGGGACCACGCCTGTTCGGCATTCGTGGTGACCCCCCCGTGGTGCCCTTCATGTAGGTCATCTCGCCGGCCATCCACGCAAAGACTGCCATTGCGGCCTCGTGGGGGGTTCTTTCCCTTGACGATATCCGGGATGATCTCCAGGACTTCCTCACCAGGCCCGCTGAGCCGGGATTGGGGCAACCAGTCGCTGAATTCGTCCTGGACCTTCTCCGAGGCTATGACGTCCCATCCCACAATGTCGTCCTCGGTTGCCACCCGTTCGGTGCGGTGCACTTCAACGGTGGCCGTCGCAAGTACCTCAAGGCTCTCATGTGGCATCTGCATATCGAACGCAGTGACCCGCGTTCCCCAATAATCACGGTAGTTACTGACAGAGGCTTGGTTGGGTGAGACCTTCAGCGAGGCCTCGAGGACAACTTGCTGACCGTCAGTCAGCGGCGTCATCCGGGCCTCGTTGTAGGACAAGGTCACGCGGCGATTGTATTTATAGGCAGTCTTGTGAACGATGCTCAGCCGGGTCATGAAACTTCTCCCACCCAGGCGTGCTCATCAGCCTGATTGAAGTACTTACGGGAAATTGCGTCCGAGGCCTGCGTCACGGCCTTCTGCACACGTTCCATGTGTTCAGGCAGTTCGGACATGAGGTCGTCTGTGCGGTGGAACTCAAGGAAGGTTCGGGCCTGGCCCACAATTCGGCGGGCGTCGTTGATGAATCCCACGCGCTGCGCCGACGGATCCAGCTTGGCGAGGCACTCGTCGGCATCGCGCAACGCATAGACAATCGAGCGCGGGAACAACCGGTCCAACAGCAGGAACTCCGCCGCGTGCTGGTCCCCCCCGAACGCTGCCCTGCGGGTACGGATGAAGGACTCGTAAGCTCCTGCACACCGCAGCATGTTGACCCACGACATTCCAGCGGACTGAACGTCGCGTGTGGACAACATGCGGGCAGTCATATCGGCCCTTTCCAAGGAGCGGCCGAGCACCATGAACAACCAGCTCTCGTCGTGGCTGACCGTAGTGTCCGCGAGACCGCGGACCATGGCGGTCCGCTCCAAAACCCAGTTGCAGAAACGGTAGGTTCCCACAACGTCCTTGCGGTGTTGGTTGAGGCCGTAATACGTGGTGTTGAGGCTTTCCCAGAGGGACTGGGAGACAGTTTCGCGCGCCCGTCGGGCATTCTCGCGGGCTGCACCCAATGAACCTGCTATGGATGACGCGCTGTGTTTGTCATAGGCCAGGGCGTGCAGGAGCTCGGGAAGGCCGAAGTCTTCGCTTTGCGGCTTCGCGCCCATCACGGCGAGGAGCTCCCGGGCGACGCTGCGCTGTTCCTCCAGGGGCAGGTGGTTCAGGCGCTCAAGGTGCACATCCAAAATCCTGGAAGTACCGTCGGCGCGCTCTACGTAGCGTCCAATCCAGAAGAGTGACTCAGCAATGCGGCTCAGCATGGAACTGCCTCCTTCGCGTGGTGCATGTCGAAGTTCAAGTGTTGGTGGAGCGTGTTCACTGCTGCTGCTCCGTTTGGCGGTCCCGCCAGTTGCTTTCAACCGGCCACACGGATACTTGCTCGCGGACCGTCACGGATTGGCGTGGAATCACTTCGGCCGGCAGTTGCGGGGAATCGGCCAAAACCCAGGTGTCCTTGGAACCGCCGCCTTGGCTGGAGTTCACTATCAAGGACCCTTCCTTGAGCGCCACCCGGGTGAGGCCTCCGGGCAGGACCCAGACGTCGTCGCCGTCGTTGACTGCGAAAGGACGCAGGTCCACGTGGCGGGGGGGCCGAACTTGTCTCCGGAGAGTGTCGGCACCGTGGAGAGCTGCAGGACCGGCTGTGCGATCCATCCACGGGGGGATCGGCGATGACCCGTTTGCGCAGGGCGTCGAGTTCGTCCTTCGTGGCGTCCGGCCCGATGACCAATCCCTTACCACCCGACCCGTCCACGGGCTTGACCACCAGCTCGTCGAGGCGGTCCAGAACATGCTCCCGGGCTTCCTTTTCCTCAAGCCGGAAAGTGTCGACGTTGGCGATGATCGGCTCTTCGTGGAGGTAGTACCGGATGAGGTCAGGCACGTAACTGTACACGAGCTTGTCGTCGCTACGCCGTTGCCCACAGCGTTGGCGATGGTCACTCCCCCCCGGCGCGGGCGGCGTTGACCAATCCCGGCAGCCGAGCATGGAGTCCGAACGGAACTGCAGTGGATCCAGGAAGTCGTCATCGATGCGTTTGTAGATGACATCCACGCGCTGTTCACCCGCTGTGGTTCGCATGTACACGCGGTTGCCACGGCAGATGAGGTCCCGGCCTTCCACCAACTCCACGCCCATAAGCCCTGCAAGGAGGGTGTGTTCAAAGTAAGCGCTGTTGAAGACGCCCGGCGTCAGGACAACAACGGTGGGATCGTCCACGCCTGAGGGAGCGGTCTTGCGCAGTGCAGAGAGGAGCCGGCGGGGGTACTCCTCCACAGGCCGGATGTGCTGCTGGCCGAAAGCCTCAGGCAAACCCTTGGCCATGGCCCGGCGGTTCTCCAAAACGTAGCTGACACCCGAAGGTACGCGGACGTTGTCTTCCAGCACGCGGAAGGTTCCAGCTGCATCCCGGACGACGTCAATGCCCGAAACATGGACACGAACACCACCTGAGGGCTCGAAACCGTGGACCGCGCGGTGGAAATGTGCACTGGTGGTCACAAGCTGCCGCGGAATCACGCCATCGGTGACTACGGCCATCCGCCCATAGACATCGTTCAGGAATGCTTCGAGGGCTTTGACGCGCTGGGCAACGCCGCGCTCCAGTACATCCCACTCGTCGGCGGGAATGACGCGCGGGACAATGTCCAGGGGGGGAAACGGCCGCTCCTCCCCCGCGTAGTCGAACGTCACGCCGCGGTCCAGGAAGGTTCGGGCCATGGAATCCGCCCGGGCGGTGACATCCGCCAGGGAAAGCTCGCGGAGAGCCCCCCCGGAAACCTGACCATAGGATCTTCTGGCAACGTGGCCTTGGGCAAACATCTCGTCATAGGCACCGCTGCGCGCGGCGGCCTCGGAGTAATCCTGAAATAGGTCAGACATGGGATTCAGGTAATCACCTTTTTGAGTCGAGCGCATTTCGCGCTGGTTGTGTGGCCGTTTCCGGGCACTCCCGGTTCGCCTTCCGTGTCCCCCCATCCGGCAGGGTTGAGGCATGCCCTTCAACAGTCTTGCGCCCCCAGTTGTCCCGGCTGGGGGGGCCCGGGTTGGTCCTGAGCATCGTCGCAACGGGTCTTGCCTTCGCCATCCACACTGTCTTTCCGGTGGTTCCGGCCATGACACTTGCTGTTGCCTTGGGCCTGCTTTCAGCCAATATACCGGGCACTGCCGTGTTGACCGCGGGGGCGCGCCCGGCCAGGCCTGGACTTCGCTGGAAAGCACCTCATGCGTGCCGGCATCGTGCTTTTGGGCCTCAAGGTCAGCATCGGCGACGTCCTTGGCCTGGGTTGGTTATCCCTGCTGCTGATCGCAGGTGTTGTCCTGGTGAGCTTCGCGGGAACTTATGGGCTGGCGCGTCTGTTGCGCTCCCCCCCGGAGAAGCCGCCCTCCTTATCGCCACGGGCTTTTCCATCTGCGGAGCCTCCGCGATTGGCGCAATGGCAGCTGTGCGCCGCATCAAGCATCAAGACACCGTGCTCCCCCGTAGCGCTGGTGACACTGTGCGGAACCCTTGCCATTGGTGTACTTCCACTTCTCATGCACCCGTTGAACCTTAATCCCGAACAGTTCGGGGGGGCCTGGACCGGCGCATCAGTGCATGACGTCGGCCAGGTGGTGGCCACGGCACAAACCGCAGGTACCTCGGCGCTGGCGATCGCCGTCGTCGTGAAATTGACCCGGGTGGTCCTGCTGGCGCCTGTTGCAGCAGCAGCCGGGGGGGTCCACCAGCGGATTCTCCAAGTGAGAAAACGCAGCAACGGGACGGAAGGCGCCGCCAACGGCGTTGACGGGCGGTTCCCGCCGATTGTCCCGCTGTTCGTCATCGGCTTCCTGTCCATGGTGGCCGTCCGGTCCTTGGGTTGGGCACCGGTGGCGGGACTGGAGATCGCGGCGGCTGTTCAGGACATCCTCTTGGCGACGGCGCTGTTCGGGCTTGGTTCGGCGGTGCGGGTCCGCACCTGATTCACACGGGAGGGCGAGCAATTCTGGTGGCCTTGGGGTCCTGGCTCCTCATCGCATCGTTGGGCCTGGGGGGCCGCGTGGATCATGATTAGATAGCTGTGTGTCGAATCACAATCTGTCGCGCGATGAAGCCGCTACCCGTTCAGCCTGATCACCACCCACAGCTACGACGTCACCCTCGATGTCCGCGACGCAGCAGATCCTGCCGTCGCCGGATACGCGAGCACCAGTACCATCACCTTCTCAGCGGACACCGGCTCCGCCACTTTTCTGGATTTCATCAGCGGCGGCGTCGATTCCGTGGTGTTGAACGGCCGGTCGCTCGACGTTGGATCAGTGGTGGACCGCGACAGGATCATCCTGGAAGGTCTCGAAGCCGAAAACACGGTGACTGTGACCGGGACGGCGCTCTACAGCCGCTCCGGGGGGGAGGGCATGCACCGCTTTGTGGATCCCGCCGATGGTGAATGCTATCTCTACACGCAATATGAACCGGCGGACAGCCGCCGCGTCTTCGCCAATTTCGAGCAGCCCGACCTCAAAGCTGAATTTACGTTCCACGTGATCGCTCCCGCCGCCTGGGAAGTCGCCTCCAACGGAGTGGAAGAGGCCCGCACGCCTGTGCCGGGCGATCCCCGTGCCGCGCAATGGGATTTCGCCACCACCAAGCGAATGTCCACTTACATCACTACTGTGCTCGCCGGCCCTTACTTCAAGGCCGAAGATCACTGGGGGAGCAAAGCTCGACGACGGCACCCGCCTTGACGTCCCGCTGGCACTTTTCTGCCGGGCCTCGTTGGCAGGCTCATTCGACGCCGACGAGTTGTTCCGGCTGACCAAGAGTGGACTGGCATTCTTCAACGAGCTCTTCGCCTACCCCCTACCCATGGGGGGGCAAGTATGATCAGGCGTTTGTGCCTGAATACAACCTCGGAGCCATGGAGAATCCCGGGCTGGTGACGTTCACGGAGAAGTACGTCTACGCTTCCCGCGCTACGGATGCCCAGTATCAAGCCCGAGCCAATACGCTGATGCACGAGATGGCCCACATGTGGTTCGGCGACCTCGTGACCATGAACTGGTGGGATGATCTCTGGCTCAAGGAGTCATTCGCGGACTACATGGGAACCTGGGTGTAGACCGGGCTACGGATTGGGACACTGCATGGGTGAATTTCGCCAGCAAGCGCAAAGCCTGGGCTTATGTGCAGGACCAACTGCCCACAACGCACCCGATCGTCGCGGACATTCCTGACCTCGAGGCCGCAAAACAGAACTTTGACGGCATCACCTATGCCAAGGGCGCCTCTGTTTTGAAACAGTTGGTCGCCTATGTTGGCTTTGATGCTTTCATTGCGGGGTCCGTCAGTATTTTCGGGATCACGAATTTGCCAATACATCCCTTCAGGACCTCCTTCAGGCGCTCAGCGTTGCCTCGGGCAGGGACCTCGCAGACTGGGCACGCCAATGGTTGCAGACATCGGGCATCTCCACTGTAGCCGCTGAGATCGTGGAAGACGATGGGGTCCTCGGCGCCGTCACCCTCCAACAAGAGGCCATCGATCCCCTGACCGGCCATCAGGAGCTCCGTCCGCACCGCATGCGGTTGGGCTTGTATGACACCGACTCCAGCGGTGCCTTGGTGAGGACTGAAAGCATCGACGTGGACGTTGCCGGCCCGAGCACGCTGGTGACTGATTTGAACGGAAAGCGCCGGCCAGCGCTGCTGCTGGTCAATGATGACGACCTGAGCTACGTCAAAGTGCGGCTGGACCCCGAGTCCGAACACACAGTGCGGACCTCCCTGGATAAGATTTCGGATCCGATGGCCCGCGCCCTCTGCTGGACCGCGCTCTGGGATTCGGCCCGGGACGGAGTTACCCCCCCAGCGGCCCGCTACGTGTCCGCCGTCGAGCAGTTCGCGACTTCCGAAACGGGCATAGGTGTCCTGCTGAACGTGTTGGGCAATGCTGCCAGCGCCATCGAGCGTTATGTAGCCTCGGAGACTCGCGAAGCCGTACGAAAAGAGTTCCTGGCGGTGGCTGCTGAGCAGTTGATGGCTGCTGCTCCCGGCTCAGACTCCCAGCTGGCCTGGGCCAGGACCTTGGCCGACGTCTCCAGGCATGGTGACAGCCAGCTGACCCTCGTTCGGGAGTCCTGGAGGCAGCACCTTGGTGGAGGGCCTTGCCGTGGACGCCGAACTACGATGGAGCCTCTGGCAGGCGCTGGCGGCCCACGGGCAAGCGACCCTGGCCGAGCTGGACCACGAGCTTGAGGCTGATATGACAGCATCGGGCAGGGAGGGGGGGCATGCCCTTGCCTCAGCAGCCCGACCGGACGCATCAGTCAAGGCAGCTGCCTGGGATTCCGCGGTCAACAGCACAGGCCTTTCCAACGAGATCCTCAGTGCCACGATCGCCGGCTTTGTTACGGCTCCCGGAGACCTACTGGAACGCTACGTCGAGCCCTACTTCGAGTGCCTTGAGCGTGTTTGGTCCGAACGCAGTATTGAAATCGCGGGCCGGATTGTCCGGGGCTTCTTCCCCCCCGGAGCCCAGGACCTGCCAGAAGGCGTGCGGCCTGCTGATCACCCGGTACTGGTGCGTGCCGACCATTGGCTTCGTGACCACGATGGAGCTCCCCCCCGCGCCCTGCGCCGCATCATCATCGAGCAACGGAGCCACCTGTTGCGGGCGTTGACGGCGCAAGCGGCCGGCTGACCGCGAAGGACAGCCGACCGGAAAGAACCTAGGAACCCGGTTCAACCATTCCCCCGGTGCCGAACTTCGCGTCCACGCGCCGCCTTGCTTCGGCGAGTTCGTTGTCCGTAAGCCGGGTTTCCACAGCTCCGTAACGTTCTGTGAAGACGTCCTGCATGGCCTGGAGGATTGCCGAGCGCGCAAGGCCTGTCTGGCGCCTCAACGGGTCCACGCGCTTCTTGGCACTCCGGTTCCCTTGTCAGAGAGTTTCTCCTTGCCGATGCGCAGGACCTCCACCATCTTGTCCGCGTCAATGTCGTAGCTCATGGTGACGTGATGGAGCATGCCGCCACTTGCGAGCCGCTTTTGTGCTGCACCACCGATCTTGCCTGATCGGTGGCAATGTCATTGAGGGGGCACGTAGAAGGCGGTAATGCCCAGCTTCTCGAGCGCGGCCATGACCCAGGCATCCAGGAATGCGTACGAGTCAGCGAAGCTGATTCCATCCACCAGCGTCTGCGGGAGGTAGAGCGAATAGGTGATGCAGTTGCCTGCTTCCATGAACATGGCGCCGCCACCACTGATGCGGCGGACCACCGTGATGCCGTGCTTGGAGACGCCGTCCGGATCCACCTCGTTTCGTACCGACTGGAAACTGCCAATGACAACGGACGGTTCTTCCCAATCCCAGAACCGCAAGGTGGGATTGCGCCGCCCTGCTCCCACTGCCTCCGTGAGGACCTCATCCAACGCCACGTTCACCTGCGTGGGCAGTACCGAAGGTGGAATGACTTCCCATTGGTGGTCCGCCCAGCCCGTCGCCTTGGAGAGCGCACGGCGGACGGTTACAGCCACCGCCTCTGCGGAGAACCCGAACAGTACGGCTTCCGGGGGGGCAATCCCGCATTGACGGCTGCGGCGATGTCTGCCGCTGTTGAATTCTCCTGGAGGCCGGTGAGTGCCCGATTGATGTCCTCAAGGGCTTCGTCGGGCTCCAGGAAAAAGTCGCCGCTCAGGGATACGTTGGAAAACCGGCCATTGGCCACTTCCAGGTCCACCACCACAAGTTTGCCGCCGGGGACTTTATATTCGCCGTGAAGTCGCGCGTCGTCGTCGTGGGTGTGCGGTTCCTGAGCCGGGTGGGTAGTCATGGGGTCCATCTTGCCGGAAAACACAAAGGCCCGCATTGCCGGAAATCCAGCAATACGGGGCCTCGAAAAGCCTTGGGGTGAAGTGGGTTACTTCTTGCCGCCGAAGCCCTTGAAGCGAGCGTTGAAGCGCTCGACGCGGCCAGCGGAGTCCATGATGCGCTGCTTGCCCGTGTAGAACGGGTGGGACTCCGAAGAGATTTCGACGTCGATAACCGGGTAGGTGTTTCCGTCTTCCCACTCGATGGTCTTCGAGGAAGACACGGTGGACTTGGTCAGGAACTGCGTACCGGAAGCCAGGTCGTTGAAAACAACAGCTTCGTACTTCGGGTGGATATCAGACTTCATAATGGGACCTTTTGTTCGCGCAACTGGATTTTGCCAGCTGCCAGGTATGAATGGAGGTGGACCTTTGCTGCAATGCGAACATTCCAGCGGCCGGGCCAACAACCAATCATAGCCGAAACGGCCATCCCGTACGAACTGCGCTCAATCGCGTGGGCGGAGTTCCCAAAACGCCACTGCCGAGGCCGCTGCGACGTTGAGTGAATCGACGCCTGCACGCATGGGAATCTTGACGGCGAGATCGACGGCGGTCAACGTCTCCAGCTCATGCCTGCCCCTTCGGTTCCAAGAACCAGTGCCAGTTTGGGGGGGATGTTCCGTGCCGCGAGATCGTCCAGGTCCAAGGCATCATCGGTCAGCTCCATGGCCGCCACTGTGAAGCCCTGTTCCTTCAGTTGCGCCAGGTCGCCCGGCCAGCTCTCCAGGCGCGCCCATGAACCTGGAACACCGTGCCCATACTGACGCGAACACTGCGCCTGTACAGCGGTCCCCCGCACCGTGGCGACACGAGGACCGCGTCCACTCCAAGTGCAGCGGCAGAGCGGAAGATGGCACCCACGTTGGTACGGTCCACGATGTCCTCCAGGACGGCGATCCGCTGCGCGTTGGCCAAGAGGTCCGACAACGGGACGGGAGCCGGCCGGTGCATTGCAGCCATGGCTCCGCGGTGCAGGTGGAACCCCCGTGATTTCTTCCAGCAAGGAGGCCTTGCCAATGAAGACCGGAACATCAGGATGAGCCCGGAAGACGTCGTCGAGGTCCTCCAGCCACTTCTCAGCAAGGAAGAAGGAACGTGGCTGGTGGCCTGCAGCGAGTGCCCTGCGGAGGACCTTGGAGGATTCGGCGATGTACATGCCTCCCGGGGGGGCTCGCGCAGCTTCCTCAGGTGTACATCGGTGAGCGTGGTGTAGTCCGTGACGCGGGGATCGTTGGCGGACTCAAGATAATGGAATGTCACCGGGTGATTATTTCAGCAGGTTGGCGACCATGAAGCCCAAGGCCACGATGCCGAGGGTGAAGATCACTGCCCGGAGGACCTTGGGAGACAGCTTCCGGCCTACCTTGGAACCGACGAGTCCGCCAATGGTGGAGCTGACTGCGATGAGTAGGACAACCAGCCAGTTGATGCGGTCGAAGGCGAAGATCAGGTAAGAGATTGCCGCCACCATGTTGACGCCCAGTACCAGGATGTTCTTCATGGCATTGGCATTTTGCATGGTTCCGCTGAGGAATACCCCCCCGAGGATGCCTACCAGGAGAATTCCCTGCGCAGCGACGAAGTAGCCGCCATACACACCCGCCAAGTACACAAGGACCACCAGCAGGAATCCGTGGCTGCGGTCCCGGATGGCATGTTCCGGATTCTCTTCCTGCTGCGGACCATGCCTGCAGTTTGGGCTGGAACACCACCATGAGGAGGGCAAGGACCAGAAGGACGGGGGGGCTACGTAGTGGAAGACCTTCTCCGGCAGGTGCAGCAGCAGCCACGCGCCGGTGATTCCACCGAGCAAGGAGGCCGGCAGGAGTTTCATCAGCTGCCTGCCACGGCCTGCCAGTTCGCGTCGGTAGCCCCCAGGCACCCGCGGCCGTGCCGGCCACCAGTCCCATCGCGTTGCTCATGGAAGCGACCACCGGTGTGACGCCAAGGGCTATGAGCACGGGGGAAGGTTACCAGCGTGCCGGAACCGACCACTGCGTTGATGGTGCCGGCCCACAGGCCCGCGAAAAAGACCAGGATGCTGCTAAGGATCTCCATTGTTGACTACGCGACCGGGCTAGCGGCGGGCCGTGGCCGTGTAGCGGCCGGCGTTTTCCGAAACGTCCAGCGCCAGGCCGAAGGTTTTGCTGAGGTGTTCGTCCGTAAGGACTTCCTTGATGGGGCCAGCAGCCACCACTCCGCCTTCGCGAAGCAGCATGGCGTGCGTGAATCCAGGCGGTACTTCCTCAAGGTGATGGGTGACAAGGACCATCGCCGGAGCGGCTTCGTCGCTGGCGAGCTTTCCGAGCTTGTGGACCAGTTCTTCACGCCCGCCGAGGTCAAGGCCTGCGGCAGGCTCGTCCAGCAATAGCAGTTCAGGGTCGGTCATCAGCGCACGGGCAATTTGGACGCGCTTGCGCTCCCCCCCTCGGACAGGGTGGCAAAGGTGCGGTTCAACAACGGACCCATCCCCCAGTCATTGAGCAAGCCGAAGGCGCGGCGTTCGTCGTCGCGTTCGTATCCCTCACGCCAACGACCGGTAACGCCATAAGCTGCCGTGACCACGACGTTCAGGACGTTCTCGTGTTCTGGAATCTGGGTAGCGAGTGCTGCCGAAGAAAGGCCGATGCGGGGGGGACGGAGTTCAAAAACATCAACGCGTCCCAAAGTTTCGTCCAGGATCCCGGCCTTGCCGCTGCTTGGGTGCATGCGGGCGGCAGCTATCTGGAGCAGGGTAGTCTTGCCCGCGCCGTTCGGTCCCAGGATGACCCAGCGTTCGCCTTCGTTGACTTCCCAGTCGACCTTGTCCAGCAGGGTCTTCTTGCCTCGGACAACGCTGACGGAAGCCAATTCCAGAACATCACTCATAGCAGTAGACACTAGGACAAAAGTAGGTGTGACTGATAACCGGGGGTATCTCCTGGTTTACGAGGGGAAACGAATTCGGATGGATGTAGCGCCCTCAGTAGGATTGAGGCCATGACTTCGAACTTGGCTGCAGTCAGCTACGGCGTGAACTTGTCCCCCCCCGAATCGCTGGAAAATGTGCTCAAAGTTCTGGCTGACGCCGGAGCCTCAGTGTCGTCGGAATCACAGGGCGGCGACGAGCGCTTCGGTGTGCACACGGCCGATCTTGTGGTGGACGCCGACACGGAAGCGGGCCTTTTGACAGTGAGGCGGCTGGTGGCCGAAGCTGCCGAGGCAGGAGTGGACACAGCCATTGTTTCCGGGAGCCTGCGCCAAGCACCCCCCCGGAAGTTCCTGATCATGGATGTGGATTCAACCCTGATCCAGCAGGAGGTCATTGAGCTGCTGGCAGCGCACGCCGGCAAACGGGAGGAAGTCGCTGCCGTCACAGAGGCTGCCATGCGCGGTGAATTGGACTTCGCCCAGAGCTTGCATGCCCGCGTTGCCGTCCTTGCCGGACTTCCTGCCGCCGTCGTTGATGCTGTTCGCCAAGAGGTGCGCCTAAGCCTTGGTGCGGCAGAACTGGTGGCCGCATTCAAGGAGGCGGGGCATGTGGTGGCTGTTGTTTCCGGAGGATTCAACCAGATTTTGGGGCCCATTGCTGAAGAGCTTGGCTTGGACTATTGGATTGCCAATGAGCTCGAGATCGTCGACGGCGTGTTGACCGGTAAGGTTCTCGGCTCAGTTATCGATCGGGCTGCCAAAGAGAAGTACTTGCGTGAGTGGGCGGCCGCGGAAGGCATCAGTCTTGAGCACACCATAGCGGTGGGCGACGGCGCCAACGACCTGGACATGCTGAGTGCGGCCGGCCTCGGCGTCGCCTTCAACGCCAAACCAGCAGTGCGCGCAGTGGCGGACGCTGTCATCACCATGCCGTATCTTGACGCAGTGCGGCATATCGCCAACGTCTGAAGGCTGGGCGTCGCTTGAGCGACGCCGTTTCGCGTTACCCTGACCCGGCACCGGTGGATTTTTCCACCGGTGCTTTAGTTTGTCCGGAAAGGCACGCTTGCAGGAGAAGCACGACAGTCGAAAAGAATCATTCGGAGCGAAACAGCAAAACCAATTTCGTGACGCAAAAAAAGCAACTATTTATCAAACTGTCATTCTTGTGCGTCATCAACAGCACTTTTCAGCTAATGCATAAATCTTGTGCTTGGGCGCATAAGTTGTTGTGTAAAGTGAAGACTTCCATCAATATCTCCGCAAAGCAGGCGGCAGGCTGGAACGAGGAAAGTGCGGGGGGGGCAGGAAGTGAACCGTTCGGAGCGCACGTGGAAGTGGTGGAAACGCGACTACGTATTCGAATCGAGGGAACCTGATGACAAAATTCCGGACGAGTGTTTAACACCCCCCCTCCACGAGTTTTTGCAGGCGAATCACTACGACGTCAACGTCACCCGAACTACCAACTTCACGGCACTGCCGATGACACAACAGAACAGGAACAACCCGATATGAGCACACTTGATGAATCCATAAAGCAACTGCTGGCTATCGAAGGAGCCACTGGCGCGGCCGTGGTGGACTATTCCAGTGGAATGGCCTTGGCTCAAGGTGGAAACCCGGGCTTCGACCTCGGCGTTGCTGCTGCGGGGGGGAACTCAAATGTGGTGAGCGCCAAACTGCGCACCATGGCTGAGCTAAGCGTTGACAGCGACATTGAAGACATCCTCATCACGCTAGGGACCCAGTACCACCTGATCAACGTCCTGAACTCAAGCGGTTCCAGGGGGCCTCTTCGTCTACCTCGTACTCGATCGCACGTACGCGAACCTGGCACTGGCCAGGCACAAGCTCAAAAACCTTGCCAAGGACATCACCATCTGATTTCCGGCGGAAGACGAAGGGGGGGACGGTGGCGCACTCGTCACCGTCCCCTTTCGTTGTCTTACACGTCGGATCGTTCTTTCGCAGAAGGAAGAAACAGCGTCAATTTCTCACACGGCGTGCGTCGCCGCCACCGGATTCAAACTTCACACCCAGCATGTGGTGTACCAAAACATCCTCATTGGTGTTGGCATTGGCCTCGATAGTCACAAGTTCGCCGTCCCGCATCACGCCCACCCGGTGGCACCAGCCGATCAGTTCGGACAAGTCGGAAGACAAGAGGATAATGGCAACCCCTGTTTGGCTGAGCTCGCTCAGCATCTTGTAGACCGTCTCCTTGGCGCCAATGTCGATGCCACGGCTGGGATGGCTAAGGATCAGCACATCACAGTCCGAGCCGATCCATTTGGCGAGTTGAATCTTCTGCCTGTCCCCGCCGGAGAGGGTGGCGATGTTGCGTGGATGTTCGTCGTGCTGATGCGCATACGTCGAATGACCTCAGTTACACCACGGAGCTGGGAAATCTCGTCCCGTAGATTTGGCTCGCCCGCCTCCGGGACAGGCTGAAGGCCGTCCACGATGCTGCCCGTCTCCTCACCACTCTCCGCGGCATCGGACAAGTAGCCGATTTTTAAGCGGGAGGCATCCTGGACCCCTCGGATCTGAACCGGTTGACCGTGCAAAAGGATGTGTCCCGAGGTGCTGGGGTGAACTCCCGCCAGCGCTTCGACCAACTCGTAGACACCTGACCGATGAGTTCCGACCAAGCCAAAAATCTCGCCTTTGGATACATTGAAGGTGACCTCCCGAACCTTGTCTTCCATGCTGAGGTTCACCACCCGCAGTGCCTCTTCACCCGTTGCCGGTCAGTAGGCCTCGTGCCGTCTTCGAGTTCCTGCTGAAGCAACAGAAAGGCCAATTCGTCGACGTCGGTATGACTGGCTTCAAGTATTTTGTGCACCCGGCCTTCCCGGAGGACGGCTATACGGTGTGCAATGGATCGGACCTCATCCAGTCGATGCGTGATGTAGATGATTGCGCGTCCTTGCCGGACCAGCATTCGCAACACCTGATGCAGGACAGCGACATCATGGTCCGGCAGCGAAGCGGCAACCTCGTCCATGATGACCAACTGGGCTTCTTCGGCAACCATCCGCAGCACTTCCACAAGGGCCTGCTCAGCACGAATCAGCGTTCCGACCTTCATGTCGGGATCCAAGCTGATGCCGATGTCGCGTATTAACTTTCCTGCTTGATCCCGGAGTTCGTGATGAGGCTTATCTGCTTGGAAAGTACCCCGGAAAATGGCCCTTGCAATGGTTAGTTGGGGGATCGATCCGGAAGTTCTGCGGGATGAGACCAACCCCCGCAGGCCTGCGCTTCCTCTATGGAGTCCGGCACATACTTTTCTCCGGCCAGCGTCATCATTCCGGTGTCGTGCCTATGGGATCCGGCCAGTACGCCCATTAGCGTGGTTTTTCCCGCACCGTTGGTACCGATCAACCCCAGTATCTCGCCACGTTGTACGGAAAGTCCGACGCTTTAAGGATGCGCCGATGATCGTACGAGGCATGAATATCATCAGCGTGCAATAACAGGTCCAAAGAAAGCTCCTAAACAAAGGGACAATGGCCGCCCCCTTTGAGTCAACCGCGAAGTTTCCACTTGATGTCTGAGTGCGTGAATTGGCATAGAGCCGCCAACCGGGTTCATGCGGCCTGCTTACAAACCAGGACGAGGGCGCCTTGGAGAGTTAATCAGATAAATTCGTTTAATGCAAAGCTAAAGTGGCGAAACAACAATTGCTATTTCGTGACGCGAAATACTGGATAATTTATGGAACTGTTATTTGCAGAGAGGGGCGGCTGTTAAACAGCAGCGGCCCGGGACGTTGGTCCCGGGCCGCCGATGATTTGCTGTGCTGGCTATTCGGCAGTCTTACCGAAGTAGTCTGCACCCCCCCACGTATTCGGTATGGCCGGATTCCACATCGGCGGTCACCATCTTTGCAACCTCGGCCGCGAACTCCTCCACGGAGTACAGCTTGCCGGCTTCCGCTCGACGGGCTTCAATGGCTCCCGGGTTGGAGCGATCCAGCAAGGTGGCAGTCACGGTGCCTTCGATCATGTCGCCGGATACGACCACAAGTGAGATGCCCTTGTCCGCGAGGTTGGGCAGGAGGGCGCGCAGGGCGTCCTCACCGGCACGCTTGCTCTTGGCGACGGGCTCGTACTCGGGCATGGTGGGCACGGTTTCCACAAAGTGCGCCTGATGGCTGGTGACGAAAATCACGCGCGAACCCTCGGGCATGAGCGGAACAGCTGCGTTAAGCACATTCACCTGGGCATCGCGGTTCAGCTTGAGTGCGTACCCCCTCTTCCATGCCCGATTCCATGCCGCCGGAGGCGTTAAGTACCAAGACATCGAGGGAACCGAACTCCTCCATGGCGGTGCTTGCCAGTGCGTGCACGCCTTCGTCAGTGGTGAGGTCTGCCCCTACAGCAGCCGCGCGTCCGCCTGCTGCCTGGATCTCTGCCACTACCTTGTTGGCTCGCGGCGCCTTCTGACGGTAGTTGACGACGACGGCGGCACCTTCACCAGCGAGGATCTTGGCAACTTCGGCGCCGATTCCCCCCCGGGAAGACCCCCCCGTGACGATGGCGGTCTTGTTATCCAGCGTTCCCATTCGTGCTCCTTTTGTTCACTTCATCCAAATTCCGTGGGCTCGGATTCCATCATGCCAGCGGCACGAAGGAAATCCGTTGTTGACCCCCCCGGACAAAAAACAGCCGTGCAGGCTAGTTTCCTAGTGGCCCATCCCGAGGCCGCCATCGACCGGGATCACTGCACCGGAGATGTATGCGGCTTCGTCGCTGGCAATCCAGCGCACCACGTTGGCTACCTCGGACGCTTCGGCGAAGCGTCCCGCCGGAACATTGGACAGGTAGGACTTCTGGGTGTCTTCGGGCAGTTCGGCCGTCATATCGGTGTTGATGAAGCCGGGCGCGACAACATTCGCGGTGATGCCGCGGCTACCAAGTTCGCGGGTCAGGGAGCGTGCGATGCCCACCATGCCGGCCTTGGAGGCGGAGTAGTTGATTTGGCCTGGCGCGCCGTAGAGGCCCGACACCGAGGAAATGAGCACAACGCGGCCCTTTCGCAGGCGGATCATGCCCTTGGACGCCCTCTTGATCACACGGAAGGCTCCGGTCAGGTTGGTGTCGAGAACTGACGTGAAGTCTTCCTCGCTCATCCGCAGCAGCAGCGTGTCCTTGGTGATTCCGGCATTGGCTACCAGCACTTCCACAGGTCCGTGCGCCTCTTCGACGATCTTGAAGGCAGCGTCGATTGATGCCTCGTCCGTGACGTCGGCCTTGACGCCCAGGATGCCCTCAGGCAGTTCTGTTTCACTGCGGTAGGTGACGGCCACCTTGTCACCGTTGGCAAGGAACGATTCGGCGATGGCGAGGCCGATGCCCCCGGTTGCCGCCGGTAATGAGGACACTTCGGCCGGTGGATACTGCTTCAGACATGCTTTCGCTCCAGGTTCCGCGGCATTCTTTTGCCGCTATGAAGAGGGATTTTCCTCATTCGATCCTATCCGCAGCCCGCTGCAACCCGCGGGTAACCGGCAACCAGCGCGGTTTGGGCGGTTACAGCCTTGGTGAGAGAATTGAGAGAGGCCTTTGGAGCGTGATGATTCAGTTGTGACACGAGAAAACAGTCCCCTGCAGCAAGTGCCCGGGGAACCGGACGCTGTTTCCAGCGACCCCGAGGTCCACAGCATCACCGATGCCGCGGCCGCACACTCCGAAGACATGCGTGACCGCATGATCAAGTATGCGGTGGCCATGGGCATCCGCATGGTCTGTATCATCCTGATTTTCGTGGTTGACGGCTGGTTCAAGATCATCGCCATCGCTGGTGCCGTGTTCCTGCCTTGGATTGCTGTGGTCATAGCAAATGGCAACGACAAAGCGGAGGACCACAGCGAGTCCCTGCTGGACTATGTGGCCGTTCCTGAGATCGAACGTTCCCCGGAGCCGGAAGAAGCTCCTGCGGACGGGCCGACAGTGCTTCAAGGAGAACTGGTGGACGACGAACCACCAAGCAAACAAGCGGGCCCCCCCGCAACGGGCCACGTAAGCGAGGCCGGGCATCCCGGCGACGAACGGGCGGCTTCATGAATATCTTTAATCTTGGCGGCCCGGGTGCGGCCAGCCAGGAGTCCGAACGTGCCACGGGTCCGGCTTTGTGCTCCCGTAAAGGCTGCAGAGCCGGCGCCCAATGGCAACTCCTGTGGAACAATCCCCGCATCCATACGCCGGATCGACGCAAGGTGTGGTTATCGTGCGGCGACCACCGGGACTGGCTGGAGGACTACTTGCAGACGCGTGGCCTCTGGAAGGAAACTGTGCCGTTCACGGCCAGTCAAGAAGCAGCAAATGGGGGCCGGCTGAATGTATCGTTTCCTCTTCTCCAGCAAGTGGCTGGGATACTTCGTGCTGGCTGTCATCTTCGCCACAGCCTGCGTTTTCCTGGGCCGCTGGCAGATGGACCGCAGGCTGAAACGCTGGCCGAGATCAATCGCGTGGTGAGCAACTACTCGGCAACTCCCATTCCCTACACGGAGATTAAAGAGCAGTTCGACGCCCTGGACCCCGAGCGGGAATGGACACAGGTTGAATTGAGTGGGAGCTACGACGTCGATGGTCAGCGGGTTGTGCGGAACCGGCCGCTGAACGGCCAGCCAGGTTACGACGTCGTGGTTCCTTTTCGGCTGACCACAGGCGAAGCCGTGGTGATCGACCGGGGGGGTTGGCTGCCGATCGGAAACAACACACCAGGCCGTCCTGACGTCATTCCGGCTCCTCCCACTGGCGAGGTGACAGTGGTAGCTCGGCTAAAGCCCGCAGAACCCAAGCTGGATCGGGGGGGCGCGGTGGACGGTCAGCTGGCTCTATTGACCTGGCCGGATTCGCCAGTGAACTTCCCTATCCCATCGCGACAGGGGCGTACGGGCAACTGGCCAGCGAAGCCCCGCAGTGCAGCCGATGCCAACGCCCTTCCCCAAACCTGCCACCGAAGAAGGAACACACCTTTCCTACTCATTGCAGTGGTTCGCTTTTGGCGTGTTGATGTTTATCGGGTTCGGATACGCAGCGCGGCAACAAGCCCGGAACGCGGCAATCGATGCTGAAGAGGAAGAGGACGAACAAATCCTCGCCGCCGGTGGCACACCCAGGCAGCGCACCCCCCCTGCTCCCCCCCGTAAAAACAGGCGGCGCACGTCCGAAGAAGAGGAAGACGCCATCCTGGATGCACAAGGCTACTGAGTGATTCCGGATCCCGTACTCAACGTAAAGTCAGCCCTGACCGCCGCCGGCGCTCAGGACACGGTTCGGATTTTCGAGGACAAGGTCCCGACGGCGGCCGCCGCTGCATTGGTCCTGGGATGCGACGTCGCCGCAATCACCAACAGCCTGGTCTTCGAGCTCGACGGCGAGCCTTTGCTCATCCTTGCCAGTGGTGCGGCGAGGGTGGACACGGGGGGGCTCGTGGCGGATCAGTTGGGCACAGGCAAGATCCGCCGCGCAAAGCCCGACTTCGTGTTGCAACACACGGGCCAGGAAGTAGGCGGAGTAGCGCCAGTGGGCCATCCCCCCCGAAAGATCAGGACGCTTCTGGACGTCTCACTCGTAGCGCACCCGGTCCTCTGGGCCGGCGCAGGAGATCACAACTCCATGTTCTCCATCAGCTATGAGGAACTAAAGACCATCACTAACGCTGAGGAACTTCAAGTTCGTTAGTCGCCGCATGGGCGAACAACCCGCGAGCGAAGCGACGCGGTTGATCTGCGTAGCGTGCGTCTAAGCGAGGAACGAGCGAGCACGCGGCAGGTCAAGCGCGCCGCGCAGCGGACGCAACACACGCGCCGCCGAACGCAACCAGGCTTACGCCAGCGTGATCAAGTCCAGGTAGTCCTCGTTCCAGTGGTCTTCAACACCATCCGGAAGCAACACAACGCGCTCCGGGTTCAGTGCCGACACGGCACCTTCGTCGTGACTGACCATGACGACGGCGCCGCTGTAGTTCTTGAGCGCCCCCAGGATTTCGGCGCGGCTGGCAGGGTCCAGGTTGTTGGTGGGCTCATCAAGGAGCAGCACATTCGCGCTGGAGGCCACGATTGTGGCCAAGGCCAAGCGGGTCTTCTCACCGCCGGAAAGTACGCCTGCGGGCTTGTCGACGTCGTCGCCGGAGAACAGGAATGAACCCAGGATGCCTCGGACTTCGGCGTCTTTCATGTCCGGGGGCTGAAGACCGCATATTTTCCAGGACCGTGCGGTCGACGTCGAGCGTTTCGTGCTCCTGGGCGTAGTAGCCCACCTTGAGGCCGTGCCCGGGGGATGATGTCGCCAGTGTCGGGCTTGTCAACACCGGCCAGCATGCGCAAAAGGGTGGTCTTGCCGGCACCGTTAAGGCCAAGGATGACCACCTTGGAACCGCGGTCAATGGCCAGGTCCACATCCGTGAAAATTTCCAATGAGCCATAGGACTTGCTCAGCCCCTCCGCCGTCAGCGGGGTCTTGCCGCATGGTGAGGGATCCGGGAAACGCAGGGCGGCCACGCGGTCGTTTTCGCGCACGGCCTCCAATCCACTGAGGAGCCTTTCGGCGCGCTTGGCCATGTTCTGGGCAGCCACGGCCTTGGTGGCCTTGGCGCGCATCTTGTTGGCTTGGTCGATCAGGACCTGCGCCTTCTTTTCGGCATTGGCGCGTTCGCGCTTCCGGGCGCGCTCATCCGTTTCGCGCTGCAGCAAGTAGCGCTTCCAGTCCATGTTGTAGAAGTCGATCTGTGCGCGGTTGGCATCCAACAGGAAGACCTTGTTCACCGTAGCTTCGAGCAGGTCCGTGTCGTGACTGATCACGATCAAGCCGCCTTGGTGGTTCTTCAGGAAGTCGCGCAGCCAAGTAATGGAGTCGGCGTCAAGGTGGTTGGTGGGCTCGTCGAGGAGCAGGTTTCCGCGTCCGAGTAAGGATGCGTGCCAACTCGACACGGCGCCGCTGGCCACCTGAGAGGGTCTTCAACGGCTGGTTGAGGAGCCGATCCGGCAGGGCGAGGTTGGAGGAGATCGCAGCGGCTTCGGCTTCAGCAGCGTAGCCGCCACCCGAGAGGAACTCAGCTTCGAGGCGATCGTAGCGGTTCATGGCTTTGCGTTGCACGGCCGCATCATCGCTTGCCATGTCCTCATGGGCCTTCTTGAGCTTGCCTACCACGACGTCCAAGCCGCGGGCGGAAAGGATACGGTCCCGGGCAAGCTGCTCCATGTCCGGCGTCCGCGGGTCCTGAGGCAGGTAGCCGATCTCACCGCTGCGGGTGACTTTGCCGCCTGCCGGAAGGCCTTCGCCGGCAAGGACCCGGGTGAGGGTTGTCTTGCCGGCGCCGTTGCGTCCGACGAGACCAATTTTGTCCCCCCCTTTGTCCACCCTGAAGTTGACCTGGTCCATGAGCAGGCGTGCGCCGGCGCGGAGTTCGAGGTCCTGGACGGTAATCAATTCGGGTGATGCCTTTCAATGGGGGGGAACGCTCGCGGGGGGGACCGGTGGGTCCGATAAGTGCGGCGGGATGTGGCCGTGAGAACAGCCTGTTCAAGTCTACCGGTACCCCGGCCGCAGGCTGACATCGGCCTCGAGAGAGAAAACTGTGCCAACGGCCAAACAATTCCCGAAAGACTTTGTGGGAAGGCTCCAAAATACCGCCCCCCGTCCCTCCGTACCCTCGACATCAGGGGGGGAAACAACTTTCATTGCACCGCACCCGATAGGACCGTCATGAGCCAGACCCAACCTGACACTGCTGCCACTTCCGACGCAACAGTGCAGCGCACCGCCTCCTCCCGCAAACGCTGGACCGCCACCGACCTCGGCCTCATTGCCGTTTTCGCTGCCCTCGTCGCCGCCTCCGCATCGTACCCGGCATTCCGGTAGGTGCCCTTGGCGTTCCCATCACCTTGGTGACCCTGACAGTGATGCTCAGCGGGCTGGTGCTGGGCGCCGGGGCGCGGTTTCGCCGCCGTCGGGCTCTATGTGCTGCTCGGCTTCGCCGGGCTGCCGATCTTCAGCGGCGGCCGTAGCGGACTGGGGGATTCTCGCGACGCCTCCGCCGGTTACATCATTGCGTTCCCCTTGGCCGCAGCGGCAACCGGATACTTTGCGGGGGGGGTCGTCATCCGTCGGACGGTTAAGTTCCGTGCGCTGTGGCTCTTCGCCGCGGCAATGGTAAGCAGCATCGTGGTCATCCACGCGCTGGGCATCCTTGGAATGATGGTCAATGCCAAATTGGACTTCACCAAGGCTCTCCTCGCAGACCTCCCGTTCGTGCCCGGTGACGTCCTCAAGAACGTCCTGGCTGTGATCATCGCCATGGCGATTCACAAGGCTTTCCCGGACGTCCTGGTGCGTCGGGTCAAATAAAGCAGGAACAATCAGTAGATGAACTCCATCAGTTTCAGCAGTGTCTCGGTGCGCGTCCCGGTTGATGGAAGCGACGTGCCCAAGACGTTGCTGCAGGACATTTCTTTGGACCTGACGGAGCGCAGGATCGGGGGTGGTCGGCGCTAACGGATCCGGGAAATCCACCTTCTCCGCCTCCTGAACGGTTTGGTTGTCCCGAGCGAAGGCACTGTTGTGGTCCACGGCGGTGACACCGTCGCCGACGTCCGTCGCGTTCGCGGCAATGTGGGCTTCGTCTTCACTGATCCCCCCCTGTCCCAGTTGGTGATGCCAACGGGGCGGGAGGACGTTGAGCTCTCCCTGCGCCGTTCCATCAAGAACTCCAAGGAGCGGGCAGCGCGGGCAGAAACAGTACTGGATCGTTTCGGCTTGCTGCACCTTGCCGATCAAAGCATCTACGAACTTTCCGGTGGTGAACGGCAGTTGTTGGCACTGGCTGCAGTCCTGGCCGTTGATCCGGCAGTTCTGGTCCTTGACGAACCGTCCACCCTCCTGGACCTCCGGAACCGTGAACTCCTGCGGCGCACCGTAGCCGAACTGGACCAACAGGTGATCATGTCCACGCACGATCTCGACCTCGCGCTCGACATGGACCGGGTGCTGGTGGTGGAGTCCGGACGAATCGTATTCGACGGCGATGCTGCCGACGGCGTCGCACGTTACCGTGCGCTGTGCGCGGCTGCCCTGCCCAGCGGCCCCCTTAGGTGATGTGTCGAGGTGAGGGGGGGCCATGGATTCCTGATTGCGAATTACGTTCGCGGAAACTCGATCATCCACCGAACTCCCCTATGGCTGAAATTTCTGGTGGTAGCCGCCTGCGGAACGGCGTCTTTCCTCATTGTGGATTGGACCGTTTCCCTTGTGTCTTCGCCATCATGTGCGGCTTGTTCCTCCTGACCGGCGCCGGCCTCCGCCGACTTCTGAGGGCCATCTGGATGGTTACGCCCATCCTGCTGGTCATCGGTCTCTTCCAGTGGTGGCAACTCGGTGGACCCACCGCAGCACGCATCGTACTGAATGTGCTTATTTGTGTGGTGGCAGCGTCCGTGCTGACAGCCACCACCCCCCGTGCAGGCGCTGCTGGACGGGGGGGTGGTGGCCTTGGCAAAACCGTTCCGGCGTTTCGGTGCCGATCCTGAACGATTCGCCCTGACCATCGCAGTAATGCTGAGGAGCATTCCGTTCATTGCGGGCACTTTCTCGGACGTACGGGACTCCGCCCGGGCACGTGGGCTTGAACGCAATCCCCCCCGAGCGCTGATCCTCCCCCGTCTTCATCACTACTGTGGCGTACGCCCGCCAAACCGGCGACGCGTTGGCAGCCCGCGGGCTGGGCGAACCGGAAAGGGACTAAAACCTGGTGTACTGCAGCAGTGCTGCGGTTCCCATGCCGCCTGCAATGCTGATCATTGCCAACGCCAACGGAGTCTCTCCATCCGTTGCATATCGGCTGCGTGCCTGGGCCATCAACCGCGTCACCAGGACCGCTCCCGAGGCGCCGTAGCCGTGGCCCAAAGCCAGCGCGCCGCCGTCCAGGTTGGCTCGCTCAGGATCTACGCCTAAGTAAGCCAGACATGCAATCGTTTGGGAGGCGAACGCCTCGTTGAACTCAATCAGGTCAAGGTCTCCTGCGGCCACGTCGTGGCGGCTTAAGAGCCGTTCGGCGCGTGGGCTGCTCCGATACCAAGGAGTTCCGGATCAACCCCCCCGCCGTGTCGCACCCCCCCAGTACCAATAGTCCGTCCGAGGCTCCCATCTCACGGGCCCGCTCGAGTGACGTTATGACCACCGCTGAGGCTGCGTCTGCGTCGAAACAGGAGTTGGCCGCCGTGACCGTTCCATCCGGGACGAACGCGGCTGGGAACCTCGACATCAGCGGCGCCCGCAGGGTCGCTTTGGGGGGCCGTCATCGAAATCCACCAATTTTTCGTTGCTCTTGAGCGGAACGATCTCCTCCGCAAAGGAGCCCGCACTTGCCGCCTCAACCGCGCGGCGATGGCTCCGGAGTGCGTACTCGTCCTGTTTCTCCCGGGTCACGCCAAACGCGCGGGCCACGTTCTCCGCCGCAACACCCATGTCGGGGTCGCCGAACTGTGGAGGCACAAAGCTGGCCCTTGAGTAAAACTCCAGTTCGCCGTCGTCGGTTCTGTTGGCCCTGGCCGGTGCGGTACTGATGCTCTCAACGCCGCCGGCAAGGTACAGCGGATTACCCCCCCCTGCAGCCACCAGCCGTGACGCCAGCGCAATGGCGTCCAGGCCTGAACCGCACTGCCGGTCAACGGTAAGGCCCGGTACGGTGACGGGCAAGCCGGCCTGGAGTGCGGCAAACCGGGCCACATTCCCTCCCCCCCGCCCACGGCGTTTCCGATGATGACATCGTCCACATCCGCAGGGTCCGCATGTACCTTCTGCAGAAGCGAACCCAGCACGGGTGCCATGAGATCCGGCGCACGGAGATGCTTCAGTTGCCCGTTGGCACGACAAATCGGAGACCGGAGCGCGGCGATGATGACGGGTTGCCGGGATTCGTTGGAGCCGTGTTGCAACTCTTCGGCGCCAGGCTTGCCGCTACCCAAAGGCTGCCGTTACCCAAGGGGGCTGTGCCCGGGGGGTCATGATTCTTGATCCAGTCCAGCAGGACTTTCCTGCTGACCTTGCCCCCCCGGTCAGTCATGGGCAACTCCGCCAATAAGTAGTACTGCAACGGCCATTTATCCCGTGCCAGCAGACCATCCAGGCCCGTGCGCAGCTGCGTGGCGGTGACCGCACCATAGGCAGGCACGACGCCGGCAATCACCTTTTGGCCGCGGATATCGTCAGGTGCCCCGGCGGCAATCGCAACGTCCACACCGGGGGGGACGGAGGCAACTGCAAGCTCAACCTCATGCGGGTAGACGTTCTTTCCAGAGGTGATGATCATGTCCGAGCGGCGGCCGAGAATGTGAAGGGTGCCGTTTTCCAGGAAGCCCTGATCCCCCACGGTGTACCAGCCATCAAGGCACCGCAGGGCTTGGCCATCGTCTCCCCAAAGGTAGCCGTTGCTGACCATTCCGCTGCGAACGCTGATATTGCCGTGGTCGCCGTCCGGCACGGACCTGCCGGTGTCATCGAGGATGCTCAGTTCAACACCCGGGAAAGGCAAGCCAATGCCGGTGCCACCGGCGTCCAGTGGTTCACCAGCGGCAAGTCGGGTGCCGGAAACAAAGCTCAACTCGGAGGCACCGTAGTACTCGTAAATGGCCGCATGGGGGGGCGCCCACCGCCGGGCCGCCTCCAAGGTCCGGGCGTCCAACTTGGAACCCGCGCAAATGATGCTGCGGATGCCGGAAGCATCAACGTCGCCGGCGAGTCCCCCCGTTCGCTGAGTAGACGCAGCGCCGTGGGTGCCAGGACCAGCCGGGTGATTCCGTCGTGACTGATGGCAGCATGGGCGTCGCCGACGTCGAACGACTCAAGCGTGTGGAACGCGGCCCCCCCGCGTACAGGCATTCCGAGAGGGCATACAGGTTCAGGCTGGCTGACAGGGGCCCCCCCGGCGCAGGGTGCAATCGTCCTGCGTAAGGCCAAAAAATTCGATGGACGCTTCGAACGACACTTGCCAGGAACGACGGGACCTGGTGAATGCTTTGGGAACCGAAGTAGTGCCGGACGTGAGACCGATGAGGAAGGTACTTGACGGGTTTCCGTCTACCAACCGGCATCAATGGTGGTGGTGGTCCCGACAACGCGTGATGAAACTTCCTCGATCATGGGGGAGCGGCCATTCGGGATCCAGCACCGCACAGCGACGCTCCCCCCCGCCACCGCGGCCGCGTAGCGCTCAACAAAGCGCACGGAGTTGGGCTCGGCAAGAACAGTAGTGGCAGTCGTGTCGCCCAGCAGCCCTGCTGCAGCGTCGCGAAGTCCCGCCCAGGTGAGCCGGCTGCTGCCCACAACGACGGCGGTGTCGTGGGGGCGCTCTTCGGCCCAGAGCTGAAGTTTGTCCAGGAAAGGCATCCACACAATTTTACGGCAGTGTTCGGCCCCCCCGGGCACCAAAAGTGACGTCTATTCTGACTGTATGAGTTTCAATGACGGCGCGCAGCTTGACCCCCCCTCGCAAGTAGAAGACCGACGTGGCGGCGGCATGGGCCGCGGCACCAAGATCGGCGGTGGCATCGGCGGTGGAATAGTGGTGCTGTTGCTGGCACTTTTCGGTTTCAACCCCCAACATCCTCGGGGGGGACCTGACAGGTAGCGGAAGCCAGCCACCCGCCGTCGAAAGTGGTGGCGGGTCCGGAGGTGTCCAGGAATGCCAGACAGGCGCCGATGCGGACAAACGGCTGGACTGCCGGATCACAGGGACAGTGAACAGCCTCAATGCCTTTTGGCCTGCCTACCTTGCTGACTACAACGTGCAGTATCCCCCCCGTCCCAAGACCGTCATTTTTAGCCAAGCCACAAACACCGGTTGCGGTGCGGCCACAAGTGCCGTGGGTCCGTTCTACTGCCCTGCGGACACCACCGCATACTTTGATCCTGGATTCTTTGATGACCTGGTAACCCGGTTCGGCTCCTCAGGAGGTCCCCTGGCACAGGAGTATGTAGTGGCCCACGAATTTGGTCACCACGTCCAGAATGTCCTCGGTAACCTTGACCAAGCCCAGCAGGACCCGCAAGGTCCCCCAGTCCGGCGCCGTCAGGGTGGAGCTCCAGGCTGATTGTTATGCGGGACTTTGGGTCCGGCACGCCACCACCCAAACGGACGCCAGCGGCAAGCCCTTCCTTGATCCCCTGACCCAGCAGGACCTGCAGGATGCGCTCTCGGCCGCTTCCGCCGTTGGTGATGACCGGATCCAGGAGGCGGCTACCGGCAGGGTGTCTCCTGAATCCTGGACCCACGGGTCCAGTGAGCAGCGGCAGAAGTGGTTCTATCAGGGATACACCACGGGCGATATCAACAAGTGCGACACCTTTGGGGGGGTGGCTGCGCCGTAGTGCATTTGACGACATGAGCGCATTGACGACATAAAAAAAGGAAGGGTTCCGGGTTTGCCGCCCGGAACCCTTCCTTGTGCCCGCCGAAGCGAGCAAAAACTGCTGATCAGATGTTGAAGCCGAGGGCCCGCATCTGGTCCTTGCCGTCGTCGGTGATCCGCTCGGGACCCCATGGCGGCATCCATACCCAGTTCAGGCGCCAATCATCAACCACGCCGTCGAGGGACTTGCCCACCTGCTCTTCAAGCACGTCCGTCAGCGGGCAAGCCGCCGTGGTCAGCGTCATGTCGATCAGGAGTGCGCCGTCTTCGTCGGAGTACTTGAGCCCGTAGAGAAGGCCCAGGTCCACAATGTTGACTCCGAGTTCCGGGTCAATAACGTCCTTGAGCGCTTCTTCGACGTCCTCGAGACTGGTTCGCGCCGTGTTGATTTCGGTCATGGAACGATCCTAACTAGGCCTGCACAGCAGGAGCAACGGCAACGCCTGCGCCCGGAGCGTAACGGTCGTAGCCTCATCCTCAAGGCGGTCCGCGAGCTCGGGTCCGCCCTCTTCAACAACCTTGCCGTCAACGAACACGTGAACGAAGTCCGGCTTGATGTAGCGCAGGATACGGGTGTAGTGGGTGATGAGCAGGGTGCCCATGTTGCCCTCTTCGTGCGCGCGGTTGACGCCCTCGGAGACGACCTTCAAAGCGTCGACGTCCAGGCCGGAGTCGGTCTCGTCAAGGATGGCGAACTTCGGCTTGAAAAGTTCGAGCTGAAGGATTTCAACGCGCTTCTTCTCACCACCGGAGAAGCCTTCGTTGACGTTGCGCTGTGCGAAGTCGGCGTCGATACGCAGCTGCTGCATCGCTGCCTTGACGTCCTTGGTCCACGTGCGAAGGGCCGGTGCTTCGCCGTCGATCGCCGTTTTGGCGGTCCGCAGGAAGTTGGTCATGGTGACGCCGGGAACCTCTACCGGGTACTGCATGGCCAGGAAGACGCCTGCACGGGCGCGCTCGTCGACGCTCATTTCCAGCACGTCTTCGCCATCCAGCGTGATGGTGCCGCTGGTGACGTTGTAGCGCGGGTGGCCGGCGATGGTGGAGGCAAGCGTGGACTTGCCAGAGCCGTTGGGGCCCATGATGGCGTGCGTTTCACCGGTCTTGATGGTGAGGCTGACGCCTTCAGGATCTCCTTGGTGCCCTGCTCCGTCTCGATGCTGACGTGCAGGTCCTTGATTTCAAGAGTTGACATGCTCTTCTTTCTTTCCGTTCGTAAGTCTGGCGGTACTGGGCGCTCAGTAGTGATCTACCGAGGCGCCGTTCACAACGTTGGTCACGTCCACGTAAACGTCGTCTCCGTCGATGGTGACGGCGAAAACGGGGGACGGGGGTCGTAAGCAGGCAGCTGGAGGGGCTGTCCGCTGCGGAGGTCGAACTGGGAACCATGTCCCCAGCATTCAATCGCGCAGCCTTCAACCTCACCTTCGGACAACGAGATGTCCGCGTGCGAGCAGGTATCGGCGATGGCGTGGATGTCGCCCATCGAGTCCCTGACGATGGCTACGGGGGGGTAGTCATCAATCAGGACGCGCAGCGCTTGCTTGACCTGGATGTCATTGGCGTTGCATACCAGTTCGCCCTTGGTTTCTTCACTCATTGTTGCTCTGCCTGGCCTGTCTTAGTTGTCGGTCGCGGCGAGTTCGCGCTCAACAGCTGCGGTCAGGCGCTCTTCGATTGCCGGGACCTTGATCTGCTGGATGATCTCGTTGAGGAAGCCTCGGACCACCAGGCGGCGTGCAACCTTTTCCGGGATGCCACGGGCCATGAGGTAGAACAGGTGCTCGTCATCAAAACGGCCTGTGGCGCTGGCGTGGCCTGCACCTTCAATCAAACCGGTTTCGATTTCGAGGTTGGGAACCGAGTCCGCGCGGGCACCATCGGTGAGGACCAGGTTACGGTTGGCCTCGTAGGTATCCGTGCCCTCTGCTTCCTTGCGGATCAGGACGTCGCGACCCACACGCTGTGGGCGTTGCGGCCCTGAAGGGCGCCCTTGTAGAGCACGCGCGACTTGCAGTTGGCCACTGCGTGGTCAACGAAGAGCCGCTGCTCAAGGTGCTGTCCGGCGTCTGCGAAGTACAGGCCGAACATTTCGACGTCGGCACCCGGCGCGGTGAAGCGCGTGGACGGCGTAACGCGCACGAGGTCGCCGCCAAGGCTGACGACGATGTGCTTGAACTTGGCATCGCGGCCGATCTTTGCCTGCTGCGATGACGCGTGGACAGCGTTATCCGCCCATTCCTGCAAGGACACAACGGTCAGTTCAGCGCCGTCTTCAACGATGATTTCAACGTTCTCGGACACAACTGCGGAACCCTGGTGGTCCAGAACCACAACGGCCTTGGAGAATCGTTCTGCCACGATCACGATGTGCTGGGCAGACGGTGCCTCGCCAGCGCCGGTAATCAGGACAGAAACTTCACTTTCGGCCTGCAGCTCGGCGGGCACCGTGACGACAGTGGCCTCGGCGAAGTTCTCCCACGCGTTGGCAGACACGAGGTCCTCCGGGATTGCCGCCTGGCCAATGCGCTTGTCATCGCGGCCAACGGTTTCAACAACGACGCCGGCCGGTGCAGTGACGCTGACAGCCGGAGCTGCGCCGTTAAGTACTTCGGTGTGGAGGCCACGCAGCGCTTCAGCGGCGTGAACCGCCAGTCTTCCTCGAGGCCGTTAAGTGGCTTGAAGTCCGCCAGCTTGTAAGAGGTGAGACGACCGCGCGGGAGCTGTCCGGAATCCCAACGCCGCCACCATGCGAGTGGCTCTTGGCCGAAGCACCGGCGAGCGGACCAGCGGAAGGCTGCTCCGACGTCGTGCTGGTGTTCGTTCCGGTGTTGACGGGCGAAAGGTTCTCGCCTTCCTCGGTGAAGCCGTTGATAAACGGCTGGGCCGAGGGCGCGCCGATGCGCGCCTTTTCAGTAGTGATATCAGTCATTGTTAACCGACGGACCTTCCATCTGCAGTTCAATCAGGCGGTTCAGCTCAAGAGCGTATTCCATGGGCAATTCACGCGCGATCGGCTCGATGAAGCCGCGCACGATCATAGCCATGGCCTCGTCCTCAGGCATGCCGCGGGACATCAGATAGAAGAGCTGCTCTTCGCTGACGCGTGAAACGGTGGCCTCGTGGCCCATCACAACGTCATCCTCGCGGATGTCGATGTACGGGTACGTGTCCGAACGGGAAATGGTGTCCACCAGGAGGGCGTCACAACGAACGGTGTTGGCCGAGTGCTTGGCGCCTTCACGGACCTGTACCAGGCCGCGGTACGCAGCGCGTCCGCCGCCGCGGGCCACGGACTTGGAAATGATGGAGCTCTTGGTGTTCGGTGCGATGTGCACCATCTTGGACCCGGTGTCCTGGTGCTGGCCCTCGCCGGCGAAAGCGATGGACAGCGTCTCGCCCTTGGCGTGCTCGCCAACGAGGTAAACGGCCGGGTACTTCATGGTCACCTTGGAACCGATATTGCCATCGATCCACTCCATGGTGGCGCCCTCTTCGCAGATGGCGCGCTTGGTAACCAGGTTGTACACGTTGGTGGACCAGTTCTGGATGGTGGTGTAGCGGACGCGGGCGCCTTCTTCACGATGATCTCCACAACAGCCGAGTGCAGCGAGTCCGAGGTGTAGATCGGAGCCGTGCAGCCTTCGATGTAGTGAACGTAGGAGTCTTCATCGGCGATGATCAGCGTGCGCTCGAACTGGCCCATGTTTTCCGTGTTGATACGGAAGTATGCCTGGAGGGGGATGTCAACGTGCACGCCCTTGGGCACGTACACGAAGGATCCGCCGGACCATACGGCCGTGTTCAGCGACGCGAACTTGTTGTCGCCCACCGGGATGATGGTGCCGAAGTACTCCTGGAAGATCTCCGGGTGTTCCCGCAGGGCGGTGTCAGTGTCCAGGAAGATGACGCCCTGGGCTTCCAGGTCCTCGCGGATCTGGTGGTAGACGACCTCGGACTCATACTGGGCTGCGACGCCGGAAACCAGGCGGCTGCGCTCAGCTTCCGGGATGCCGAGCTTTTCGTAAGTGTTTCGGATGTCTTCCGGAAGGTCTTCCCACGTTGCCGCCTGCTTCTCGGTGGACCGCACGAAGTACTTGATGTTGTCGAAGTCGATGCCCGAGAGGTCTGCACCCCAGGTAGGCATGGGCTTGCGGTCGAAGTACTTAAGGCCCTTGAGCCGCAGATCGAGCATCCATTCGGGCTCGTTCTTCTTCGAGGAAATGTCGCGGACGACCTCCTCGTTGAGGCCACGACGGGCGTTGGCGCCTACGTCGTTCTTGTCGGCCCAGCCGTACTCGTAGTTTCCGATACCGTGCAGTTCGGGATTCTTCTCCAGAATCTCCGAGATCACAGTGCCGTCAGCTACCGCTTTCTCTGCTATTTGGTCCGTCATCACGGCCTTTCTTGCTGGTTGTTTGATTCCTGGTACGGGTTCCCGGGCTGCTCTGCGACATCTGGGGATGCCGTGGCAGCCGGGCGCCCGGTAGGTATGTGGGTGGTGCAGACGTGTCCGCCCTGCGCGAGCGTGGAGAGGCGCCGGACATCGACACCCACCAAGCGCGAGAAGACCTTGGTCTCCGTGTCGCAGAACACGGGAAACTCTGCGGCAAGCCGCTGAATCGGGCAGTGGCCTTGGCAAAGCTGGACACTGGACAACGCTGCCGGCAGTGGCGCCTTGGCTTCGATGGAGTGGGCTGAGGCAACAAAGCCATCACGACTGAGGGCCTTTGACAGTGCCATGGCGCGGGCGGTGATGTCATCACCGGCGGCTTCCACTTCGGGGGGGCGTAGCGGCGTTCCATGTCCGAGAAGCGTTCTTCCGCGTACTCCCGGACAGCATCCTCGCCGGCAAGTTCCTGAAGGCGCCTTAGCGCGGAGCTGGCAATATTCAGGTAATCGTCGCCGAGCTTGGACTGCCCCTGTGAGCTGAGGACGTAGCGGCGCGCCGGGCGGCCTGCGCCGGAACCGGCTTTGGCTACTCGCTTGACTTCGATAACCCCCGCTGCGTTCCAGATGGTCAAGGTGACGTCGAACTGCAGCGGGCGTGAAGCCCAGAAGGTCGCCCAGCTCCGCGGCACTTACCGGACCGTTCTCCAGTACAGCGCTCAGGACCCGGTCCCGTGTACGGTCATCCGCGTCCGGCAGCACAGGAGAAGCACCGAAGGCCTCTGCCGCTGCAGCATGCCGCGTTGCGGGCATGGAAGTTGGACTGCTCATGGAATACACAACACAATCATGTCGTAATTTGTTTCATGCATCCAGTAAGGCAAGACTGACCTTAGCCAGCCGCCAAGTGTGACCGTACTACTTCCCGTAGAATACTCTGGTGCGATCCCCCGATTCCCCTGTCCTCACTATAGATGGACTCATTAAGGATGTAGGCCCCCTGGCCTCCCTTGACGGCAAAATGCTCAGGGTAGTCAGTGGGCTGTCCCTTGTGGCCGAACGCGGCCAAGTAACCGCCCTGTTGGGGGGGCGAACGGCGCTGGTAAAACCACCACCCTGGAGTGCGCCCAAGGCCTGCAGAAGCGGACGGGCGGACGTATTTCCCTGCTGGGAGCGGACCCCCGATACGGCAGGTGCCGACCTGAGGTCCCGTGTAGGTGTGATGCTCCAGGACGGCGGCCTCCCGCCGTCGGCCCGTCCCATCCCGCTGTTGCGGCACGTCGCCGGCATGTACCAAAAGCCCATGAACGTTGACGCCCTGGTGGAACGGCTGGGAATCAGCCAGTTCAGCAGGACCAGCGTGCGCCGTCTTTCCGGGGGGGCCAGAAGCAGCGGCTGGCACTAGCGGCCGCCCTCGTGGGCAATCCTGAAATCCTGTTTCTCGACGAACCCAGCGCTGGCTGGATCCGCAGTCGCGGCAAATGGTTTTCGAGCTCATTGCCGAACTGAGGGACGCCGGGATGGGCATCGTGCTGACAACGCACCTGATGGATGACGCTGAGCGCCTGGCCGACTACGTGTACATCATCGACGGCGGTCACAACGTGGTGGAGGGAACGGTAGCCGAGCTGCTCCGGCACGATCATGCCGCAGACTCGGCCATCACGGATCGGACGCTCTACTTCGATGCCCCCCCCGGAGGACTAAATTTCAACGGTGCTGTCGGTGCGGGCCTGCAGATCACCGAAACCCGCTCCGGGAGTTACTCAATCACCGGTGCCATCACGCCCAAGGACCTTGCATCATTGACGGCATGGTGGGCCGAACGGAACATCATGCCCGCCTCGCTGCGGTTGGAAGCACGTAGCCTGGAAGACGTGTTCCTGGACATTTCCGGAAGGGACCTCCGATGAGCAAGCTCCTCTCCTCCAACGCCGGACCGGCATCCCTGCCGCGCAGGATCATGCAGCAGGGCCGCTACGAAACCATCACCATGCTGCGGAACGGTGAGCAACTCATCCTCGCTGTCGTCCTGCCCTGATGGCCCTCGTGGGCTTGGTTGTTACCCCCGCTGCTTGACGGCCTCGGCGGTTCCCGCGTGGACGTGGCCACGCCCGGGATTCTGGCGCTGTGCGCCATGTCCACCGCCTTCACCGGCCAGGGCATCGCCACTGGTTTTGATCGCCGCTACGGAGTACTCCGCTTCCTGTCCACTACTCCCCCTTGGCAGGGGGGGCGGGCTCATCGCGGGCAAGATTCTCGCCGTGCTGGTGGTCCTGTTCCTTCAAGTACTGGTAGTCGGTGCTGTTGCCGGACTGCTGGGATGGCAACCCCCCCGGCTCGAGGCCTGGCTTCCCGGCGCGGGGCTTCTGGTTCTTGGCGCTGCCGCCTTCACCGCCTTGGGCTTGCTGGTGGCGGGCACCGTACGGCCGGAAGCTACCCTGGCGATTACCAACCTGCTGTGGATCCTCCTCGGGGCATTGGGCGGCATTGTGGTGCCTGCTGAGCGATTGCCGTCGTTGCTTCAGGGGGATCGTTCAATTCCTTCCCTCCGGGGGGGCCCTGGGCCAAGCACTTCGGGACGCCTTCCTGTTGGGCGCTGTTCCCTTCCCCCCCGCCGTAGCAGTCCTCCTCCTGTGGACCGTACTGGCCGGCGCCGCGGCCATCCGCTGGTTCAAATGGAACTAACCCGTCCAGGCACCAACCACCAACGCAGAACTGAGAAGTGAGAAAACTGTGAGCACGGCATCGCGCCTCCCAAAAACCGTCCAGCGATTGACCTCCAAGTTGCCAACCGAGGTCAACAAGGCCGTGCGCCGCCTGGCATTGTTGTCGCTCATTGGGCAGACCGTTCTGGTGGTAACCGGTGGTGCCGTACGACTCACAGCTTCCGGCCTGGGTTGCCCGACATGGCCGCGCTGCACCAGCGATTCGTTGGTCAACACGCCGGAGATGGGCATTCACGGGTTCATTGAATTCGGCAACCGCCTGCTCACCTTCGCCCTCGCCGCAGTGGCCGCCATGATGTTGGTGTACTTGTGGAACCTCCGCAAGGAACGCCGCGACCTCTTCATGCTTGCATTGGGACTCCTTGCCAGCATCCCGGCACAGGCAGTGATCGGTGGAATCACCGTACTTTCCGGCCTCAACCCCTGGGTTGTTGGCCTGCACTTCCTCGTATCCATGGCCTTGGTGGTTTTTGCCACGCTGCTGGTCAACCGGGCTTACGGGCGGACGGGCCGCTTCATGAACCGCACCCTCCCGGACCTCCCCCCGCTTGCTCGCCCCGTGATGCTTGCTGTCGCAGTTTTCTCCGCGCTCTCTGTGATGCTGGGAGTCGTAGTTACAGGAGCCGACCCCACGCCGGAGATGCAGACGCTCCCCGCAACGACCTCGACTGGGACCTCTTCTCGCACATCCACGCGGTCCCTGCGTACCTCATCACTGCCGGAACGCTCTTCGCGGTGTACCTGGTGATCCGGCACAAGATCCGCGGGCCGTTCCGATCGGCGTCGTATCTTCTGCTGGGTGTCACATTGCTGCAGGCTGTCATCGGCTTCACCCAGTACTACAACGGAATCCCTGCTCTCCTGGTTGGTGCACATATGTTCGGCGCAGCCGTGCTGATGAGCGCGGCCACCAACGCCGCCGACCTGGCGAAACACAGCCCCCCCGCCAACTAGCTCTTTCTATGCCCGGATGAGCTGGGCGGGGGTTGGATCGCGAAGCCACCAGGGCCGGGTACAGCGCGGACAGGGTTCCGCTGGCCAGCCCGGCTCCGATTCCCCCACAGCGCTGCATACCAAGGGATCACGGCCGCCCAACCTTCAGTGGACGCGTATAACAGGACTGCCCCCATGCCCACTGCCGCTCCGGCAGTGCCGCCTAGCACTCCCACCACGGCACCTTCCAGCAGGAACATGCCAGCCAGTGGCCACCTCCGCATGCCCAATGCCAGTCGAAGCGCAATTTCACTGGACCGGGCCAGGACGCCGAGGTACATGGTGGTTCCCGCACTCAGGCAGGCGATGGCCAGGAGGACAATGGAGACAATGCCCACCAGCCTCCCCAGATCAGCGTTAACTCCTTGTTTGAGGTCCCGTAGGTCTGCCACGGTCTGCACCTTCACCGCGCCTGTCTCCGCGGGACTCAACGCCTTAGGCAGGGCCTCCGCGATGGCCGCTGGCATGCCCGAAGCTGTCCTTAGGACCAGGCTGGCTGCCACTCTATTGGTCACGGGATAAGACCCGACACCCACCACCACTGACCCCCGGAAGTATCGGGTCCCTCCCCCCGGATTCTCGATGATGCCCACCACGGGAACCGGTTCACCATACAGCCAGACGACGACGTCGGGACCCGGTCTTGCGATTCCCAGCTGGCCGGCTGCGTCCTGACCAAGGACCGCGACCGGGCCTCCGAAAGAGTGATCAAGGAGGCTGGCATCACCGTAGGAAATGGTGGCCCCCCCTTGGAGTCGGAGATAGGCGGAATCTGCCACCCGGACTGCTCCGGTGAAGACAGGCTGTTCGGGAAAAGACCCAGGACGGAAGGTGGAAGGCTGCACTATGGACGCCGATAGCTCGGCAATGACTCCGGCTTCCAGAACACTGGGTAGCTTCTTTGACCGCTCAAGATCGGCGGTCACTTTTTCCCACGAGGTGTATCCGCCCTCACGCGTAGCCCGCACTTCGTCGCTGGCGGCCGCGTCGATCCGCGCGGACACCTTGATGGCTGCACTCTCGCTCAGCCCCATGGCTGCTACGAGTCCTCCGCTCCCCAGCAGGAAAGCCAGCACCAGCAGAAGGGCCTTGGCTGGGCGGACCGTCAAAGCAGAAAGCGCGTCCGCAATCACATCTGCAGCTTCGTGGTGGATGTGCCGGACAAGGTGATGGGGGAGCAGAACTGTTCTTTGGTGCTATTGGCGCGTCGATGTGGGCTGCAGCGGAGAGGGTGTCACCCACGATAAGCCATCCCGCATCGTGATGACCCGATCAGCAGCGGCAGCGATGACAGGGTCATGGGTGACCAGGACAACGGTGGTTCCTGTGGCGTGAAGCTCGCGGAGATGGTCCAGGACCATCCCGCCGTTGACGGTGTCCAGGCTGCCCGTTGGTTCATCAGCGAGCACAATTTTCGGGCTTCCTATGACGGCACGTGCAATTGCCAGCCGCTGTCGTTCGCCCCCGGAGAGCAAGGAAGCGGGTGTGGCCGCCTTATGCGCAAGGCCAAACTTGTGAAGTGCGGGCATCACCAGTCGCTTTTGGACGGACAGGGAAATCCCCCTTGCACGCAGTCCGAGGACGGCATTGCGTGCGGCAGCATCGCGTCCCACCATGTGCGAGTCCTGGAAGACGAAACCGAAGAGACTGGCGCGCAGCTCGGCTCTCTGTCGCTCGCTGAGGCCCGACACGTCCGTACCCTGCACCGAGTACGTTCCTGCCGAAGCTGTGTCCAAAAGGCCGAGGACGTTGAGAAGCGTCGACTTTCCCGAGCCGGAGGGGGGGCCAACGATAGCCACGAACTCGCCCTGATGGATGTCGAGGCGCAAACCGGCCAGGGCGGGCGCGCCGGAAAAGTCTCGCCGGACGTCCCGCATGCTAAGTATCGGACGGTGTGGTGGCGGATCGGTCGCTTCCGGGACATGCCAGTGTGAAGTCATTGCAACTTGACCTCGTCGCCTGGAGCCAACCCGTCCATGTCGGCAATGGCCGCCCACCCGTCCGCCTGTGCCATGACCTTTACGTTCACCCGCCGCGGCTCACCGTTCTTTTCCAGCAGCACGTAAGGGACACCTTCCTCCTGGCGAACCGCGATCAGGGGGGTACGGCCAAGGACTCCGCGGCGGCGCTGCCAGCAGTTACAGTCACGGACTGGTCCGCGGCGAATCCTTCCGTGCCAGGTGGCACGGCAAACGTGATGTCCTTTCCGGGGGGGATTTCGTTCTTGCTTTGGTCACCCTCCAAAAAGTGGCTGACAAGCACTACCTTGGTTTCGAGGACTGCGGAGCCGGCGCGAACAGTAACGGCCCCCCCACCCACGGGAAAACTCTCGGACTGGACAACGTCCGCCCGGGCAACAATGGAATCGTCAGCAATCTTTACCTGGCAACGATGCCATCCTCACCGAGAACCGATCCGTTGCCGGCCATGGCAGCGATTGTCCCTGTATCTCCAGGCACTTGAACGAATTCCTTCCATCGGAAAACCACGCCGTCAGAAGACTCCTTGATAGAAAGGGGGGGCTGAGGGTCCGCGTCCCCGGGTTTGATCGCTTTCGACGAAGGTGCCGCGGTTGGCGTTTTGTAACCGGCGGCTTTATACCAGTCGATCAAGGCATGTCGCGTGCTCATGTCGAACGTATCCGTTGAGGAAACGGTGTAGCCAAAACTGGCCAGAGCGGTGTGCAATGCTGTGACGTCCGGGCCCGAATCACCCAGCTCGATGTCGCGGTATAACGGCACACTGCTGGGCAGCAGGAGTAACGGCCTCCCTGACACAGCGGCCACCAACTGGCCGGGAGTCACCACATTTCCGATCGCCTTTGGAGTCGCCGTTAAGACCAACCTGTCAACATCTTCGGAGGGGCTCGCTTTGATCGCGAATTGCGTACCCGCCACAACCTTCCCTGAGAGCACCACCTGTTTGATGACGGCGCGACGCTCTACGGTCGCCGAGACGGGGGGGATCACCGTGGGGGTTGCCGCCGATGGTTCTGTGCCGGCAACGCTGCTCGCGCCCGTCCAGTACGCAGCGCCAAGGCCCGCAAGGACTACCACCAGTACTGCTGGAATGAGCCACCATCGCGGAACGCGCCTCATGGCGCTGCCCGGCGGGGTCACCTCAGAGTTTTGCATCAGCCACACCATGGTCCCGAAGTATTTGCTTGGCTCGTTCCACGGCGTCCGCCTTCTCTTCTGCCAAGCGTTGAGCTCAGCCTGATGGTCCTTCATCTGCGCCGCCTGGTACTCAGCGAGAATGTCATAAGGTTTCCTTGCACCGCCGCTCGAGTCCTTGCAGTCAACCTCCAGGAGGGCAACACGTATCTCTTCTTCCTTGGTTCCGCTCGATTGAAGGCTCCACGAACCCTGTTCAGTCAGTGCCAGACCATTTTCGGCCAGGCAATTCTCCCAATCCTGCCGGAAGGTCAAATACTCGGGGGGGTCGCGCTCCGTAAGCGCCACTGCGTTCCGCGTGATCTGGTTCTGGACTGAAGTGTCACCGACCAAACCCTCTAATAGTTCGGGCAGCCCGGCCCTTCCCACGGAGTTAGTGCACTTAGTTTCTGCCGCCTGGTGCTCCGCGCTGAGAACGGGGCGCTCGGGTTGCTCGTCCAACACACCAGCAATTATGCGGATCTCCGGCAGGGCACCGTTCTTCGCTGCCAACTTCCGGGACCATTGTCCATATCTGCCGTCCTGCAGGGCCTTGCCCCCCCGCCTCCCCCAAGGAGCCACCGTGAAGCCCGCTTCTTCAACGCAGTCAAAAATGAGGGAGGCCACGGCAGAATTGACAATGACGTTCTCCCGATCCGAGTACCAGTACGCGCTCATGGGGAGCACAAGCTCGCCAGTGATTTCATTGAGGGAGGCCCTTGCCCCCCCAGCTCCGGCAGAACGATCAACGGAGGGCAGGCTTACTGCCGGAGTCTCAGTGGGCGATGGTGCCGACGGTGCAGAGCAGGCGGTGTTGGATATCAACACCGCCATCAACAATATCGCCAACGCTGTTATGGACACCTTCTTGATGGTGGGCTCCAAGGGATTAACCCCCCCAGACACTCGTAATTTCGTCGTCCCAGTTCCGGGTGGGAGTCATATAGAGACCGCGTAGATCATTCGAAGCGTTTCCAGCACGAAAGACAACACTGTCGCCTCTGAAGTTTTGGTCAACATAGAAATAGACATATGGCGAGTTGGGATCAGTGGGCGGCCCCACGTTGAGGGAGCTCGCCTTGTCGTTTGCATCCACTCCCACGTTGTACGTGACCCAGCCAAATGATCGCGTCGTTCCGGTGAACCAGTAATCGTCATAGAGGCATACTCGTGCGGTGGAGCATGCCGGGGGCGGCCTGGGCTGCAGACACCCCCCCGGTCAATACAGAGGCTGAAACAACTGCAAGCACCCCCGGCTGTGCGCAGGATGTTTTTCATGAGAATCCCCCAATGCTCGTGTGAAGTGGAACAACTCTGTTCCATCTCGAACGGTAAGTAGCCTTGAGCACCACCTAGGCTGCTTTTCGAGGATCTAGGTGGCGTTCAGGCAAAAGATAAGTGTTCAGGGGGGGGTCCAAACTAGGTGCTGCAATGCGGCTTCTAGGTGTTGATCTCTTGGTTTGCGCTGGTTAAAGGAGTTGCCACCCTTGTCGGCCATACTGGTCATGTGCTGGAGACGACTGTGTTGGTGGAGGGCGAGAGCGACCGGCTGGCAGTGGAAATGCTGGCTAAAAGGCTTGGCCACGACCTAAGGATGGAACGCGTTTCGGTTGTGCCCATGAATGGCGCCACGAGCATCGTGCGCTTCCTCGACCGCTATGGCCCGCATGGGGCGGGCCACCGATTGTTGGGTCTCTGCGATTTCGGCGAGGCCGCGGGCATCGGCCGTGCCCTCATGCGGGCTGGCATGGGGGGGGCAGGCCCGCTGGAAGACCATGGCTTCCAGGTCTGTAACGCCGATTTGGAGGACGAACTCATCCGGTGCCTTGGCGTGGATGCCGTGCTCGACGTCATCGCGGACCAAGGGGGGGAGCTCGCATCCTTTGAGCTCCTGCAACGCCAGCCCTCGTTGCGGGACCGGTCTGTGGAGGGGCAGTTACGGCGGTTCTTCGGGGGGGCGCAGCGGGAATAAGATCCGATACGCGCCTCTGCTTGTCAACGCGCTACCGGAAGGACAGGCGCCTCCTCCGCTGGCTCGACTGGTTGCATCTTTCGAGTCGTGATGTGAGCGGGCCTTGGCCTCAAGCCAGTGGGACGTGAGCGGGCCTTGGCCTCAAGCCAGTGGGACGTGAGAGAGCGTTGGTGGGCTAGCCGCCTACGATAGCTGAGCCAATGAAGGGGTCAACGGCCAGCGCGATGAAGAGCAACGTCAGGTAGCTGATGGAGCCATGGAACACCTTCATGGCACCCTTGTTGGAAACGTCGCCACCCTGCGCACGCTTGTACAATGCGTGGCTCTCGTAGAGGAACCAGGCTCCGGCAGCAACAGCCACGATCGTGTAGACCCACCCGGCCCCGCCCACCGGATCATCAGCAGCGAGCAGGCAACCATGGCCCACGCGTAAAGAACTACCTGTACGGAGACCACCTTCGCGCCGGCAATGGCGCCGAGCATGGGAACCTTGGCGTTGCGGTAGTCCTCGCCGTAACGCATGGACAGCGGCCAGTAGTGAGGAGGCGTCCAGAGGAAAATCACCATGAAGAGCACGATGGCGGGCCATTCGACAGTGTTGGTGACGGCCGCCCAGGCGATGAGCACCGGGAAGCAACCGGCAGCGCCGCCCCCCCAGACGATGTTCTGGGCAGTGCGGCGTTTGAGGATCATGGTGTAGATCACCACGTAGAAGACGATTGCACCGAGCCCAACCAAGCAGACAGCGGGTTGGCGCCAAACCACAGGATTGCGATGGAGGCGGCACCAAGGATCCAGGCGAAGATCAGAGCTTCGCGGGGGGGAGTCACTTCACCGGTGACCAGCGGACGTTTCTCCGTGCGGTGCATCAATTTGTCGATGTCGCGGTCGATGTAGCAGTTGAAGACGCCGGCGCTGCCCGCAGCGAACGCGCCACCAACGAGGGTGGCAAGGATCAGGCCGATGGACGGGAAGCCGCGCTGCGCAAAGATCATGGTGGGCAGCGTGCTGACCAGGAGCAACTCAATGACACGGGGCTTCGTCAGAGCCAGATACGCCTTGAACTTACGGGACATTCCGATGCTTCCCCCCCGGGCCGGGGACGCGTTAAGGGGCGTATCAGTTGTGCTCACGGCGGCAGTCACTCTGTTCTATGCTCTGGGGTTCTCGCAGCGGCTGCCGTCCCTCAAACCGGGCGCATGAACGCTGCTGGCCTCCAAATATCATACCGTGGCGGAAAGCGGCCCGATGTCCGCAAAATACGCCAATGTTTCCGAATCTTCACTCCTCCGCCGGGCCATAGTGATTCATATAAGGGAAATTCTGTCCAGTTAGTGGGATTCCCTGAGTTCCATGACACGTTTAGGGCTAAGCTGTTGAGCAGATCAGCACACGTTGACGATCCGGGAAACCGTATTCTTGGATATCCGTGCGTCTGGATGAGAGATCAACGTTTCAATGGTGAACGGCTGGTAGACACATTGCAGCGGGCGCCATCCTGTGCTTCCTGCGTGCCGTGTCCATACGCCTGCCGTCAGCACAGAGAGGGGGGGCTCGGTTTTCGTGCCACATTTGGAAGAGCAAGAACTGTCATGGACCGATCTGGACAAGAAGGCTGTTGACACCGTTCGCGTGTTGGCCGCCGACGCCGTGGAGAAGGTCGGCAATGGCCACCCTGGTACGGCGATGAGCTTGGCTCCGGCAGCGTACCTGCTGTTCCAGAAGCTGATGCGTCATGACCCGAAGAACCCGGACTGGCTCGGCCGCGACCGGTTTGTCCTGTCCCCCGGCCACACTTCGCTGACCCTTTACATCCAGTTGTTCCTCTCCGGTTACGGCCTGGAACTGAAGGACCTCGAGGCACTGCGTACCTGGGGGGGTTCACTGACCCCCGGGCCACCCGGAGTACAAGCACACCGCCGGTGTGGAAATCACCACCGGCCCGCTGGGCCAGGGCCTGGCCTCGGCTGTTGGTTTCGCTTACTCCCAGCGTCGCCAACGTGGCCTGTTCGACGCCGATGCTCCCGCCGGCGAATCGCCGTTCGACCACACCATTTGGGTTATCGCTTCCGACGGTGACCTCCAGGAGGGCGTAACGTCCGAGGCTTCCTCGCTCGCCGGCCACCAGGAACTGGGCAACCTCGTAGTGATCTACGACGAGAACCACATCTCCATCGAAGATGACACCGACATCGCCTTCGCCGAAGACGTCCTCAAGCGCTACGAGCCTACGGCTGGCACACCCAGCGCGTTGACTGGACCAAGACCGGCGACTACGTCGAAGACGTCCAGGAACTCTACGGTGCACTGCTCGCTGCCAAGGCTGAGACGAACAAGCCGTCCATCATCTCGCTGCGCACCATCATCGGGTACCCGGCACCGAAGAAGCAGAACACCGGCAAGATCCACGCTCCGCCCTGGGCGCCGAGGAAGTCGCAGCACTGAAGACCGTACTCGGCTTCGATCCGGCCAAGTCCTTTGACGTTGACGAAGAAGTTCTGGCACACGCCCGCAAGGTCCTGGACCGCGGCGCTGAGTCCCGCGCTGCCTGGCAGAGCTCGTTCGAGGCATGGCAGTCCGCCAACCCGGACGCTGCTGCCCTGCTGGAACGCGTTGAAGCCAAGAAGCTCCCCCCCGTTGGCATCGACTCTGCCTCCCCGTGTTCGAAGCAGGCAAGGATGTTTCCACCCGTGCAGCCTCGGGCAAGGTCCTGAACGCCATCGGACCGGTACTTCCGGAGCTGTGGGGGGGCGGCTCGGCCGACCTCGCGGAGTCCAACAACACCACCATTGAAGGCTCGCCGTCGTTCATCCCGACGTCCCGCTCAACGGACGCCTGGAAGGGCAACCCGTACGGACGTGTGCTGCACTTCGGTATCCGTGAGCACGCTGCCGCGTCGATCGTGAACGGTATTTCCCTGCACGGCCGCACCCGCGCATTCTCCGGCACGTTCCTGATCTTCAGCGACTACCAGCGCCCGGCCATCCGCCTCGGCGCGCTGATGGGTGTTCCGTCCCTGTACGTATGGACACACGACTCCATCGGCCTGGGCGAAGACGGCCCCCCCACCCACCAGCCGGTGGAACAGCTCGCCTCCCTGCGTGCCATCCCGGGCCTGGATGTTGTCCGTCCCGGCGACGCGAACGAGGTCTCCGCGGCATGGAAGGTCATGCTGGAGAACCACGAGAACCCGGCGGGCATTGTCCTGACCCGACAGAACATCCCCCCCACCTACGCCGCGGCGAAGGTGAAGCAAGCGGCGACACGTTCGGTTCCACGCTGGTGTGGCCAAGGGCGGTTACGTCCTGGCTGAGGCCTCCAAGAACGGCGAAACCGTTGACGCGCAGGTCATCCTGATCGGCACCGGCTCCGAAGTCCAGCTCGCAGTCCAGGCCCGCGAAGCCCTCCAGGCTGAAGGCATCGCAGCGCGTGTCGTGTCCATGCCGTGCGTTGAATGGTTCAACAAGCAGGACGAGGCTTACCGCGAGTCCGTACTCCCGGCCTCCGTGAAGGCCCGTGTTTCGGTTGAAGCCGGTCTCGCGCTGGGTTGGCGCGAATTCGTCGGCGACGCCGGCCGTTCCATCTCACTGGAGCACTTCGGCGCCTCGGCTGACTACAAGCGGCTGTTCAACGAATTCGGCATCACTGCCGAAGCTGTTGCCGCCGCAGCAAAAGACTCCCTCGCAGACTCCAACGCATAACAGTCTGCTTCCCTCTCACAAGGAGAAAAACACATGTCTACAACTCCCACACAGCAGCTCTCAGACGCCGGCGTCTCCATCTGGCTTGATGACCTTTCCCGCAACCGCTTGGAGACGGGCACCCTGCAGAAGCTCATCGACGAGAAGAACGTTGTTGGTGTGACCACCAACCCGTCGATCTTCCACGCCGCCATCACTGCCGGCACGGATTACGACGCCACCATCGCAGCGCAGGCCGCGGCCGGTGCCAGCGTCGAAGAAACGATCTTCGAAATCACCACCACGGACGTCGCTGACGCCTGCGATCTCTTCGCTCCCATCGCCGCCGCCACCAAGGGTGTGGATGGCCGCGTCTCCATCGAGGTTGACCCCCGCCTTGCTTGGGATACCGCAGGAACCATCGCCGAGGCCAAGCACCTCTACGCCAAGGTCAACAAGGACAACGTCCACATCAAGATCCCGGCAACGCTTGAAGCCTCGAAGCCATCACGGCTACGCTGGCCGAGGGCATCAGCGTCAACGTGACCTTGATCTTCTCCCTGGAGCGCTACCGCGCGGTCATCAACGCTTTCCAGTCCGGCCTTGAGCAGGCCAAGGAGAACGGCCACGACCTCTCCAAGATCCACTCCGTGGCATCGTTCTTCGTGTCCCGCGTTGACTCCGAGATCGACAAGCGCCTTGACGCCATCGGCACCGATGAACCAAGGCACTCAAGGCAAAGCCGGCGTCGCGAACGCACGCCTCGCGTACCAGGTCTACGAAGAGCTCTTCTCCACAGAGCGCTGGGCAGTGCTGGCCGAGGCCGGCGCGCTCCCCCCCAGCGTCCTCTGTGGGCCTCCACCGGCGTGAAGGACCCGGCCTACCCGGACACCCTCTACGTGACCGAGCTCGTCGCAGCAGGCGTGGTCAACACCATGCCGGAAAAGACGCTCGACGCCACGTTCGATCACGGCGTCGTTACCGGTGACACCATCACCGGCACCTACGACGAAGCGAACGAGACCCTCAACGCCCTCGAAGCCCTCGGCGTCTCCTACAACGACGTCGTCACCCTCCTCGAGACCGAAGGCCTCGAGAAGTTCGTAGGCTCCTGGAAGGAACTCCTCGCCGACGTCGAAGGCGCACTCGTCACCGCACGGAAGGCTTCCTAACCCATCATGAGCACAATCAGCTACGACGCCAGCGGTGCTGCCCAAGAGGCCATCGCCCAGCACATTGACAGCCTGGTCGAGGAAAAGATCGCAACCCGGATTTTCGCGAAAGACCACACTCTATGGGGTCCTGAAGCGGAGTCTGAGTCGGCGATTCGTCTCGGATGGGTAGAGGCTGCCACCGTGTCCCAACCTCTGGTCGAAGGCATTCTGGAACTTCGCGATGCCCTCCGCGCCGACGGCGTCTCACGCATTGTCCTGTGCGGCATGGGTGGGTCTTCGTTGGCTCCCGAGGTCATTGCCGGCACTGCCGGCGTCGAGCTGACTGTTTTGGACAGCACTGATCCTGAACAGGTTAGTGCGGCCTTGGCGGACCGCTTGGCGGAAACAGCCATCGTCGTTTCTTCCAAGTCCGGCTCCACCGTGGAAACTGACTCCCAGCGCCGCGTGTTCGAGAAGGCGTTCAATGATGCCGGTATCGACGCCAAGAGCAGGATCATCATTGTCACCGACCCGGGTTCTCCGCTGGATAAGTCTTCCCGCGAAGCCGGCTACCGTGCAGTGTTCAACGCTGACCCCAACGTTGGCGGCCGTTTCTCGGCGCTGACCGCATTTGGCTTGGTGCCTTGCGGGCTGGCCGGCGTGGACATCCAGGCGTTCCTGGACGAAGCAGAAGAGGCTGCTGAGATCCTCAACGAGGACTCAGCTGACAACATCGGTCTGGCGCTCGGCATCGCCTCGGTGGTACCACCCCCGCTGCGCAACAAGATCGTCATCGCCGAGGACGGATCAGGCATAGTCGGTTTCGCCGACTGGGCCGAACAGCTTATCGCTGAATCCACAGGCAAGCTGGCACCGGCGTGCTGCCGGTCGTAGCAGGCCCGGAATCCCCCGGAAGCTTGAACGGTGCCGAAGACATCCTGGTGGTCCGGCTGGTGGACGCCGATGCGGACGTAGAACTTCGTGAAAACGAGGTTGCCATTGCCGGTGGACTGGCCTCGCAGATGTTTGTGTGGGAGTTTGCCACCGCCGTGGCGGGTCGCCTGCTGGGCATCAACCCGTTTGACCAGCCCGACGTCGAGGCCGCCAAGTGGCCGCGCGCGGCTTGCTGGACGCACGCCCTGAGCCGACTCCGGCTGCGTTCACCGACGGTGCGGTGGAAGTTCGCGGCGCGACTGGCTCGGCTCTGCCTCCACTGTTTCCGAAGCCGTGCAGGCGCTCCTTGACCAGCTCGGCACGGACGGTTACTTGAGCGTTCAGGCCTATCTTGACCGCATTTCCCATGCGCCGCTTGAAGGCATCCGTGACGAACTCGCCGCCGTCAGCGGCGTCCGGTGACGTTCGGTTGGGGGCCCGCGGTTCCTGCACTCCACTGGCCAGTTCCACAAGGGTGGACCGGCCATCGGAGTGTTCCTGCAGGTCACTGCAGCATCCTCCACTGATCTTGAGATCCCGGAGCGGCCCTTCACGTTCGGTCAGCTCATTGCTGCCCAGGCCTCGGGCGACGCCCAGGTCCTGGAAGGCCATGGCCGCCCGGTATTGCGCCTGCACCTCACTGAGCGCGCTGCGGGCGTAGCCCAACTCCAGGAAGTCGTCGCTGCGTTGGCCAACCAGGCTAGCGCACTCGAAAGCTAAGGCACAGAACCAAACATGCCAGAAACTGAAAACGGCAGGAAGAACGCCGGTCTCCGGAATCCTTTGCGGGATCCGCGGGATCGGCGCCTGAATCGTATTGCCGGGCCGTCGTCGTTGGTGTTCTTCGGAGTCACTGGTGACCTTGCCCGTAAGAAGCTGATGCCGGCGGTCTATGACCTTGCCAACCGTGGGTTGTTGCCGCCGAGTTTTGCTTTGGTCGGTTTCGGCCGTCGCGAGTGGGACAACGCGGATTTCGCGGCCGAGGTCAAGGAAAACGTCAAGGCCCATGCCCGGACGAAGTTCGATGAAGCGGTGTGGGAGCAGTTGGCTTCGGGTATCCGTTTTGTTCGGGGGGGCGAGTTCGACGACGATGACGCTTTCGAGCGTCTCGGTGATGTTCTTGATGAGCTGGATGAGACCCGTGGCACCCGCGGTAATCATGGTTTCTATTTGTCGATCCCGCCCAAGGCGTTCGAGCAGGTCTGCCGGCAGTTGTCCAAGCACGGCCTGGCGCAGGCCAAGCCGGGTCAGTGGCGTCGTGTGGTGATCGAGAAGCCGTTCGGGCACGATCTCGAGTCGGCCCGGCAGTTG
>BBFS01000002.1 GCA_001313365.1 Paenarthrobacter nitroguajacolicus JCM 14115
CCCACCAGCGCGGGGCCGTGGGTCACGTTACTGAAGTAACCAAGCTTCAGCTCAGCAGCCGGGGGGGACGTGGTGGGCGCCGGGGGGGCGGCCTGGTTGTTCTGCGAAACAGCGGAAGCGACTGCGGCGCCCGCACCGATGAGGAGCACAAGGCCCACGCCGATGGCGATCTCTACTGTGCGGCGGCGCTTGGGCTTAGGGGGCGGACTCACCAGCGACGATGCGGGTGGACGAGTTGTCTTGGGGTGAAGACACGGACATATTCCTTTGCGAGAGGGCTGGCCTGCAAAAGCTCCAGGCCATGAACGGAGATGGTGAGGATGCTGGGGGGGATCGACCCGCCGACACCCGGCGGACGCGGAAAGCAAAAACGTCCTAAGGGATCCTCATGCGGCGGAGTTTGCTCTTCTTCAGAGCCGATGCATGCTTGAGATTACGTAGCTCGCTCCCCCCCGCAACAAAGGGGTACGTCTCCAGCAGTAATGCGGCGACATTGTGATTCTCGGGACGACATCGGATCGCAACAAACAGACCATATTCGTCATGTTCTCAGCGTCGGCAGGCGAGGCAGGACCATAAGAAAAAGATGGTGTCGCTAAATTGCGCACTCTTACTTAATAGTCCGGTTTACTACCCCCCCGGATTGAGAACTATTGATCGACGTTTCAAAAGATTCGCGCGTAAATCCCGAATCCCGCTAGCTTTTGAAGACCCAGTCAATTGTGACCGGGATTTCCATCAAAAGCCTTTGGGTGCTTCGCGCAGGAATGCCTTGTCATGCACCCGGACAGAGAGACACCGGCATGACAACACAGCTCACCCACGAACACACCTCAGCCCTCGAACAGGCCACCATTCAGGACTACGTCTGCGAACTAAAACGACGAGTCGAAGGTATTGAGATCCTCGAGCCCGGCACCGGGACCACCCGCTACAGCCACGACGCAGCCACCGCTAAAACCGCAGCCGATAGCGGAAAGCCGGGCCCCCCCGCCGTCGTTCTTCCCTCGACGGCAGCCCCAGGTTCAGGCAGCTGTGAAGCTGGCCGCAGAGCTTGGTGTGACGGTGGTGCCCCCCCGTGGTGCCGGAACGGGCCTGTCGGGCGGCGCCACCGCACACACCGACCAAATAGTTGTCTCCACTGAGAAACTCACGCGCATCATTGAGGTATCCCCCCCTCTGGATGAAGTGGCGGTAGTTGAACCGGGCGTCATCAATGCGGATCTGAATAAGCATCTTGAACCATTCGGCCTTTTCTACGCTCCGGATCCGGCAAGCTTCGATATTTCCTCCATCGGAGGCAATATCGCCACCAACGCAGGCGGGCTAAGGTGCGCCAAATACGGGGGGGTGACCCGCGAATCCATTCTGTCGCTCGACGTCGTTCTTCCGGACGGGAGCCTCATCACCGTCGGCCACCGCTCCATCAAGGGCGTGACCGGCCTGGATCTGACGTCCTTGTTCGTTGGCTCCGAGGGGATTCTCGGCATTGTCATTAAAGCGACGGTGCGCTTGCGCCCCCCCATCCCCCCCGTGGCACGCAAAACGGTCACTGCGTTCTTCAACAGCACGACAGAGGGCGCTGAAGGGCTCGCCGCCATCACCCTCTCACCTGTACGCCCGGCCGCGATCGAATTCTTCGATACCCCCCCAGCCTGGCGCACATTGACGCCCACTCCGGAACCGCGCTGCGAGAAAGGGGCGCTGCACTGATTCTCATCGAAATCGACGGCTACGGCATCGGCGATCAAGCCGCGGACCTCGCCACAGCACTCACCGCGGCAGGCGGCCGCGTCACGGTGGAATCCGACGACGACGGCGTGCGGCTCTGGGAACTGCGCCGCAGCGGCCGCGGCCTCCCGCAGGACAAGTGGTATATCGGCGAGGACATCGCCGTGCCCAAATCCCAACTGCCCAAGGTCTACGCAGCCTTCCCGGACTTGGAAGCCCGCTTCGGCGTGGAAATTTCGGCGGTATCTCACGCCGGGGGGGACGGCAACCTTCACCCGCTGATCACCAAGGACAAAACGCCCGACGACGGCACGAACCCGCCCGCCTCCCTCGCCGAAGCTGCCACTGAACTGGTGAAGGTGGCGCTTTCGCTCGGCGGCACGGTCACGGGTGAGCACGGTGTAGGAACCATCAAACGCGAATGGGCAGCGCTGGAACTCTCGGAGCGTAGCCGCGATGTCCAGCACGCCATCAAGGCCGCCATCGACCCCCCGGCAACTTCTCAATCCCGGCAAGGCCATCTAGCCGCCCTGCCCGCAGCGCTACCCCCAACGCAATCCCCCTTACGCATCAGGAGCAACCCCATGACTACCTTCAACACCCCTGAATTCCGCAGGCGGGCCTTCCTGGCCGGTCTCGGCGCACTGTCCACCTCCGCCCTCGTCACTGCGTGCGGCGGCACAACCGCGAGCACCGGCGCCGGTTCCACCACACCCGTGGATGGCGGCAACATCACCTTCCTCATCCAGGGCTACGACACCGGCTGGGTTTCCAGCAAGACCTCCATCTCCAGCTACGAGGCAACCTGTGGGGCCAGATCACGGACAAGCTGGTGTACGTCAATGAAAAGGGCGAGCTGAGCCCGTGGGTTGCCGAGAGCTGGGAGGAACTCAACGGCGCCAAGGACTTCGTCATCCACCTGAAGCAGGGCGTAACGTTCTCCGACGGCACCCCCCCGCTGGACGCAGCCGCCGTCGTCGCCAACCTCACCGCCTGGGCGAAGGGCGATCCCACCCGCGGCGTCAGCAAGGTGGGCCTGTTCCCGTCGACCAACTTCGTCTCTGCCGAGGCCACTGACGCAACCACGGTCAAGGTTTCTTTCTCCTCCCCCCGCGCTCGGCTTCATCGCCACACTCGCCTATCACGGCTGCATCCTGCTTTCGCCCAAGACTCTCGCGCTCCCAGTCGAGGCGCAGGCGGACCTCAGCCAGGAAATCGGCAGCGGCCCGTTCGTGGTCAAGTCCTGGAAGCAGGGCGACAGCTACGTCTTGGAAAAGCGCAAGGACTACAACTGGGGGCCCGGCAGCGCTCGGCCACACCGGCCCCCCGCACGCCTGGACACCATCACCTACAAGGTCATCAAGGACACCTCCGTCCGGACATCCACCGTGGTTTCGGGACAGGCTGACGTTGCCTTCAACGTGGAGCCCCCCCAGGAAATCGAGTCGCTCAAAGCCCAGGGCTTCACGGTGGGAACGCCGCGCTACTTGGGCTTCGTGGACGGATTCCAGGTCAACACCCAGACCTTCCCCCCCACCAACGATCCCGCGGTCCGGAAGGCCATCCAGCACGGCATCGACCGCGATGAAATCCTCAAGACCGTCTACACCAGCGACTGGAACGCCGCCACCACGTTCATCCAAGGCAATGTCCCGGAAGCCGGCCAGTTCAGCGACACCTTCAAGTTCGACGCCGACAAGGCCAACAAGATCCTCGACGACGCCGGCTGGGCTTCCGGTTCGGATGGTTACCGTTCCAAGGACGGCAAGACTCTTGAGATTACCTTGACACCCAACCCCTACGTGCCCTCCACCAAGGCCGAAGACGAGCTCATCGCCCAGCAGCTCAAGAAGGTGGGTATCAAGGTCAACCTCAAGGTGGTGGACGTGGCCGGTTACGCGGCCGTGCAGGCCAGCAAACCGCCGCTGTTCCAAACTTCCCGCAGCTTCGTCGATGTCGGAACGGTCGCCGGAGTCCTGACCAGCCAGAACAAGGGTGAAGACTGGTTCGGGCTGGGTACCAGTGACCAGAAGCTGAACGACCTTTCCACCGCCATCGCCACGGCATCGGACCGGGCATCACGCGAAAAGGTTGCCGACGAACTGCAGCAGTATGTCCTGGAACAGGGCTACTTCATTCCCCCTTAACCAGCTGGTCCAGCGCCTGTACCTGATCAGCCCCAAGATCAAGGACGTTCAGTACAACGGCCTGGCGTACGCGAACTTCTACACGGCCTGGATTTCGCAGTGACGGGCGACTACCGGCGTTTTGCCTGACGCGCGCTGGCCAGGCGATCGTCGTCGTGCTTCTCGCGTACGTGTTCACGTTCCTGATCATCAGCGTCCTCCCGGGCGATGCCATCACCAATACGCTCAGGGACCCGCAGCACGGCTTGAGCGAGGAAGACATCCAGCGGATTGTCGCCTTCTACGGCCTCGATCAGCCCGTGATCGTCCAACTGCTGCTCTCCTTGGGACGCTTCCTGACGGGTGAACTGGGATTCTCCTTGCAGTCCAACCTCCCGGTGTCCCAACTGGTGGGTGATGCCCTGCCTTCGACGCTGACCCTGGCAACAACGGCGTTGTTCATCGCCATCATCTTCGCCGTGGCTATTGCCTACGGCGCTCAATACCTACCCGGAAAATGGGCGGCAATCCTCCGGTCCATACCGTCGTTCTTCCTGTCGGTGCCAAACTTCGTGATCGGCTTGGTGCTAATCGAGTTCTTTGCTTTCCGACTGCACTCGTTCACCACCACCGATCCCAACAGCCCGGTAGCAACTCTGTTCGCCGCGATCACCCTGGCCATCCCTGTCTCAGCGCCGCTGGCCGAAGTCCTGATCGCGAGTCTGGACCATGAATCCCGGCAGGAATACGCTCTGGTGGCCCGTTCACGCGGACTGACCGAGGCCAGGCTGTTCGCCAAGCACCTCGTGAAGCCCTCGGCCCTGCCTTCGGTTGCATGGTGGCGCTCATTGTGGGTGAACTGCTGGGAGGTTCAGTGATTACGGAGACCATCTTTGGCCGGGACGGGATCGGCACAGTGGTCCAAAAGGCCGTGACCGGCGAGGACCAACCCGTTCTTCAAGCGGTCGTTTCCCTGTCAGCCGTGGTCTTTGTTGCCGTGAACCTGGTGGCGGACCTTGCCTCGCCGCTGTTGGATCCACGCGTCAAACTCCGGGAGACCACACTCAAGGAAAAGGTGGGCGCATGACTGCCATCCTCAGTAACACGCAGCTCCGCGACCTCGGATCGGCGCCCAGGAAACTCACCGCCGGCCTGCCGCCGGCAACCGTCCTGTTGTCCTTCGCCGTGGTTCTGGTGGTCATCCTATGGTCACTGGTACCGGGCCTCTTCACGTCCCTGAGCCCCGTGACTGGCGACACCGCCAGCAAGTTGGCCGCACCGAGCGCCGCCCACTGGTTCGGCACCGACTACCTCGGCCGCGATCAATACGCCCGGGTGGTCTACGGAACCGCATCCTCGGTGACAAGTGCACTGGTGGCCGTGCTCATCGGCTTGGTGATCGGCAGCATCATCGGCCTGGCCAGCGGGTTCCGCGGCGGCTGGGTGGACGCGTCCTGGGACGTTTCGTCGACGTACTGCTGGCCATCCCCGGCTTCCTCCTGGCGGTGGTCATCGTCAGCTCGCTGGGTTTCCAGACCATCAACGCTGCAATCGCCACCGGAGTGTCCGCCGTCGCGGTCTTTGCGAGGCTGATGCGGGCAGAGGTAATGCGGGTCCGCAGCGCCACCTACGTTGAAGCGTCCTACCTTGAGGGCGGAAACCGGCTGCACGCGCTGCTGGGACATGTCCTCCCCAACGCGTACCGCTCGGTGCTGGTACTGGCGGTCCTGCAGTTCGGCACGTCCATCCTGATCATCGCTTCCCTGGCCTTCCTCGGCTACGGCGATCCGCCCCCCCGCCTCGGACTGGGGGGGACTCCTGGTCGCCTCGGGCAAAACCTACGTCACTGCCCCATGGCTCGTGTACGCCCCCCGCTTTGGTCATCGTGGTCACCGTCCTGTCGGTGAACCGCATCAGCCGCTGGCTGCGAAACGCCAAGTGAAAATTCGAAAGGACACCGACGTGTCAGCTGACCTACTAACGGTGGAAGGCTTGTCGATCGCCTACGGTCCCACCGCCGTCGTCCACGACGTCTCGTTTTCCGTTGCCAAAGGCGAGAGCCTGGCGTTGATTGGCGAGTCCGGTTCGGGCAAGTCCACCATCGCCAAGGCCCTCCTACGGCTGCTCCCCCCCACGGCGAAGCGACAGCGACTGGCCGGGTGGCACTGAACGGTCAGGACGTACTGGCACTGCCCGAAAAACAGTTCCGTCACCTGCGCGGCCGGGAGCTCGGTTTTATCCCGCAGGATCCGGCCTCCGCGCTGAATCCGGTCCGAACCATCGGTGCCCAAGCACATGAAGCAGCGGCGTTGCTCGGCGAAACCGATCCTTCAGTCCGGCGCATCAGGATCTTGGAGGTGCTGGGGGGCAAGTGGGCCTGCCCGATCCCGTGCGGGTGTACGACTCCTACCCCCACCAACTCTCGGGCGGCATGCTCCAACGCGTGCTGATCGCCCTGACCGTGCTGCCCCGACCGTCACTGATCGTGGCCGACGAACCCACGTCCGCGCTGGATGTGACCGTTCAAAAGCTGATCCTGGACATGCTCACCGAGCTCCGCCAGGAACTGGACATCAGCCTGCTGCTCATAACACACGACCTCGCCATCGCGGCCGAACGCGCCGATTCGCTGGTGGTGCTCAAGGATGGTGCCGTGCAGGAAAGCGGCCCGTCACGGGACGTTTTCGCCTCACCCCGAACGGACTACGCCCGCAGCCTGCAAGCGGACGTCCCCGCGCTTCACCCGGACCGGTACCGGGACCAGCGCGTTGTGTTTCGACCAGCCGAGCAGGCGCACGACGACGGCTCCCGCACCGGGGGATGTTTCCTCACCGTCACCGGGACTCCAGATTGATGTTCAGGGAGTGACCAAGCGCTTCTCAGCCGGCGGGAAAGACGTCCTTGCCTGCGACGGAGTGTCCTTCTCCGTGGAACGCGGAAGGACGCACGCCCTCGTTGGCGAATCCGGTTCCGGCAAGACCACTGCGGTGCGGCTGCTGCTTGGCCTTGAACAGCCGGACGGTGGCAGATCTCCGTAGCCGGCCAATCGACGTCGGGCAGATCCCGAGCGGAGGTGCGCGACATCCGCAGGCACCTTCAGCTCGTCTACCAAAACCCGTTCACGTCTTTGGACCCAACGTGGCGGGTAGGGAGGATCATCCGCGAACCGTTGGACCAGTTCGGGGGGGTTGGGACCAAGCCGGAACGTGCCCAGCGGGGTGCGCGAGGCACTGGAGTCGGTAGGGCTTCCGGCCGACGTCGCCTCCAGGCGGCCCGCGCACTTGTCCGGTGGCCAGCGTCAGCGGGTGGCGATTGCCCGTGCGCTGGTGGTGAGGCCCGACGTCGTGGTTCTGGATGAGCCACGTCCGCCCCTGGACGTGAGCGTCCAGGCAGGGATCCTGGAGCTGCTGTCCAAACTGCAGCGCGAACTGGGCCTCACCTACCTGTTCGTCTCGCACGACTTGGCCCTGGTGAGGCAAGTGGCTGACACCGTTTCTGTCCTGCGAAAGGGACAGGTAGTGGAAGACGGAGCTGTGGAGGACATCTTCTCGCGACCACAGCACCCCCTATACCCGCGCACTCCTCGACTCGATTCCCCTGGCCACTCCCGCATCCGCGTTTGGCGGGCTTGCCCCGGAAACCAAACAACTAGCGAAGGCCACAGCATGACCACCCAAACCCTGACCACCAACCGCCGTCCCGCACTGATCGAAGCCTTCACCGCACCGAAAGGATTCGGCGACCAAACGCTCCGGGACCGCAGGCAGATGCCATCGAACTGCTGGGCGGCATCCCGGACCCCAGCGTCCTCCCCACAGAGGCATTGGCCGCCGCTACCAGCCGCGTGCTGGCCAAACCAGGCGTTCCGGCACTGCAATATTCGCGAACGGAAGGCATCTCCCCGCTGCGTGAATGGATCGCCGAACGCGAAGGCGTATCGGTGGACCGGATCCTGATCACCAACGGCGGCTTCCACGGACTCGCCCTGGCGATCCAATCAGTGGTGGAACGAGGCGATCTGGTGGCGGTGGACAACCCGATCTTTCCATTGTTCCTGCGGGGGCTTCAGTTGTCGGATGCGCGGACCTTGCCCGTTCTCGTGGGGCCGCGAGGTCTCGACGTAGATCATCTCTCGGACCAGTTACGCGCGGGCGCCCGTCCATCCGCGCTCTATACAGTGCCGGACTTCCACAACCCTTCCCAAGGAACCCTGCCCGGGGGAAGCCCGGAAGGAGCTGGTCCGGCTGGCCGAACAGTACGGTTTTGTGATCCTGGCCGACAACCCGTACCGCGAACTTCGCTTTGCGGGTCAGCAGGAGAGCGTGGAGGAATTCAACAACTCCGATCATGTCCTCCACATCAACACATTCACCAAAACCCTGGGGCCGGGACTTCGCCTCGGCTGGACCGTGGCACCCGAGAGGCTGTCCCGTGACCTTGTGGCCCTCCGGAGCAGGCAAGATTCGCACAGCTCTACGTTGGTCCAGGCCATCATCGGAGAGCTGGTGACCTCCGATCCCGGAATCTTCGACGCAACTCTGGACAAGGCCCGTGCCTGTACAAGAACCGGGCCGAAACGCTTGTCAGCGCGCTGCATCGTGAGGCGCCAGGGGGCCTTCGATACCGTGCTTCCCGATGGCGGGCTGTTTCTCTGGCCGAAGCTGGCAGATTCTTCAGTGAACCCTGACCAGCTTGCTGCCGATGCCAGCGCCGAGGGTGTGGAGTACCAACGGGGGGGTTCGTTTTTCCCCCCCTCAGGACCCGGCACTGACGCTGATCGGCACCTGCGCCTGGCGTACGGTGACGTTCCCGCCGCAAAGCTTGAGGAAGCGGCTGCACGACTGGGGGGCGGGCGCTGCAAAGGCAGCAGGGCTAGATAGTTGGTTCAGGATCATTGGGGGGGCAAGAGGACGACGGCGGGAGGTGCCGCCGTCGTCCTCTTGCCTGTCTGTTCCTAATCGTCGGACGCCGGCTCCGCACCGGCCGCTGACACCAGCGGCCCGAGCATCAGACTTCCTTGGGCGAATTCCTCACCGCACACCGCACACGACACCACCGGTTGCAGGTCGGCACCGCAACTGTGCTGGTAGGAAGCACGGGGGAGTCTCGTCGCGCATCCACGCACTGCTCCATGCTGCGAGTGCGATGAGGATGGGGCTACCTCGGCCCCCCCGGAAGTTGTGAGGTGGTATTCGTAGCGCGGGGGGGTGTTCGGAGTACTGGACGCGCTCAATCACGCCGCGGCTTTCGAGGGTGCGCAGCCGGCCCGTAAGTATGTCACGGGACGCCCCCCCGGTATTTCGAGCGATCTGATCGAACCGGTGAACGCCCAAGGACATCTCGCGAAGCGCCAGAAGCGCCCACCGCTCCCCCCCAGAACGTCAAGCCCTGCCGCGATAAAACACGCCCTGGGCGCATCAAGTTCCTTGTCGATCGGCCGATTCACCAGTCACCTGCTTTCGTTACTTTCTTCAAGTATACAAGTGGGTTGGAAAATCCAACTTACTCGATTACTCTGATGTTCTGAGGCCGCGACAACCGCGCTGCCTCCAATCTGATTTCAGGAGAATCCATGCCGTTGCTATCTGGCGCCGTCGTCCTTGTTACCGGTGCAAATGGAGGCCTGGGCCGCGAGTTCGTTCAACAGGCCCTCGCACGGGGGGGTGCCGCGAAGGTTTATGCGACGGCCCGCCGACCGCAGGAGTGGAGCGACTCCCGAGTCGTCCCCCCTCGCCCTGGATGTCACCAACCCTGACTCGATCCGGGCCGCCGTTACTCAGGCCCAGGACGTCACCGTTCTGATCAACAACGCCGGCATCAGCGTCGAATCGGATACGTTCCTGGCTCTCTCCGACGAGAACTTCCGCGAAATCATGGAGACAAACTTCTTCGGACCGGTTGCCTTGACAAGGGCGTTCGCACCGGTGCTCGCCGCCAACGGGACTTCAGCGGTCCTCAACATTCACTCAGTGCTCAGCTGGATCGCCCTCACCGGCGCCTACAGTGCATCAAAGGCCGGGCTGTGGTCGGCGACCAACTCCTTCCGCCAGGAATTGGCGCCCCCAAGGCACGCAGGTCACCGGTGTTCACGTCGGCTATATGGACACAGCTATGGCCAAGGGCGTCAATGCCCCGAAGACCTCGGCCGAGGAAGCGGCGCGGAAGTCCTTCGATGGGCTGGAGCAGGGTGACTACGAGGTCATCGTGGACGAAATCAGCGCCGGGGGGGTGAAGCTCGGCCTATCTGGGCCAATCTCGGATCTGTACCCCGCATTGGCAGCCAGCACCCCCGGTATGACCGAAGCAAAACTGGAAGTCATGAGAGCCCCCAAGGAGACACCTGTGACAACCGACGCCTCAGCACAACGCTCTGAAACATTCACGTGGATTGATCCGGCAATCGCGCTCGAAAAGCTGCCACGGCTGTCGGGTATGGACTACTTCTCCGGCCTCAGAGACGGCAGCATTGCTCCGCCGCCGATCGCTTCCCTCATGAATTTCGATCTCGTAGACGCGAGGTTCGGACGCGTCGAGTTCCAGTGCAGGCCGGGAGAAGCGCACTACAACCCCCCCCTCGGGATGGTGCACGGCGGCCTGGCCTGCACGCTCCTCGACACTGTACTCGGCTGCGCTGCACACACCACCTTGGAAGCAGGGATCGGCTACACCTCTATCGATCTGGCAGTCAAGTACCTGCGACCCATCACGCTTCAAAAGGGTGCGCTGCGCGCGGAGGGGGGGTCAGTTGTAAAAGCCGGCCCGCGGGCAATCTTCACCGAAGGACGCCTCAGCACCGCCGACGGAAAAATCCTCGCCACTGCCACAAGCACGCTGCTGGTCTTCCCGCACCAACCGGGCGGGAAGTAGCTACAGCTGCTCCTCAGAGGGCCAGCCCAAAAGACCATGAGACAGGCCCGTTCAGGGGTTGCATTTCCCGCCGGCCAAGACTCCGGGGGCCCGAAGACACTCGGCTATGTGGCGCTTCCGCCGAGTGTCTTCGGTTTGAGACGGGACCTTCAGGTTTACTGCGTAACGGGACTCTATCGGGCCTTGTCCCCCCCACCCGCTTTAACCTGACAAAGCTGCGCCAGACCCGGTCTGCTCACGCCAGGAGAGAGCCGGATCCAGGCGGCATCTACGCAGTTCCTCGAAGTCATGTCGCACTCAGCGCTCATATCCATGAAGAGGTGTAGGACAACCACGTCCTACCGAACGAACCAGGAAAGGAACTCATAACCCCAGTTCAGAGCAAGAGGACGGTCACCAGCCACGACCCTGAACCCGCTCCCCCCCGCAACTTCGCAGGCGACCCGCGGCACCAGGCACACCCCCCCGCGGCCAGTGTCAGAGGGACCTGACCACCCAGAATGTACACACGTTAAAGCAAAAACCCCCCCCTCTGACGAGCGGGTATGCCGTGCCCGAGGTGGGACTCGAACGGGATTCCAAGGCTTGGCAACACCGGGAACTCCCGGAAACATGAGGAATCCGGGCCAGTCCGGCGGCTGTACGGGCCAGTCTGAGACGGAAGGTGTGGACACTGTCCACACCTTCTTTTTTGGCTCGACAGAGCACCGAAAAGCGGGGACTTGACGCGTCTCTGCGCACTCAAAGCCTGCGCCAGAGAGTCGGTGCTGCCGTCTCTGCAGATTGCCTGCTGGACGGTAGCTCTCAGTGCACGCGAGCCGCCGGTCAGGATGAGGCACCGACCTTTAAGGCCTGACTTCCGCCGGCCGTTACGACAACTCAAAACGCGACGACACTCAACCCGCCAGAACGATGAATAGCTCGACACAGTAGCTGCACCTCCTTCATCGATTACATGGCGGAGACGACACCGAACATCATGACAAGACCTCCCGACCGTGCCGTCGACAGAATGTCCGTTATTGGATGGTCAGACGAAAGCAGGATCAGCGCAGGCTGCGTTCGATAGGTTCGCTGGTCGACGCACCACCGGGCGGCCTAGCCACGCGAAATCGCCGATCCATCCTTTGCCGGCATCTTGAGCGTATTGCTCTCTTTGTCACCTGCAGGCATGGCGATAATGGCGACAACGGTCAGTACGGCGCTGACCAGTACGGCGATGAAGACAGCAGTTGACGCCGACACGATCGTCTGGGGATCGGACTCCCCCCCGCCTGGAACACGCGCATAGATCGCATTGGCCACTGCCCCCCCGAAGACGGCGACACCGACAGAGCTGCCGATCGACCGTGCAAATAGATTAGTACCGGTAACTACGCCCCCCCGCTCGTTCCATTCGACGCTGGTCTGCGCGGCAATGAGGCTAGGCGTCGCTACCAGCCCCAGCCCGAGCCCGACGACGAAGCACCCCGTTGCCACCACCAAAACGTTGGGTGCAGCGGCGGTAAGCGCAAGGAAAGCTGTGCCGATGACCGTAACCGAGATGCCCAGCAGGGCCGTGTTCCGGAATCCGATGCGGAAATAGAAGCGGCCCGCTTGCGACGCGCTGATTGGCCAACCGATGGTCAGTGCTGCCAACGCGAGCCCGGCCAGTATCGGGGAGGTTTTAGCGGCTCCCTCAAGGAAGGTGGGAACGTAGGTGGTGAGGCCGAACATGACTGCACCGACGCCGGCAGAGGTTAGCGCGGTCGTTGCGAGCAAACGGCGGGACACAACCCATGCAGGCAAAATCGGCTCCGCGGCGCTCCGTTCTGCGAGTATGAACGTGGCCAACAGCAGGGCCCCCCCGGCGGCAAAGATGGCCAGCTGATGAACGAGTCCCACGCCCACGCCTGGCCACCCCCCCCAAGCGCGCCAAGAATGAGCAGCTCAGCGCCAACGTCAGCAGTATCGCCCCTAAATAGTCGACCCTATGCTTGGTACGTTCGATACTCTCGTGGAACGATCGAATCAGCATCCACCCAGCCAAGAGGCAAAGCGGGATGTTCACCAGAAAAATCCCACGCCAGATGCCGAACGAGGCGAATACGCCCCCCAAGGTGGTCCAACAACCGACGAAAGTGCCCAAACACTAGCAAGGTAGCCCTGGACCTTCGCCCTCTCAGCCACGGAGTAGATATCTCCGACGACAGTCATGGACATCGGCAGCACGGCTCCCGCCCCCCCTAGGCCTTGAAGAACACGGAATGCAATGAGTGCAGGCATGCTCCACGCCACTCCGCAGAGGATTGAACCGAGAAGGAAGAGTCCAATGCCGCTAAGAAGTACCGGCTTACGGCCAACGACGTCCGAAAGCTTCGCGTAGACCGGCACGGAAACGGCCTGCGCCAAAAGATAGGCGGAAAAAAGCCACGGAAAGGAGCTGAAGCCGCCAATTTCGTCCACAATCGAGGGGACGGCCGTCGCAACAATCGTCGAATCAATTGCCACCAGGCCCGTCGAAAGCATCAATGCTATAAGGATGGGGGGCCGCGCCGCGACCGAAAGCCCACACCCTCCGCAGTCACTGCCGTCATATGAATTCGTTCCTTTCCCACGGCAGATGATTGCCCAGAATTAATGTCGTTCATCGGAGATCCATCGCATCGATGGTTAATTGCCGAAATACTCAATTAAGGCTAGTGGGTTGTAGAGCGGGTAAGATATGGCTTTCCACGACAAAAAGGTCCGAATAGGCGCCATCTTATTGTCCTGGCGGGGGGGCTCTGGTCCAAGCCCCGCCCTCACCACTGTCTCGCGGAATCCGCTAAAGATTAGCTGACGGTCAGTGCGTTAGGTCCCGCCCCTTGGTTTCCGTCAGGAAGAAGACACAGGCTGCTGTGATGATCCCGGCGACGACGAGGTAGAGGCCACCGACCAGGAAGCCATCGTCGCCGCATAGAGAGCCGTTGCGATCAGGGGCGAGAATCCGCCGCCCATGGTCTGTCCAAGCTGGTATCCCATTGAAGCACCGCTGTACCTGAATTTAGTGGCGAAGAGCTCACTGATCAATGAGGCCAGCGGCCCATAAATCATTCCAGCCAATATTGTCCCGACTGTCATTGCGACAGTGATCAAAACGGGATTCTTGGTGTCGATAAGGGCAAACATAGGAAATGCCCAGACGGCGAAAGCCACTCCACCAGTGAGAATGACCGGACGACGACCAACGCGGTCGGAGATCGCTGAACTGACCCAGTCACTGAGGCCATAGAAAACGAAAGAAATGGACAAAGCAATAAGACTTACACCCGCGTCGAGCTGCAGACCAATGGTGATGTAACTCAGCAACCACGTCACCAGGATGTAACCCAGCGTGCCGAACCCAAAACTGATACCGGCTGCGAGGAGTAGCTCTTTGGGGTTGGTCTTGATGACTTCGAGAATGGGTTTGCGGGTGGTCTTCCCCTCAGCCTCTGCGGCCTTGAACACCGGTGTCTCTTTAAGCCGCAGCCGAATGATCAGACCAGTCACGACGAGGATGATCGACAGCAGGAACGGGACTCGCCATCCCCCACGCTTCGAAAGTCTCCGTTGGCATGAAACTCAAAGCGAAGAGCACACCGGTCGACAGCAGCCCGCCGATCGCTGACGATGCCGGGATCAACCCTGTGTAAAACCCCCCGCTTCTCAGGCGGAGCCGTCTCACTCACCATCAGAATGGCGCCGCCGCGTTCCCCCGCCGAACGAGAAGCCCTGCACGAACCGCAGAATCACGAGGAAAATCGTTGCCCAAAAGCCGATAGCGGCATAGGTCGGAAGTAGCCCGATGGCAGTGGTCGAAATCCCGGCGATAAGCAGCATGGCCACCAAGACCCGTTTCCGACCATGCAGGTCGCCAACGTGTCCTGCTACCAAGCTGCCCAGCGGGCGGGCTATGAAACCGACCGCATAGGTGGTGAAAGAAGCAAGCAGTGCAGCGGTTGGGTCGAAACTCGGAAAGAACAATTTGCCGAAGACCAAGGCAGCCACCGATCCGTACAGGACGAAATCGTATTGCTCAATAATGTTCCCCCCCACGACGCTGCCGGCAACAGTGCGGTGCAGTAATTTCTTCTGCTCTGGTCCGAACTCGTTGAATTCTGCGGTGTAGACGTTTGCCACGTCTTTTTCCGCCGTCGATCGATTTGTCAGCAGGGCCTGCGTCTTCGTTGTCCGCATATGTTCTCCTGGGCTTTTCACCGGCGACAAAGGGTGGCCGGGCTTCGGATGATCTCCGGCGCGAGGTTTCTCTTCTTCCATCGATCCGGTACGCCGACGCTACTTCGCCCAATCAGGACACGTCAAGAAAAACTCTCACATTAATTTAATCACTCTCATCATGCGCTAGTTATGACTAGGCGGAGCAAGCCCGCTAGCGCTGCCGATCAAATATTTCAGGGTGATCCAACAGGGCAATGCGTGTTTTGCGGACGTGCATAGCCAGCAATTCCTCCCCAGAGCGGTTGTCGGCCCGCCGGATAGCCGCTAGCAGTAGCCGATGCTCCAAATTCGTGTCCTCGAGCCCCTCCGAACCGATCAACTGCACGTATGCGCGCCGATAATGCTGGGTGGTATTCCAGAGCCTCTCCACCATCTCCAACAACGTAGGCATGCCAGCATCCCGAAAGCTCAGCAGGTGGAATTCGCGGTCCAACTCGACAAAGTCCTCCACCACTGTGCAATTCTCCATCTCCTCCGCCAGCTGACTAAGCCGATTGATGGTTGCATCACTGACGTTGCCAATGGCCTGCCCCCCCAGTGCGAGGGGTTCAATTCGTTCGCGGATCAGATATGTTTCCTGGCACTCAGCGAGGTTCATGGAACTCACCCAGCCCCCCCGGAAGACGCTACGAGCGTGACGAGACCATGCGATTCGAGGATGCGCAACGCCTCACGAATCGGAAGTCTACTGACACCGAATTCTTCGGCGATCTGCTCCTGGCGGATCCTGGTTCCGGGAGCCAGGTGTCCATCCAGGATCCTTCGGCTCAGTTCGTCTGCGATGCGCTGGCTCGCAGCGCCCGACTTCTTCAACAGCACTTCTTCCGTTGCCATACATACAGCTTACGCAAACATGGCCCAATGGATCCATTCAAGGAACTTTGGCGCGCTTTACTGGGATACTTCCCTTGTATTGGATCCATTTGCTTGCCTATGGTGAAACGAACGCAAAAGCGATGCACGAACGCCCATGGGAGCCAAAGATGTCAACCACTACGCCCTTGACCTACTCAACAGAGTGCACAGAGCTGAGCACAACCCGTGACGACTGGGATGAGGCAGCTCCCGAGTTGCTCGAATCCATGCTGGTTCACATGCACACCATCCGCATCTTTGAGGAAGTTGTTCTGCAGTTGGCAGCAGAGGGTCTGGTCCACGGCCCCCCCGCCCATTCCAGCATTGGCCAGGAAGGCGCAGCCGTGGGGTCCATACTCGCGCTGCAGGGAACAGACGGCGTCAACGGCACCCACCGTGGCCATCACCAGTTCGTGGCCAAAGGTCTGGCCTATCTGTCCCCCCCTAACGGCATGTCGATCATCGACGGCATAAAGAACGACCAGATCACCGAGTTCATCCGGCGGACGATGTCTGAGATTTTGGGTCTCAAGGCCGGCTTCAGCGGTGGCCGAGGCGGATCAATGCACCTGCAGTGGCTTGAGGCCGGAGCCTGGCACTAACGCGATCGTGGGCGGCGGTGTGCCGCTTGCCGCGGGCAATGCCTGGGCTCAGCGCCACGACGCAGAAGTCCACGACGACGGCGGGCTGGCGAGCGGTATGGGCGTCACGGTGACCTATTTCGGCGACGGCGCCTCAAATATTGGTTCGACTCTGGAAACACTCAATTTGGCCGCTGCCTGGCGTCTGCCGCTCTGCTTCTACATCGAAAATAATCTCTATGCCGTCTCCACCCACGTTGCCGACGTCACCGGGGGAACCTCGGCTGGCGGCTCGTGGGCCCGGCTTCGGCATCAGGTCCTGGCGGGTGGACGGCATGGATCCCCCCCTTGCGGTTTACCTTGCCCAGACGCTGCAGTGGAACACATGCGCGCCGGCAAGGGTGCAACACTCATCGAGCTGAGACATACCGCTATTTCCACCAGAACGGGCCCTTCCCGGGGGGGAGCGCGTTCGGATATCGCACCAAGGAGGAGGAGAAGCAGTGGCGTGATCGTGATCCCTTGGCCAAACTGGCCACAGAGATGACCCGGCGAGGCTCCTCACGGACGAACAACTCAGCGACCTCACCACCCACATCACTGAGCAAATTACGCGCATTGTTGAAGAAATCACGGAGAAGGACCCGGAAAGCGCCAAAGGTGCCCGCCGGATCCGCCCCCCCGCTCTTTGGCCCGATCCCACCTCCGTAGACCGAGATATCAGGAGCGAACCAGCCTTGACCGGCTCATCGCCCGGCGAACCAACCGAAGCCGGGACTGTCGAGCGTCGTTTCGTGGATGCCATCGCAGATGTACTCGGTCGCCGAATGGACCTCGACCCGGGCGTCCTGGTTCTCGGCGAGGATGTGCACCGGCTCAAAGGCGGCACCAACGGAGCCACCCGCGGCCTGAAAGACACTTATCCCGACCGAGTCCTGGGAACTCCCATCAGTGAAAACGCCTTCGCGGGCCTGGCAGGCGGCCTGTCCATGACCGGACGCTACAAGCCGGTGGTGGAGTTCATGTACTCGGACTTCCTTTGGGTGGCCGCTGACCAGATTTTCAACCAGATCGGTAAGGCCCGGCATATGTTCGGCGGCCAGTCCTCCATGCCTGTGGTTCTTAGGTCCAAGGTGGCAATGGGAGCAGGGTATGGATCCCAGCACTCCATGGATCCGGCCGGCGTCTTCGCCAACAACCCGGCTGGCGCATCGTGGCGCCGTCAACTCCGCACGACTACATCGGCTGATGAATACCGCTTTGGAGCTCCAGGACCCCGTGCTCATTCTTGAGCACGTAGACCTCTACGGAACTAAGGGAGCCATTCCTGAAGGGAATCTCGATTACCAGCTGCCTGTTGGCAAGGCTGCGGTGCGCCGGGCAGGGCAAGGCGTCACCGTCCTGAGCTACCTGAACATGGTGGACGTTTCGCTTCAGGCAGCCGAGCAGCGACTTGCACTCGATCCCGAAATCATTGATCTGCGATGGCTCGACCGAGCATCTCTGGATTGGGAAACGATCGGTACATCAATCCGGAAAACCAACAACGTCCTGATCGTCGAGCAGGGTGCCCGCGGCACTTCCTACGGCGGATGGCTGGCTGACGAGATTCAGCGCAGATTCTTCGACCACCTGGATCAGCCCATCCAACGCGTTACGGGCAAGGAAGCCGCTCCAAGCATCTCGAAAGTCCTGGAGGCTGCCGCCAATGCCGATCATGAGGACGTCCTTGCCGGCTTCGACGAAGTCGCCCGCAATCTCGGCCTTTCCTGAACCGGAACCATCGAAGGACATTCAATATGGCAACCATCATCACCATGCCCGCAGTAGTGGCAGACGCCACCGAGGCAGCTCTTCAAGACTGGCTTGTAAAAATAGGCGACACCATCGCAGCCGGTCAGCCCATCGCTGAGATTGAGACCGAAAAGGCCACTGTGGAACTGCAGGCTGAGTTTCCCGGCACCGTAGGCAGACTGCTGATTCGACCCGGCACTTCCGTAGGTGTCGGCGAGCCCATTGCTGTGCTCGTCGAAGCCGGCGAAGACGAAGCTTCCATAGACCAACAGATTGCCTCGGCCGGCGGCGCATCGCATAGTCTCGCAGAACATCCCGTCCCCGAGGACACTGAAGCGCCAACTACCCGCCGGGACACCCGGCCTGCTGCTCCCGATGCAACCCCGGCTTCCTCCAGCCAGGTTCCTAGTGAGGCTCACGGGTGTTCGGCTCGCCACTGGCCCGCAAACTCGCAAAGGAACTTGGCATCGAGCTTTCAACTTGGCAGGCTCCGGACCCAACGGAAGGATCCTGCGCGGGGGGATGTCGCAGCTGCCCATACGAAGCGGGCTGCCACCCCCGGAGTCAGCCTCGGGGTCGGGCGGATCCATCGCGCCGTCCCCATCGGCTGCGCAGCATGTTCAGGGCGTGCAGAACTTCCAGGACGAGCCTCTGTCCGGCATGCGCAAAGCCATCGCCCGGCGGCTTACGGAGTCGAAGAGCACTGTTCCGCACTTCTACGTCTCAATCGACGTGGAAATGGACTCCCTTTTGGCCCTGCGCAAACAGATCAATCAGGACATGTCCGCTCAGGGACAGAAAACAACGGTCAACGATCTTGTCCTGAAGGCTTTGGGCGGTGCTCTCGTAGATGTGCCCGCCGCAAATGCGTCATGGCAAGGTGACGCCATACGCCGCTATTCCACAGTCGATGTCTCTGTAGCCATCGCGACGACGGACGGCCTCCTTACTCCGGTGGTCCGCGGCCTGGACAATCTTTCCGTCAGCTCATTGGGAAAAGTCATGAGCGACTACAAAGAACGGGCCCGCACCGGCCGCATCCGGCAGCAGGAACTGGAAGGCGGGTCCTTCAGCCTGACGAATCTGGGGATGTACGGGGCACGGGAATTTTCCGCAATTCTCAACCCACCCCCCCAGGCCGGGATCCTGGCCGTTGGGGCAGCCGAGCAACGTCCCGTGGTGCGCGACGGTGAACTGGCAGTTGCCACTGTCATGAGTTGCACGCTCTCGGCAGACCACCGGGTTGTCGACGGCGCTGTGGCCGCGCAATTGTTGGCCGCATTCAAGAAGCGCATCGAAAGCCCCCCCTTGAGCATTCTCCTGTAATCGCATCCCCCCCCACTGAACCTGTTGCGCAAAGACGCGGCAACCAGCGAAAAGGCCTATTTTCATGACACAAGTAACGGCAGAGCAAGACGAGTTGCCGGGGGGACCTGCTTCAGGCATCCCGTAAGTCGGCCGGGCACGTCATTGTTGACACTCTCGCGTCCCACGGCATTAGGCGGGCCCATATAGTACCTGGTGAGAGCTTCCTTGACGTTCTGGATGGTCTTCACGACTCCTCCATCGAAACCATCGTTTGCCGTCATGAGGGCGGTGCCACCTACATGGCCGAGGCTGACGGTAAAATGAATCAGCTGCCGGGAATTGCGATGGTTACCCGTGGGCCGGGCGCAGCCAATGCCCACGTCGGCCTGCACACCGCCTGGCAGGACTCCACTCCCATGGTGCTGTTCGTGGGACTGATCCCCTTCGCCCACAGAGACCGGGAGGCCTTTCAGGAGTTCGACATCAAAGCGTGGTTCGACACCGGCGCCAAACGTGTGATGGTCCTCGATCACGCAGAACGCGCCTCCGAAATCGTCGCTGAAGCCCTCTTCGCGGCCATGAGCGGACGGCCAGGTCCCGTCGTCGTCGGACTCCCCCGAAGACGTGATCCGCCAGCAGATCCCTGCCGCCCTTCATCCGCCCATTCCGGTCGCTACCGGCGGAATGACCACCGTGGACGCGGCCGCACTGGGTGAGGCCCTGGCCGCGTCCAAGAAGCCATTATTCGTCACCGGTGGAAACGACTGGACCCAGGAAGGTGCCGACCAGCTCACCGAATGGCTCGAAAAACACCAGCTCCCCGCTGCAGCTGAATGGCGCACTGAAGGCACCATCCCGTTCAGTTCCCCTTCCTACGTTGGCCCCATCGGTTACGGCCGGCCCCGCCCCACCTACGACCTCCTTGAAGAAACTGACCTGCTCATCTTCGTTGGCACGGTCCCCGGAGACGTCATCACCGACGGGTTCCTCTGCCGGCAGGACTGGAACAAGAAGAACTTCCTCGTCACCATCGACCCATCCCTCCGTGGCCGCTCCGGACCCGTCTCCTACCAAATCCTGGCCAAGCCGGACGTCTTTGTCCGCGACTTGGCAAGATCGACCTTCCCGTGAAGGACGAATGGGTGCATTGGACGTTGAAGATGCGCAGGGAACAAGAGGCCTTCGCTGCGCTCCCCCCCTCTGCGGTGCCGACGGCGGGTCCCGCGCGGATGGACACCCTGATGGCCAACCTTGTCCCTACTTTGCCTGCCGACGCCATGGTCACCCTCGGCGCCGGAGAGCACACTAACTGCACATCGCTACTTCCCGACCCAGCGCTACGCCTCGATGATCAGCGCACGCAATGGCTCCATGGGCTACTCCATACCTTCCGCAATCGCCGCGTCCTTGGAATACCCGGGCAGGCGAGTGGTGACAATTGCCGGTGACGGGGGGGAATTCCTCATGAACGGCCAGGAATTGGCCACCGCGGCCCAGTACGGCGCCACTCCCCCTGGTCATCGTTATGGACAACCAGGAATATGGCACCATCCGCACTCACCAGGAAAGGCACTACCCGCAACGGATCTCCGGCACCCAGTTGAAGAACCCGGAGTTCGCGCTCATGGCCCAAGCTTTTGGTGGCTTCGGAATCAAAGTAGAACATGATGCAGACGTTCCAGCCGCCATCCAAGCGGCACTGACTGCCATCGAAGAAGACAACGTGTTTGCCCTCATCCATCTGGTGGTTGAGCAAAGAGTCAAGGCCTACTAAACGTTCTCCCGCACCCCCCCTGCGCGGGCGCCTGTTCCGTCCCTCCAACCCTTAAGGACTTCCTTTGATGTCTGTTTCTGCGCTGTCCCCTGCCGTTTCATCTGAACGAGAAGCTGCGCTTCTCAAGTCCGTTCCCACCGGCCTATTGATAGGTGGGCAGTGGCGTGACGCGTCCGACGGCGGAACGTTCGACGTCCACGACCCATCCACCGGCGCGGTCCTGGCCACGCTCGCGTCCGCCACGAGTGCCGATGCTGTGGCTGCCCTTGACGCTGCCGACGCTGTGCAGGTTTCGTGGGCGCGGACCGCCCCCCCGCGGGAGCGTGCCGAGATCCTTCGCCGCGCCTTTGACTTGGTCACTGAACGCACCGAGGACTTCGCGCTGCTGATGACCTTGGAGATGGGCAAGCCATTGGCCGAGGCGCGGGGCGAAGTCACGTACGGGGCCGAGTTCCTGCGCTGGTTCTCCGAGGAAACCGTCCGCGACTACGGCCGGTACCTCACCACACCCGAGGGCAAGAACAAGATCCTGGTCCAACACAAACCCGTGGGTCCGTGCCTGCTCATCACACCGTGGAACTTCCCGCTGGCCATGGCCACCCGCAAGGTCGCCCCCCCGCGATCGCCGCCGGCTGCACCATGGTCCTCAAACCCGCCAAACTCACACCGCTGACCGCTCAGTACTTCGCCCAAACCATGCTCGACGCCGGCCTGCCCGCCGGAGTCTTGAACGTCGTCTCCTCCTCATCCGCTTCAGGAATCTCCGGCCCTTTGCTGGCTGACCCTCGCCTGCGGAAGATCTCCTTCACCGGCTCCACCCCCGGTAGGCAAACGACTTATGGCAGATGCAGCGCAAAACGTCCTGCGCACCTCCATGGAACTCGGCGGCAACGCCCCCTTTATCGTGTTCGAGGACGCCGACCTCGAGGCTGCGGTAGCAGGGGGGGCAATGGCCGCGAAAATGCGGAACATGGGCGAAGCCTGCACCGCGGCCAACCGCTTCCTGGTCCACTCCTCCGTCGCCGCGGACTTCACCCGCAAGTTCGCGAGTGCCATGGGAGCCCTGGTGACCGGCCGCGGCACCGAACCATCCACCCAAGTCGGTCCGCTGATCGACTCCGGAGCCCGGGACGACGTGCACGCTCTGGTAAGTGCCGCCGTCGACGCCGGTGCTACCGCCCTCACCGGTGGTAAGCCTGCGGACGGTCCCGGCTACTTCTACCCGCCCACGGTGCTCGCGAACGTACCCAACGACGCGGACATCCTCCGCCAGGAAATCTTCGGACCCGTAGCCCCCCCGGTGACCACCTTCGACACCGAAGAAGACGCCATCCGCCTGGCCAACGCCAGCGAATACGGCCTCGCCTCCTACCTCTACAGCCGCGACATCAACCGTTTACTCAGGGTCGCGGAGCAGATCGAATTCGGCATGGTGGGCTTCAACGCAGGCGTCATCTCCAACGCCGCAGCACCCTTCGGCGGAGTCAAACAATCAGGCCTCGGCCGTGAAGGCGGCTCCGAAGGCATCACCGAATACACCACCACCCAATACATCGGCATCACCGACCCCTACGCAGTCTGATACCGCACATAGCAAAGCGCCTGCCGGCCCCGTCATGGGGCTGGCAGGCGCTTTGCTATTGGTTCACGGAAGGGAGCCGCTGCAGGAGCAGGCTAACGGGAGAATTCGGTCGGCGGACTTTCGATCCAGTCGAGGTAGATCGGGTCCTTCGGATACCAGGCTCCCCCCCAGTGCGAGACACGGGGGAACATTCACGACGTCCCAGTCCGAGTTGACCGGCCGTACATCGATCCAGTCCCAGATGCATGTGCGATGAAGGATCTTCCACACACCGTCGCGCTTCTCGCACAAGTCGCGGTAGCGGCCGGCTTGGAACATGGTCACTTCGGGATCTTTGAACGGAACCACGCAGATGAACATGCTCTCGCGCTTGGCGCGGTCCCCGTCGATCTCGGACAGCACATTGGAAATGTGGTGGCTGCAGCTGTGGATTTTATCGTGCCAGGTCATGGCAGCATCCGCCCAGCCGTGGCCGTTTCCAACGTAGCTGCCGTGATCGTCGAATGAATCAGGCCAGTAGGTGGATCTCATCAGCTCGTGGTCGTGCCGGTCGGCGCCCCCCTCGCATACAGCATCAGGTTGTCGTGGAGGGCCTGCTTGTCATACAGCTCAGTCAATTGAGCATCTGTCAGGGACATAAATCCAGCTCTTTCTACTCACGCACCGGGCCCGCTTCTTTGCCGGCCCCCGCTTGGAACAACGCTACGAGCTGAAGCTGTAGGACAAATAGGTATTCCCGTGCCATGAGGTTATGAAACAGCGTCAATCATGGGCGGCCAGCGGTTTTTAGAACTTTCGCGCTCCAACCCGGACCGGTTCAACATTCTTCAACGCCTCGTTCAGCGCTCGGACGAAACGGGTCCTGCTGCGGATTCGAGCAGCTTCTCGTCCGGGGGTTGAGGGATCGGCCACGTACAGCCTGGTGTAGGCCGTGGTTTCCGGTTCGAAACGCCAACTCTCAGCCAGCGGACCGGCGTCCACAGTGTCGAAGCCAGTTGGTCAATGAGTCTGACTACCTTGGATTTCGCGGCGGCGTCATCTCCGGCAACCGGCAACGCGGACCGGTCAGGGGGGGAGCCTGTTGGACGCGCCAATTCGGGGGGGATGTGATGGGCCAGGATGTTGTTGAACGCTTTGGTCAGTCCTGCCCCCGGGAAGTGCCGAAGGACCAACTCGCTTGTGGTCAGTCGTTCCTCGTCCAGTTCAGCAACCCTTCCATCCCGGAACGGGTAGTAGTTGGACGTGTCCAGTATCGCCTTGCCGGCGAGGAGCGAAGCAGGAATGGACGTGTGTGCCGTCAACGGTATGGACAACACGACGACGTCTCCGGCCTCGGCCGCCTGTTCAATGGAACCTGCGGACGCCAGGGGTCCCAACTCCGCCACTAGGCTGGCAAGACTCTCCGGCCGCGGGAATTAGCGAGTACTACAGGGACGCCAGCATTTACGGCCAGACGAGCGATTGCAGTGCCAATGTTGCCGCTGCCAATGATTCCTAGGGTGGACATATGTATATTTTCCTCTGAGTGTGTGGTGGATGGGGGGGAACCTCGAACGTTTTGGCCCGTATTGGGCCCAGCACCGCATGAGCCGGTTGCGCAGCGACGACCTCAAGGTCATCTTTCCGGGACTTCTGGATCTCATCCTCCAGGAGGCCGCCCCCCCGGGTCATACGCCGAAGCGATAGCAGGGACGTGCCCTGTCGCATCGAGCACGTTGTCCAGCCAGACCACTCTGTTGGCGAATCGCTTGGCCTTGTGCGGAGCTGTCCACCGGTAGGCATCATTTTCCCAGTTGACCTTCAGCCGACGACGGGATGTCAAGGCAGTGAAAGTGTGAATGAGCCATGGATTCCCCCCCAAACCGTCTGCCACCACCAGGTCCGGTCCCGGGAGGAGACGCAGGAGATCCTTGGGTTCCAGACCAGTTTCTTCAAACAGCTCCTCAAGGGTCTGCTGTTCGGGTGTGGCTCCGGCTTCCATAAAGCCGGTAATGCAATGCCAAAGGCCACTGTCGTGACCGAGGTTTCGGCTCCTTCTGAACAGGGCAATTTTGTCCCGCCACTGGACGACGGCCGCTATCACGGTATGACCCGGTGGGATGTCGCGGGCAGCGTGAGAGGAAAAACCAACGCCGGACGCCGTTTCAATGGCGCTCATAACTTCCTTCCATCACTCCACCAGGGTCAGCATGGTTAGACGACGTCGATCGACTGAGCGTTAACAAGCTCGCGGAACTTGGCGCCGTGCCAAATGAGCGGTTCGTTGTCGCCGACTCCCAGCTTCTCAACTTCAAGGAGCGCCATCCAGTGGTCGCCGGCTTCTGACACCTCGTGGATCGAGCACTCAAGCCACAATGCCGCGTCTTCTATGAAGACGGCCCCCGTTCTCCCCCGACGTCGATTGCCACCTGCTCAAAACGTGCGGCGCGGTCCTTGCCTGCGAGCTTTCGGGTGAGATGTCCCTGACCCTTGCCAAAGATCGACACCCCCCCGAGTGAAGCTGCATCCTTAATTTGTTCCCAAGTCTCCGACGACTTCTGCACAGCTACGGCGACGAGACATGGTTCGAGCGACACTCCAACCATGAACGAAGATGCCACGAGTGCATGCTTCTCATCACCGGCTTCGACCGCGAGCACCGCAACACCGGAGGGAAACTGTGCAAAAGTGCTTCGTACCTTCAAAGGATCGTTGCCGAATGTACTGACCTTCGGCCTGGTCAAATATTTCTGGCTCATGGTTGGTCTTCCAGTTATGCAGCGGTCTGTCCACCGTCGATGGGGGGGAGAGCGATACCCGTAATGAACGAAGACTGGTCGCTCGCCAGGAAAAGAACAGCATCCGCGATTTCTTCTGCGGTTCCGACGCGACGCAAGGGCACCATATTGATCAGATAGTCGGCTGCCGCGGGGGGGTTTTCCGCGAGAGCTTCCTCCATCATTGGGGGGTCCTGATGGGGGGCCGGGGCAGATGGAGTTTGCCCGGATATTCTGCTCTGCATATTCAAGGGCGATAGTACGGGTCAGCCCGAGGAGCCCGGTCTTTGCGGCACTGTAACTGCCGTACAAAGGCGTACCCATCAGCGCAGCTGCCGAAGCCACGTTGACTATCGATCCACCGCCGCGCTGCGCCATGGCTGGAATGGCGTACTTCATCGTGAGGAATGCGCCCCGGAGATTCACGTTGATCATCTTGTCAAAGTCAGATTCCAACGCCTCATGGTGTTGCACCATTGGAGCATTGGCACCTGCAATGTTGCAGAGAATGTCCAGTCCGCCAAACTCGCTGACAGCCAGGTCGACCATTGCCTTTGCATCTGCGGCCTTTGAGATGTCGGCTTGGATCGGCACCGTGCGTTCTCCGAGCTCCACAGCAGTTTTCTCTTGGGCTCCCGAGAAGTCTGCCAACACGATGTTGGCGCCGTGCTGATGAAACAGGCGGGCAGCCGCCAAACCCATGCCTGAGCCGGCACCGGTGATGATGGCGGTCTTGCCTTCGAGTACGTTGCTCATTGTCATTCCTTAATATCCGTGTGGTTTGTGGGTAGTCGCGGCCTTAGCGTCGACGGCCGGATGTGGGTACTGAACTCGGCAAGCTCACTGGATCTCCTTTGATGTCAGTGTGTCGGCTTTCGCTGCTAAGTCCGCCCACAATTAACGCTAAGAGCGGGTGGGTTTGCACCGGCATGGCCATCGGCGCCAACAAGGAAGGAAACTGCGCCAAAATACTTCCCCCCCCGTCTGCGCAAGCCAGGTGTGACAGTGTCCTGGGCGTCGCCAAATACATGGCAAGCAGGAACAAAAGAGCTCCCCCCCGGCAGCCGAACTGGATGACCAGCACGGCTCCCGGGGAGCTGGCGGTGACCTACTTCGCCGTGAGTACGGCGTCTCGGCTTCGGCCCTCAATCACGGTTTGTCCTGGATTGCCAGTTGATAAGCCCTTAGTAAAAACGAAGCCGCGGTAGTCGTCGGAGACAACTTCCTCCACTTTCTTGACGTACTTGTCAAAGCCACCGGCGTACGGGATGAAATAGCGCGAACCGTCATATTTGTTGACGTGGACCATGTAGTTGTCCACGGCCCGGCGCAGTAGCGGCGCTGCAATCTCATTGCAGTGATCGCCCCCACTCCCGCTCCGCCTCCAAACTCGCCTCAATGCGTGTGGCGTCCTTCTTTTCGGCATGCGCAATGATGTCCGCCACAAAATCGACGTGCTGGTTATTTCCCACGAAGAAGTTTGCCAGCACACTTGGACTTTGTGCGCCGGTGAGCATAAACAGGTTCGGGAATCCATGGGTCATGACACCCAAATGGGTCTGCGGCTTGTGCTTCCACCGGTCGCTCGGCTGCTGACCGAATTCGTTTCGGACGTTGGCCTGGTCCAAGGCGCCCGTAAAGGCCTCGAACCCTAGGGCGAAGACGATCAGGTCAACTTCATACTCGTTGTTTCGGGTTTTGATCCCGGTCTTGGTGATCTGTTCGATAGGTTCACTTCTCAAGTCAACGAGGCTGACATTGCTCTGATTGAAGATCGGGTAATAGCCGGTGTCAATGCACAGGCGTCGGATGCCGATCGGGTAGGACGTGGGCATCAGCTTCTCAGCGGTCGCGGGATCATCGATCATGTCGCGGATCTTGCCGCGGACGAATTCTGCGACGACGTTGTTGACGTCGATGTCCGTCCCCTGGTCGGAGAAAGTTCCCAAGAGTGTCTGGCCCCCCCGAACGCCCATCTGGATTCGAGAATCTGCTGCTGCTGCTCCTCGGAGAAGTCTGAGGCCTTGCCCGCAAAACCCTGCATGACATAGCCGACCGGAGAGTTGTACGACTCATCGCGCAGTTGCAGAACCTTCTTATTGAGGCGCGCTTCTTCCGCGTGTCCGCAGGCCCATTGTGTGCAGGAATTGAGTAGTTCGGGGGGGTCCGCTGCAGGACATGGAGTTGCCCGGCAGTCTTTGCGATCTCCGTGGCAGCCTGCACACCCGACGATCCCGTTCCGATGAGTGCCACGCGCTTGCCGGCGATTTCGACGGGTGTTTGGGGGGGCCAGTGTGCGGTCTGATACCACTCTCCCCCGAAGTCATCGAGTCCCGGGAAATCCGGCTTACGCGGCTTGGAAAGCTGTCCGGTTGCCATCACCAGGTAGCGCGCCCATACCGTGCGGCCAGTATTGGTCTTGATGAGGTACTTGTTCTCGTGGGGGGGCTGCCAGTCGGCGGATGTCACCCACGTGCTCAGCGAGAGGTTACGGCGCACATCGAGGCGGTCCGCCACATAGTTGAGGTACCGCAGAATCTCGGGCTGTGCGGCGTATCGCTCACTCCAATCCCAACCCGCGTAAAGCTCAGGGTCAAACATGAAGGCATAGCTGTGGCTTTCCAGGTCGACGCGGGCACCCGGATATGCGTTGTGATACCAGACGCCCCCGACACCGTCGCTCCTTCGAAGCCGTGTACGTCGTGGCCCAGATCAGCGAATCGGTGAAGGGCATAAATGCCGCCCATTCCCGCGCCGATCACGACGACGGAATATTCTTCCGTCTCGCCTGTGGGGGGGTTCTGGATGCGATTTCCTACTTTAGATAAACCCACCGGATCTCCTTTGATGTCAGTGCGTCGCTTCTGCGCCGATCCTTGTTCACAAATAACGCTAAGAGCCGCCGGGGGTTGGACCGGCACGGCAATAGATGCCAATAAGGCGGGAAAATGCGTCAGCTGTTCATCTGGTCCACGAATGGGTCAGACGATCCGGGCCTCGGCCAGCGAGACGATCGCAACAGCACTCGTCGATTCCACGCCCAGCTGGTTCATGGCCTTCACTGTGACCTCGGCGCATGCTCCAAGATGCTCATCGCGGAACGTTCGGGTGACCTCGCCTCCGATCCACTGGGTGTCGCCGAAGACGCCCGGCTGCTTTATTCGTACAGAAAGCGAGACGAGATCCGCGTCGTCCCCCCCATCCAGTTGGTCACGCAGTGTGCCATCCACGACACCCGCTGGTTGCCGTTGTCGTATGCGCCCGGCATACCGATGGCGTGCGCCATCGCAGCATCCTGGTGCCCCCCCAGGCTGGGGGAAGGGCTCGGAAAGGAAGTGCTCAGAACCCAGGTTTGTTGGCGCGCTTGGGTCCCCCGTTCCGCACCCGCTCCTGCTGCCGAACGCGGGTCTCAACGCCGCGATAGCCTGCGGTACCGATTGCCCCCCCGGCATAGTATGCGGTCATGGTGATGAGGTCGAGCGGACCTTTGACTACCTGCGGTAAAACGTCGCCAACGGACACTGTCTCTGCAAAGCGAGTGCGCTGGCCACGGATCTCCTCGGCTAAGATCGCGGCGCGAATCTGTTCCTTCTCCTCGTCAGTGTAGACATGGGGGTCCCGAGGCTCGTGCATACGCTGCCCCTCGGAGCTTCGAGCCACACAGACGATTGTGTTGCGAACGATTCCCACAAGCTCCTCGCCAACAAAGTAGTCAGTCCGCCCCCACCTGCTCCACCAAGCGGCCGGAGCGGCGGCCCACACGTTCACGAACATCTTCGACGAAGGCTCGGGCACGGACACGCTCACCCAGGCGGATCGGCCGGCGGAAGTCGAGGTCGGCACCCAGGTGTATAGCTTGGATGCCCTCTGACATTCCCATCGCAACTTCGGCGTCGCACACGGAGTAAAGGAATGTAGGGGGTGCGATCCTCGTGCCGTAACGCGTTGCCTGCGCGTACGAATCCGACAACCACAGTGGGTTCTCATCCCCCCCAATCCCCCCCCAGCGTAGTGCCGAATTGAGTCGGTGCTGGCCTCCTCGTTCCATTGGACAACAACGGCTGACTGGCCGATGAAGCTCTTCATGTAGGCGACGTCGTCATCGGTGATCTGCCGGGCAGGTACAACGGTCGTGGCCGTGTTCATGGTGTTGCTCCTGGCCTGGGGGTGTAAACCGACACGACGGCATCGACGACGGTGACGGTAGCTGATGTCGGGTCGGCAAGGATCGGATTGAACTCGAACTCGTGGATGTTCCCGCGCTGTTCCGCCCAAGCAAGAATGTCCATCACCGTAGTGGTCAGCGTGTCGAGGGTCTTCTCGCTGCCCTCACCCCCCCGAAGACTGGAGCCACCACGCGCGAATCGCCAATGGCTTGACGGACTTCCGGCCGGGACACTGGCAGCGGGAGGATGCTGATGTCGTCAAGCGCCTCCGTCATCCCGCCTCCCGCGCCGATGACCAGGACTGGACCGAACTCTGGATCGCGACGCAGTCCCACCAGGACTTCGGTCTTCCCTGGAGCCATCGCTTGGACAGAGATGGTCGCGGCCTCCCCTTGAATGGATGCGAGCTGGGACCTGCGGCGCGGCGCCGTCTGAATCCTTGACGCCGATGAAAACGCCTCCGACGTCTGCCTTGTGAAGGATTTCTGCATCATCAATCTTGATGGCTACGGGGGGGAAGCCGACCTCCTCGGCAGCCCGCACGACGTCGTCAACATCGCGGACGGCGCGGCTTGCCGGTACAGGAACGCCGGACTTCGCTAGCGATTCGGCCGCCTCCCGCCACGTCAGGTTGCACGTCACGCCGGTTGTCACACTCTTCAGCATCTCCCCCCCACCAGATCGCCGCGCTTGGCACGCGTGCTCTGGACCCGCGCCCAGGAGGCGGCGGCCGAAATGGCATCCAGAGCCCGCCCGGCTGTAGGAAGGGACAGGACACCTGCCTTGCGCAGGATTCCGGCCTGGTCTGCCGTAACCCGGTCGTCCTCCGACAGAGGGACCACCATGAGGCGCACTCCCGCTGGGATGGTCATCGCAGCGATACCGGCCGCCAGCTCATCGAAGTCGTGCGCAAGCCGGGTGGCCGTGACAATCACCCAACCGCCCGGCGTCGTGGTGAGAACCTGCCCCACAATCCGAAGGTAATCGGCGGTTGTTGACTGTACGCCGACGTCGATCGGATTGCCGAGGTGATTGCTGCCCACGGCCTCGCCTATCGAGCGAAGAGCTGCCGGGTCAAGATCGCGGAACGTCAGGCCGCGGTCGTCGGCGAGGTCATTCCAAAGCCCTACCTGCGCCGGAGGTGGTGACGACGGTCAGCTCCTGCTCGCGGTCGGAAAGCCGCCCATGGAAGACGTCGAATGTCTCGGCCAGATCAAGGAGTTCCTCCGGCGAGGTGCACACCATCCCGAAACGGTGGCGGAGGACGCTCAAAGCGACGCGACCGCTGCCGGCAAGCTTGCCGGTATGGGACTGGGCGCTCATGGCTCCTCGGGTGGACCGCCCCAGCTTCAGGACGATGACCGGGATACCGCGGTCCCCCCCTGCCGCAGTTGCTGCGGCCTCCAGGTCATCGTTCGCGCTGAAGCTCTCTACGATGCATGAGAGGACATGCGTGTCCGGATCCGCGCCCAGCCACTGCGCCCAGTCGGTAAAGCCCGTAGAGATCTCATTTCCGGAGCTCGCCCAAGCGCTCAACCCGCTCGCACCGCGTGCGGCGAGGGACTGCATGAGGGCATTTCCCAGTCCCCCCGCTTTGGCTGAAAAGCGCCACGTGACCGGTCGGGATCGCGTTGCGTTGCAGGACCGATGAGAAGGTTGCAGTCAGCGACCGGCCCACGTGCATGAAGCCGATGCAGTTCGGGCCAATGAGTCGCGTGGTGCCTTGGCCAATTCCGCACGGATACGCTCGTCACGGTCATGCCGCCCGGTTTCGCCGAAGCCGGCTGCAAACGCGACAGCGAAGGGGGACGCCGAGCGCAACGCATTCACGAAGATCTTCGATGACCCTGTCGGCGGGTCCTACCAAGACGGCAACGTCAGGTACTTCGGGGAGATCAGAAAGTGTCTCTACAGTGGGGGGACACCGAGCACTTCCTTGTGCACGCTGCTGACAGCGTAGTACCGCCCTTCGAACCCTAGGCGGGAGAGGTAATCGAGTGTCCGTCCTGAGGTTTTCCACGGGTCCCGGGAGGGGGGGCCGACCACGGCCACGCTCTCTGCCTTCAGTGGGTTGTCAATACGCACGGGGGGGCTCACAACGGCTTTACTGTCCAACACTTAAATTCCTCCAGTCCGTCGCACGGTCCCAGGCCTGCGGGTGGCTGGGATCTCTATTGCCTCGACCACCACGCCGAGATCACGATCGGTGTCAAAGTAGGCGAATCCGCCGTCACCCTCCTGCCCATAACCGCGCGCGGTTTGTGTAATGCGGTAACCGGACTTTTCCATAAGCGAGATTGCCGCATCCAGGTTCTCAACGAAAACACCCAGGTGGTGTAGTCCGCTGTGGCCCTGCTCGATGAAATCGTGGTAGATGCTGGGGGGGCCGGCCAAAGGCTGAATCAGCTCAACCTGCGGATTGGCTCCGCCCATGGCAAGGCGCATGGCGAAAGTACCTTCCTCGTCGCCATAGCGGGACCACGGCATGAACTCCTTGTCGTAGCGGTAGGAATTCCACTCTTCGATGCCGAAGGCTCGTCCATACAGATCGATGGCTTGGTCGAGGTCCTCCACGAGGATGCCGATCTGCCCCCCCACGCTTCCGATGGGAATTGCACCTTCGATACCCCCCCGTGTTAGGGGGGGCATGTCTGCGGCTTCCCTCATATCAGCAGCTCCGGCATCGTCGCCGTTTCCACCTAATTCTCTTGTTGTGATAGTAGCTTTCATAATGTAATAACTACGCTTCCTTCATCTTGCTGTCAATGGATATTCGTTCGTGAGACGATGTGAAGCTGGTCCTTCTTTCGCCATGTGCGTATGATTTCCGCATGGCAAGTACAGCGAAGGCAACCGATAAAACGCCCGCCGGGACAGACGCACCGAAGGACCTTGTTCAGTCCGTCGCCCGCGCCCTCAACATCGTGGACGTGATCGCCGCAGCCAAGGAGCCGATGCGGCACAATCGATAGCCAGTGCAGTAAACCTGCACATCGCCACTACGTCGCACTTGCTGGCGACGCTCGTTCATGCCGGCTATTTGGAGCGCAATGAGCGCACCTATAAACTCGCTGCCGGAAAGATGCTTGACTTGAGTTCGCGGGTGGAAGAAGACTGGCGCCCCTCGCCCTTTGCCCTAAGTCTTTTGCATCAGGTGGTCGAGGCCACAGGTGAGAGCGCCTACCTTTCTGCGTGGCAAGGAAGCACTGTAACTGTCGTCGCCGTAGAGGAAGGCAGCCATGCTGTCAGGGTGGCCGACCTCCGCGTTGGCGTTTCCGGCGATATTCACGCGCGTGCTTCCGGTAAAGCCCTCCTCGCCTTCGGTCCGGAATCCCAGCTGGATCGGCTTCGGTCCGTCAACGGGGAACTTGCACGGCGAACCGACCAGACGATCACCGTACTGCCGGATTTTCTTGCTGACCTCGAGCTGACCAGGTCCCGAGGTTACGCACTGGACCACCAGGAGTACGTCACGGGCGTCTGCGCATGGCAGTTCCCATTTTTGAAGGATCACAACGCCCCCCCGCACTGCCCTGTCCATCACGGTTCCCCCCCTTCATCGCTTCACCAACGAGGAGTATTTCCAACGGTGCCTCGATGCCCTGATGGAAGCTCGCCGCCTGGACGACGAAGAAGGCGGCTCAAGCCAGGCTTAGTACTTCAAGTTCCAATACCGGCCCCCCCATCCCCAGGAAGGATGTCCAAGGACGACCGTGGCCCGTCCTCAAGTCGAGGAAAGTCCGAGCTGGCAACGTAGATGCACAAACGGCTTCCTTTCGGTAGCCGAACCGCGGTAGAGCCAAGACTCACGGAGACTGGCTTTCCGTTTCCAGCATCAAAATCGCAGTATGACGAGCCCTCGCAGAGCCATTCCGGGGAATCGTCCTCGCCCAGGATTGCCAGCTTGACTACGACGGGTGTCGGGCCAACAACACGCACCTTTAGCCTGCAACTGGCAGTTCCGAGGATCTCGATGTCTTCGGCCAGAGGATCGGAAACGAACGTCTGCACGTCATTTCGCACGCCCAAGGCGTCCAGCAAGCGCGGACCGGAATTGGCGCCGACCTTGTAACCCGGGAAAAATGTTCTTCCGCCAATGGTTGGAACCGGAGATTCCAACACTGCCCCCCCGGGGAGGGTATTAGCGCTCATTTGAGTGCTCTCTACTTCGGCGGGATGCAGTTGGAGCCGCAGTCGGTGGGCGTTGTCAGGCGGCCAGCTTGAGAAGTCCCGCCATGCATCAGCTCCCATGGAGAAGACGCTCACAGGATGTTCAATTGGCGTGCGGCCATCGCGAACTTCCTCCAACCAACGGAGCTGGAGGGATGTCGGGTCCAGACCATCAAATGAGGATGCCGGACCAAACGAGCGGGCCGGGAACCAGCCGCCCATAAGTCCGTGCGCCCAGGGCCCGATCAGCAGACGGTCATGTGGGTGCTGGGTTCCGGCCGCCCGTCTTCGCACGAAGCTGGCCACTGTTCCTGGAAGGAAGATATCGAACCAGCCGCCGATGACAAATGCTGGTACTTCCACCCTTCCGGCCAGCTCGGGTTCCACCAGTGAAGTGCTCCGATCCCGCCAGTCCTGCAAATATGGTGCGAAGTCCCCTGTTTCCTCGATCAGCTGGTGGAACGTGCGGATGCGCCCCTCTGCCACGCTCCGCTCCAAGGCAGCAATCCGGGGGGGACGGCTTTCCTCATCCAATTTGCTGCTGGCGAGGAGGATTGAAATCCAGTGCGCGAGGAATCCCAACACCACGTTCTCGTCTTCATAAAGCCAGCCGGAATGTACGTCGTCTGCGGTGACGGCCGGAACAATACCTATAAGTCCCTCAGGATTTCTGGCCGCTGCCAACCACTGACTGATACCGACGTATGAGCCGCCAACCATGCCCACTTGACCATCCGACCACGGTTGGTCCCGGATCCAGTGGATGGTGTCCACACCGTCGTCGGCTTCGTTGGCAAAGGGCACAAAGTGGCCTCCGCTTCGAAAGCGGCCTCGCACGTCCTGGACCACTACCACCCAACCGCTTTCCACAGCGCGCAGGATGTTGATCCAGGTGTTTGCATGCGCTGGGTCATCTTTGCAGTAGGGCGTACGGATGAGCACCGTCGAGCGGGGGTGCGCCGTCATGTGGTCGGTACACGTCTCCGGAGAGGGTGACGTCGTCGCGCATTGCGATAGGGACGTGCTTTTCGACTATCAGGTTCATGGCAGCCTTCGCTGTGTCTCTTACTCCTTCGGGTGGGTTCGTCAGCCGGCGGTTTGGACCATGTCCAGGCGCGGATAGTGGTCAAGCAGTTCCGCCCCCCCATTCGCCGTGACGACAACCAGGTTCTCAAGACGCACGCCTCCGACGCGGTGTTCCCCCCCTTCAATGCCCTCGATGGCAATGACCATGCCTTCCCTGATCTCCTCAGGGTGGGCAAGGGACCACGATCGGGTAATGGTGGGCGGGTTGTAATGGATGGCCCGCGAGCCGGCGTTGACCAAGCCGATCCCATGCCCGAGTTCAATGCTGAAGCACTCCGCTTCGGACGGGAAACCAAGGTCCTCCGCGGGTGCAAGCACAGCGGCGACATCAGCAGTGCTCGCGCCCGGCTTCATGAGTGACATCGCCAGATCCAAACGGTCCGTCAACTTCGTATAGGACGAGCGCTCGGCGGAAGTTGGAGCCCGGCCGACGACGTACTGACGGTAGAGGCACGCCGTGTAACCCATGTAAGAAGTTCCGCACGTCAGCAGGTAAGCGAGATCGCCATGCTCCACAATGCGGTCTCCACCACTGATACCACGAGGGAACGACAACGGTCCGGAGAGTAGGCGGGCAGCTCCAACCTCGGCGCCGGCGTCTTCAATCGCGCGACGGGCCATCAGTGCGATCCCCGCCTGCTTGGTTCCGGGCCGCAAGGCTGCCCGCGTGGCTTCGAATCCTGCGGTGCTTAAGCTCGCCGCCATGGAGATGCACGAGATTTCATCAGCGGTCTTGATCGTTGAGCACTCAAGTAGCAGTGGGAGCCCAGGGATTGTTTCGATTCCCGCGTCGGCCAACGCATTCATACCGGGCTCATCGATCTCGCTGACGGCCAACTGCTCGCCAGTGAGTGAATGTGCCGCAAGTTCATCGCGAATCTGGCTGCAAACACAGCCGAGAGCTCGGCGATGGCAGAAGCGGGCGCTACACCGCCAAGCCAGGAAATGGCTGGGCGCCAGTGCTTGATCCAAGGTGCTTGGTCCGGCATTTGTTGGAGTGATCCGGCAGGTGCGAACACCACGGGATCGTCATCTGCGAAAAACAGTGCATAACCGACCTGAAGGGAAAATTCTCCCCCACCAGAAACCCGTCAAATATCGCACATTGTCCGCGCCCGTAAGGAGCAGCGCCGGTATACCCTTCGAACGCATTAATGCCCGCATTCGGTCTGCACGCTCCCGGCGCATCCGGTCGAGATCTACGCCTACGTGAAGTTCTGTACGAGCCGGTCCGAAGTGCAATTTCTGGTGATTTTCGGGCATCGCTTGCCTTGGCCTTTCGTGTTTGTGAACCGGTGATGGCCCCCCCGGGGCTCCCAGTGACGTCGCCCGCCACGATGCGTGCGAGTCTTCCAAAAGCCATGGCCACCCCGAAACAATCGGGAAAGTCCACCGGATCTCCATTGATGTCAATGCGGCGGCATTACCACCGGTCTTCGTTCTGAAATAACGCTAAGAGCTGACGGCCTCTGGGTGACATGGCGGAGAACGCCAGATACCTAGGAATGCACGCCAGAGTATTTGGTCGATGTTCAGTCGACCGATTCACCCCGCGCGGCGTCGCCCAGGCCGGATCACGCCGCTCCACGAAGGCAAGGGCACCCTCCCGCGCCTCCGGTCCGCTTCGCAGTGGAGCAACGATTTCTTCCTGAGCCGCGAAGCGCTCCTCCGAGGCCGCAAACCGCGACTCGGAAATGATGCGCTTGGCAGTTTTCAAGGCAACAGGACCATTGAGTTGGATTTTTCCTGCAAGCTTGAGCGCAGCGTCCAGCGCCTTACCGGGGGTCCGTCACCCTGTTGACGAGGCCCAGCTCAGCGAGGCGTGCCGCAGCAATCGGCTCCCCCCCAGCAGCGCCAGCTCCATCGCGATGTGATAGGGCATACGGTCCGGTAGGCGGAGCAGCCCGCCACCGGCAGCGATGAGTCCCCCGCTTTACTTCGGGTAGGGCAAACGACGCCGCAGAACTTGCAATGATCAAATCGCATGCCAAGCAAGCTCGAAGCCCCCCCGCGTAGGCGTAACCTTCGACGGCGGCAATGACGGGTTTCGTCGGCGGCCGTCGGGTGATGCCCGCGAACCCGCGTCCCTCAAGGACCGGGATTTCTCCCGCAGCGACCGATACAAGATCGGCCCCCCCGCCGAGAAGTAACCACCGGCGCCAGTGAGGATCGCGACACTGGCAGAATCATCGGCGTCAAAGGCATCGAACGCAGCCGCAAGCGCAATAGCGGTGGGTCGGTCGATGGCATTTCGCTTTTTCGGACGTGTGATTGTTATGACGCGGACTCCACCAGAGCCGGTGACGTGGACTGTTTGCTCACTGGTGTTGTTGTCTGCTCCCGCTTGGGGCTTGGTCTGTTGCATGGTTCATCCTTCTGTCTTACTGATGAGGAGAGCACCAAGCTGACTCCATTGTCATTTAGCGCTATCACATTGTGAATGTAACTCGCGTGATACGATAGTAACATTGCTGCGTCTTGCGAGGTATCTTTCTCGCCGTAGCCACAACTTTTTATGGAATGAAGGGAAATGCCCATGAAACCCGCGCAACGACTCAGGGAACTGCTCGCGGACTCCAAAATGATCATCGCGCCAGGAGCCTACGATGCGCTCTCGGCAAAGTTGGTTGAACAGGCCGGCTTCGATGTGGTCCTCATCGCCGGCGGAACATACTCGAACTTCCATTACGGCGTACCGGATAACGGCTTCATCTCCCAAGGCGAGCTCATCGAAGCGGGAGGCGCATCACGGCCGCCACTGACCTTCCGCTCATTCTTGATTTCGACGATGCCGGAGGTTCACCGCTTCAAGCGTTCCGCGGCGTCCAGCTTGCAGAGCAAGCAGGTGTTGCAGCCCTGCTCGTCGAAGACATGATCCCTGCAACCAAGCACTTTTGGACGCCCAAAGACGGCGGGGGGGAGCGCTGGAAGCCTCAACTCAAGCTCCGCAGCGTTGAGGAAATGAGCGACATCATCCGCGCTTGCGTCGACGCCCGCACCAACCCGGACACCGTGATCGTTGCCCGCTCCGACTCCAGCCGCTTCGGCTTCGACAATCTCGCCGAACGCATGGCTGCCTATTCCGCTGCCGGCGCAGACATGCTCTACCCCTGCGGCTACCCTCTTCTTGACCTGCCCAAGCTCTCCGCAGTCGTCCCGGGCAAATACGTTATGGTGACCGTGAAGAACCCCACCTTGGAGGAGCGCAAGGAACTCGAAGAAGCCGGCGTAAAGATGCTGCTGGTGATCAATACTGTGAACGGGGGCAGTGGCAGGCTTCCGTGAAAACCTCTCGCTCCTGACGCGAGGAGAACTCCTCGAGGGCGAGGCACAAGGTGGCGCCTACGTCCCCCCCATCATGGAAGCGATCGATGCCGCTGAATGGGCCCGCCGCGCCCGTCACTTCGGCTATTCCTGACAGGAACAGAAAGCGCCGACGACCTCTCAGGTCGTCGGCGCTTTCGCGTTGCATCAGACAGGCGTCTTGACACCAGCGGCCAATTCCGGGCCGGTAAGCGGACTCGGATTCCAGCCTTCACCCATGGCCACGAGACCTTCGGTCATCATGCCGTGACTGACTGCATCATTCATGGTCTTCTTGAGTTCATTAACCATGAGCATCCGCGTTGAGCGAAGCGTCAGCGTGGGCTTCGCGGCAAGCATCCGCGCGAGCTCGTACGCCCGGGTGACTACCTGGTCCTTGGGCACCACTTCATTCACGGCACCCCCCCACTCGTACGCCTGCTGCGCGGTGATTTCCTGGCCCGTGAGGTGGAAGTACCGGCCACGGTTCAACCCGATGACCAGCGGCCAGATGATCTGCATCCCGTCACCGGGAATGTTTCCCTGGGAGAAGTGCGCGTGATCGGCGAATACGGCGTCCTCGGAAGCGATGACGATGTCGCACAGCAGCGCCTGCTCATTGTGGTACCTCGCCGGCCCGTTAACTGCAGCAATCATCGGAACCTCGATGTCGAGGTGGCCGAGCACCAGGCGCTTGGCATCATGATGGAGACCAAGCCAGATCTCGGGGGTTACCCAGTTCTTGTTCTCAATCGGCGCTTCCTTATCAATGAAGGTGTCGCCTGCGCCGGTGATGATAACAACACGGTTTCCGCGGTCCCTGCTGATGTCATCCCAAAGGAAGAAACGTTGTCATGTACGCCTACCCCCCCAGACGACATCGCTGCCATCCGTATGGAACGTGACCAGCAGGATGCCATCTTCATCACGCTCCAGCTTGATGTGCTGGTACTTGTCCTTGTAATCATCAAACGTTATCCACGCCATCGTGAATCTCCTCATTTCTGTGATTGATCTCTGAGTTGGGCTACAGAATGCTCATGTGCAGCCACGCTTGTTACTCTCGTAATATGAACCTTATACGCACATTGTGCTAGTTCCAATAGATTTTCGCGGAAATCCGCATCGGTGGGAGTGCCCCGGCGGGGCGACGTTTTATCGGTCGCTCGGAGGCGGCAGATCGTGGTCCAGGTCGGACAAGACGTACCCCTTTCAGCAAATGGTTTGCCTCTTCACAGAGACAGAGAGCGTCCAATGTAGGCCAGCAGAGCTCGGTCCAGGGCACCCGAGTCGCTGCCGTCCAACCGTGCGAGGACGTGGCCGTCCGGGCGCACGAGGATGGCCTCATCATCGTGAACGTTGTACGCGGCCGCCCATGCCGACTCCGCATCGACAAAGTCACCTGAAGGCCGAACGTTACCGCCCTGTATGGAATGCCATGGATTTCAGCGCGCTGCGCGGCCTCCTTTGCCGGCCCCCCCGAACCGGAGCGCGAAAGGATGACCAGTTCACGCCCGAACAGGTCCAGCGTCGAGACTGCGCCCTCGCCATCGAGCCATAGGTGCGGGGGGGCCCGCTCGCCCACAGCTGCAGTCGGGGTGAAGGCTCCTACAGGCCAGCCGGCGTCGAGAGTTGTGGCCCCCCCGGCAACGGCACCCCCCCGGTCGTAGCGGAATCCGATGTCCAGTCCGGGGTGCACAAAATTCTCCGGCCGGAAGGATCGTGGGCCTTCATCAACGTTTCCGACGATCGATCGGAAGTTGCGGACGGCTTCTGCCATGTTGAACACAGCGACAGGCCGCCGCTCAACTTCGTAGGTCTCCAGCAGGCCGGGATCCGCCCATCCGTTGATGACGGCTGCCAACTTCCACGCAATGTTATGAACATCCTGGATACCGGTGTTCTGATTGAACCCTCCGTAAGGTGGCATCACATGGACAGCATCGCCTGCCAGGAAGATACGCCCGGACTGGTACTTATCAGCTACCCAGGCACCCACCGTCCACGTTCTGGCGTCCATCAGCTCCACTGACTCATGGGGGGGATCGCCGATAGCGTCCAGGATCTGCGTCGTCCAGTCAATGTCCTCAAAAGGAACCCGGTCCATGACAAGCGGGCGGCCAAGCATCGCCACCCGATCAGTTGCGTCCACTGGAGCGATCACCACGGCCCCCCCAATGGTGTCCGGGTTATCAAGGTAAATGAAGCTCGATGGATCGCCCGTGCGCCGCTGGATTAGGGGTGAACGGAACAACACGCTCACCGCCGTCTGCAGGTCCTGTTCACCCGTCGTCCCGATCCCCCCAGCGCAGTGCGCACCTGGCTGGCAGCGCCGTCGGCCGCGATCACGTACTTCGCCGCTACCTCCTGCAGGCCTGTGTCACCGAGTATGGACACCAGGACTTCTTCCCCCCGGTGTCGTTGACAGTCGATACCGTCTTGCCGAACTCCACCGCGACGGATTCCTGAGCCTGGGCCGCGTCAACGAGGATCGGCTCGAGCACGTCTTGGGAACACAGCACCACATCCAGAGTCTCAGGACCCAAACTGGTGTCCGCCGAATCGTTCGTATATGCATTGCTGGTGACAACGGAGCGCCACGGCGAAACGACGTCACTTCCCAGAAGGCGCCTTGGTCCGCCGGGAAGCGCGGCTGCCCGGACTTCTTCAGCGAGCCCAAGTTCGCGAAACACCTCCATGGTGCGGCAACTGACCGCCCTTGACCTGGGGTGCCGTGATCGCTCTGTTCGTCGTTCAACCACGAGGGTATCGACGCCGAACCGTCCCAAGAGGATCGCCGCCGAAAGCCCCCACCGGGCCGGCTCCGATAATCACGACGTCGACACTTTGCTTCGCGGGTTCGTTTCGCTCGTTCACTGGCTGGCCCCTGCAAACTCCGTCAGTTCCGGATCGATGCTGCGGGAGTCAACGTACGTCAACTGGCCGCACGGCTGCATCCTGTCGCGCAACACATCATCGAACGCAGCACTGACATCAAGGGGGCGTCCATGTCTCACGGGTAAGTGCGGAGTCCACGATGGCGGGATGTGAAAGCAGCATCAGGTCATGCCCGTTCGCAAAACGGACTACCTGACCGTTTACTCCCTTACTGAGGTCAGACAGGAGGTAGAGCACCACAGGAGCATTAGTGGAGGGTGGGGGGGTGCAACGGGGGTTGCCGCCGAAGAACTTTGTGTACGCCTCCGTCCCTGCAGTCATCATCGGGGGGGTGTCAGCGTGGGGTGCCATGGCATTGACCCGAATGTCCCCCCCGCCATCGGCGCCGAACTCGGTGGCCCAAGCGAACGTCAACGAAGCGATCGCCGCCTTCGCCGCCGCGTAAGCGCTCATCATCCGGAGACCAGCCACAGCCCCCCCGAGGTCACATTCACGATTGATCCGCTGCCCTCCATTGCCGCGAGACCATGAACTGACATGAAGTAAGTACCACAGACGTTGATGTCGACATGGCGGCGAATGTGCTCCGCCGTCTCCTGGCCCGCAGTCACCGTCTCCAAATAACCGGCGTTGTTTACCAGCCGTCCAACTTCCCGAAGCGTTCTACCGCGAGCGCGACAAGCCGTTGGCAGCTGTCCCAGTCAGTCACATCTGCCGCGATGGCCAGGCTTCCCCCCGCCATCCCGATTGATTGACTCGGCGACTGCTTCGGCGCTTTCGGCGTTAATGTCGGAAACGACCACCCGGGCGCCTTCTGCGGCTGCTGCGCGAGCGTAAGCCTCGCCGAGGCCGCGTCCGGCGCCGGTAATGAGAATATGCTTCCCAGCGAGAATCTGATCGCTAGTCATAAGGATGCTCCTTTGCATTCATGGTTTTGACTGGGGGGTGCTGTGCCCCCCAGTCAGGGGCGTAGATCGGGTCATGGGGATATCGGTTGCCGAAGTTGGATGTGGGCGGGATTCCGAACAGCTCTGCTGGGTCGGCTTCTGCAGCGAGTCTTTGCGCCCCCCCGTCCCAGACGCACGTCCTTGCAAGCACCTTCCACTCCCCCCCTTGGCGCGTTCGCATAGATCCCGGTAGCGGCCAAAGAGCAGGTCTGTAGGGCCGCCGTCGGTTGGAACGGTGCGGTAGATGAACGCTGTTTCACGTTTGGCTTGGTTGCCGTTGAGGTCGATGAGGATGTTGGTCACGTAGTGGCTGGCCTTGTGCGAGGAGCCCTGGCGCAGGGAATAGGCCCAGTCGCAGAATTCGTGGGAAAGGCCTACATACATGCCGTGATCCTCGGTCGACTCTGGCCAGTAGGTGGATTTCGTCAGGTCAAGATCCTTGCGGTCCATGCCCCCGGCAATAGCGGATCATGTTCTCGTTTAATGCCTGTTTGGCAACGAGGACATGCAGTTGCCCCATTTCGGCGATACAGTCCGCCTTGTTGCGATGTGCGACGAAGCCTCTTTCATGGCTCCAGTGCTCCCGTCAGCTACCGGGCCAGGGAGAGGAGCAGCGCTTCGCCCTGCCCGCCTCCCCCCGCACAAGGCCACGGCGGTCTTGCCCCCCCCGCCGCGGCGCTGGAGTTCGTACACGGCCGAGACGACCACGCGTGCCCCCCCGGAGGCGCCGATGGGGTGTCCCAGGCGATGGCGCCACCATTGACGTTGACCCGGTCCATGCCAAGTCCCAGCTGCGCTGCGGAGTGGATTGCAACGGAGGCGAATGCTTCGTTGATTTCAACGAAGTCCAACTGGTCCACCCGCCATCCTGCGGTGCTGAGCGCTTTGGTAATGGCTCGGGCTGGTTTGTCCGGCAGCGAGGTGTCCGGACCTGCCGTTTGTCCACAGGCCCCAAGTGCGGCGAGGATCTTTAGGCCGCGCTCCTCCGCGTAGCTGCGGGTAGTGAGGACGACAGCGGCAGCGCCGTCAGTGAGCGGGGGGGAGGCGTTGCCGGCGGTAATGGTTCCCGTCGGTGAGAAGGCCGGCCGAAGCTTACTCAATGACTCTTCGCTGGTGTCTGGACGGATGCCCTCGTCTTTGTTGACGAATTCGGCCGGTCCCCCGACGTTGCGGCACCTTGACCGGAGCAATTTCCGCGTCAAAGTTCCCTGCATCCTGCGCCGCCGCCGCCCGGCGGTGAGAGTCTGCAGCGGCCCTGTCCTGCTGGGCTCGCTTCACGCCCAACATGGCATTGGCACGGTCAGTGTTGATGCCCATTGACTCCTGATCGAAGGCATCGGTGAGCCCGTCGTGGGCAACCGAGTCTGTCAGTAGGGTGTCCCCCCCGTATAGGTGCCCTGCGCGTGAACCGGCAAGCAGATGTGGGGCGTTGCTCATTGATTCCTGTCCGCCCGCGATGACCACTTCCGCTTCTCCAAGTTGGAGCAGCCGGCTGGCTTCGATGATCGCGCTCAGCCCGGACAGGCAGACCTTATTGACGGTGACAGCATGTGCCCCGAGTGGTATTCCCCCCCCGGCGACAGCGGCCTGACGTGCAGGGTTCTGGCCGGCCCCCCCGGCTTGGATTACCTGACCCATGACAACAGCGTCGACAGATTCAGGGTATACGCCTGCCCTATCCAAGGCAGCTTCGATTGCGGCGCCGCCCAGCTCGACGGCAGATACCGTGGCGAGCTGGCCCATTAACTTGCCTTGGGGGAGTCCTGGCAGCCCCCCCACGATGACGATATCTTCCTTGCGGTTCACTTCTGCTCCTTGACCTGCGGCGACTGCGGGTTGTCGCAGTCTTAGCTGTAGATGGCTCTGTTGAGCCGGACAAGGTAGTGGAGACTGACGTCCGTGTAGCTCGGGAAGCGCTCGGTAAGGGCCGTAACCACGATGTCGCGTCGCTGCGGGAGTCGATCCTTCTCAGCTTCAGCAAGGGCCTCGCGTAGTTTCCGGCCTGAGAGATCGGTGCAATAGGCAGGCGCTCCGGGTTGCTGGCGCCAAGAGTCCGCCAAGGAACCGGCATCGAAGGCATCGAAACCGGTCTCCTCCACAAGGGCCATTGCTACTGATTTGTCGTGGTCACGATCCGCGGCCACAGGGATGGCGATCCTGTCCGGATGGCCACCTTCTCTTCCATAGGCTTCGAAGGACCCGGCCGTGATGGCATTCCAGGCTTTGGCAACGGGGGCGCCCAAGCTGTTCGGTGATCCAGACGCTTTCCACCTTCCCGGTTTCCAAGGCTTCCACCCGCCCGTCACGCAGGGGGGGTAGTAGTTGGACGTATCGACGATGACGGCGTTCGCTGGGAGGTCGGCGATGAGTTCTCTGACCTCGGGCATCCTGCTCAGCGGTATGGACGTGATCAGGACGTCGACGTCGGTGGCCACGTTCTTTGCTTCTACCGGCCGGGCACCCGCTGCCACAATATGTGGACCGATGGTTTCAGGGCCGCGTGAGTTGGCTACCCTTACATCGTGGCCGGCCCCGCTCAGTTTGCGGGCGAGTGTTGCCCCCCCTATTGATCCTGCTCCTAGAATGCCGATCTTCATGAGAATCCTTAGTAGGTTGTGAGGTTGGCGTGGTTGATCTTGTTGCTGTACGGACTTTGATGCGATGGTTACCTCGACACGTCCGCTGCGTCGGCGGGAAGTACGGCGTCCAGTTCGGGTGCAAATAGACCATTTGGTCTCGGAAAGACTCGCTGGCGTTGCGAAATGCCCGCAGCTCGCCGTCCTTCATGAGCGTCTCACCACTGTCGGCCCAGCTCTCTGGCGTTGGCACCTCGACTTTCATGCGCGGCATGCCCGCGATCGCCACCCGCCCGGCCGCCACACCGGCGATCTCAAAGGTTTCGCCGAAAACTGTCGTGTCCTGGTGTGCGAGCCACGTCACGAAAGCTGACACCGAGCTCGCCGGAACAGCGGTGCGCATGGCGTCCTTAATAACGGGATTGGGGAACGCGTCCTCGGTCATGGGAGTCAAGGCAACGGGCATCAGGGTGGTGACCTGAACTCCCACCTCGCGAGCCTCGGCCGCGAGGGTGATACCGAGACCCCCCCAGATCGCGGCCTTGGCCGCGTTGTAGGCAGAGTCAGTCGGAACACCCATGACCCCGTTTGAGGAGATATTGATCAGACGGCCGCTGCCGGAGGCGATGAGGTGCGGCATGGCTGCACGCGAGACACCAACGACGCCCTTGACGGCCACGTCGAAGATGCGCCACCATGTGTCGGCTTCCATCTCCCAGAAACGACCGAAGGCGTTGATTCCGGCGTTGTTCACAACGATGTCAAGCTGTCCATAGGAATCCAGGGCTGTTTGGACGATGTCCGATGAAGCAGAGACGACGTTGTGGCTGTCAGCCACGGCGGTGCCGCCTGCCTCGGTTATCTCAGCTACGGCTTGGGCCGCGTTCTCCGCATTGACGTCGTTGACCACCACGCGTGCCCCTCGGGAAGCGAGCATTTTCGCGTGTTCGCGGCCCATTCCCTGCCCTGCGCCGGTGACTATTGCCACGCGGCCATTGAAATCAAGATTGTTCATTTCGATCACTCCATGTCTCCGACAAGCAGGTAGGCCCTGCCTATTACTTTCCGGGTTCGTAGCGGCTTACTTTCCAGCCAGCCAGCCGCCATCCACGGCCAGGGATATTCCGCTGACCATGCGGGCCTGATCGGAGCAGAGCCACACCACCGCATCTGCCTGATCCTCGGGTTCGGCCAAGCGCGCAATGGAATCGCCGCCAGAATGCTCTCCCGAAATTCCGGAGGGTTCTGTTCGAAGGCGTTCTTCATCATTGGACTTGTCGTTGACCCTGGCGTGAGGGCGTTGATGCGGATGCCCAAGGACCGTAGTCCATGGCCGCGTTCCTCGTCATGCCGACCACGCCGAATTTCGAGGCGGTGTAGGGCGCGTTGTTCGCGATTCCTATCAGGCCGGCGGCCGAGGCTGTGTTGACAATCGCGCCGCCTCCGGTCTTCAGCATCGAGTTTATTTCGTGTTTCAGGCAGTAGAAGGTGCTGTACAAGTTCACCTTCATGACCCGATCCCAGGTCGCGCTGTCAGTCTCGCCTATGGGTGCGAAGACGCCGTTCATTCCGGCGTTGTTGAAAGCGAAGTCCAGCTTGCCAAAGCTTGATACGGTCGCGTCGACGAGGCCCTTGACGTGTTCCTCTTCGCTGACGTCGCACTTGAAGAAGTCAGCTTCACCACCGGATTCCGTGATGAGCTCGACCGTTTCACGTCCCGCGTTCTCATCAATATCGGACACCATGACGCGCGCGCCATTCTTTGCGAACGCCAGAGCACTCGCCCGGCCAATGCCGGAGCCCGCTCCTGTGACGAGTCCGGCTTTGTCCTCCAACATCACTTTCTCCTTGTTCATTAGTAGCTCTCCCCCTACGTGGACGTTGTTGTCGTAGTCCCTCCGCGATTCCTGAGGAATGAATCTGTCCTCGGTTTCACGGACGTAGTCGGTGGAGGGACGTCCGAGCATGGCTCCCCCCCAACCGATGCTGTCCGGGTCTTCATTCAAGCGGTCGATGTAGTCGCCAATGGCGGTGGCCTCACCTGATTCCTTGACCTGCATGAGCAGGCGCCACACTTCTTTGACACCGGGAAGCACGAAGGCCACCGGCTGGATGGCCTGGCCGATCACAGTCATCTCGGCCACCGTCTTGCGTCCAATCAGTGGTACCCCGACGGCGTAGGCTGGTCCGGGTGTCTCCTTCAGCGCGAGTTCGGCTTGCTCCCAGGTGTGGAATCCCTCGTAGAAGATGACGTCCGCACCGGTCTCGGCCTTGTAGAGCTGTGCACGACGGATCGCCTCCTCCACGCCGCCACCCGCGGCACCGTAGCCGTCGGTGCGCGCAACGATAACGAAGTCTTTGTCAAACTTGTCGCGGGCATCGACGGCGGCGTTGAGCCGCCCAATGGCCTCAGCGTCGGACACCAATTCGATTCCGGCTACACCGCCTGATTTCTTGGGCTCCCGCTGATCCTCGATGTGGATCCCGGCAACTCCCGCATCAATGAACTCTGACACGGTTCGCTGCACGTTGATCGGTGCTCCGAAGCCGGTATCTGCGTCGCAATAGATGGGAATGTCGGCGGCGCGGGCAGTCCGCTTAGCATGTTCAACCACCTCTGTCAGGGTGAGCCATCCCGTGTCCGAGACACCCTGCCACCAGGCAGACATGCCGCCGGAGAGCTGGAATGCGTCGAAACCTGCGTGTTGAGCCATCTGCGCGTGGAGCGGCAGTGCGCCGAAAGGCACCAGCGCCGTTTCGGGACTGTCGAAGACTGCTCGTAGCGCCTTGCCCGGTGAGGTTAGGCTCATGATGAGACCTCATGAGTGTTGAAACCGACAGTGACGACGACGTAAACGCAGTCCTCGTCGTACGGATTTTTCCAGGCGTGGGGGGGTACGCCTGCCATGACCAGAAGGTCTCCAGGAGCGAGCGTGCGCTTCTTCCCGCCGGGCAGCACGAGGTCCACCTTGCCCGAGATGACCACTTCGTAGTCGATGGTGTCGCTCGCGTGCATCCCGGCGTCGCCGTCGTTATCGGTGGCGCTCATGCTCTCATCGAGCGTCTCCGCGTCCACTTCTCCTGACGAGTGCGCCGGGAAGCTGCTGATGCCGAACGTGGATCCGTTGGGGGGGCCTGCAAGGGCGACCTTGCTGGGCGGGGGGGCACCAATGTTGGTTTTGCTGTGGCCCCCGTCCACTGCCCAGTAAAAGGCACCGGCTGCCACGCCGGGGGGGAACTCGAACTCGGCGGCCGGGCCGACGTCGAGGAAGTCGCTTCGCCGGACTCGTTCGGCCTGCGACGATAAGTTGGAATTTCTTGGGATCAGGAAAAGTCGTCACTGTTCACTCCTTGATGGATGAATGCTTCGTGGTCAGGCGCGCATGCCGGCTTCGCGCATCAGCGGGAAGATCTGCTCGTTGAGCCGATCGAGTCCCTCGTCATAGTCAACGAGGCCGGTGCAGATGCCCGTGATGCCCGAGGCCTGCAACTTCTGCAATTCCTCAACCACCATTTCCGGCGTACCGGTGATCGGCATGAGTGCTGCGCGGCCAAAGGCCTGCACCGACTCGTCGTGCTTGTAGTCCTCGGACTGCTTGTACTCATCCCAGTTGAAGCTCTGCGTGCCGTTGCGGATGATCTCGCGATAGCGAAGCGCGCTTTCCCAGTCGGTGCTCTGCGTCACGTAGTCCGCGTAGGCGCGTGCTTCCTTCTCGGTGTCCTTGACGATGATGTGCGCGCCGGCCCACAGGCCCAGGTCCTCGCGACCGGCCGCATCGGCTTTCTGCCGCAGCTTCGGCGTGAGCTCGCCGCTGTGCTCGACGGTCGCAACCGACGCGAACAGGACGTTTGCGTGCTTGAATGCGAACTCTTGCCTGCGGGACTCGAACCGGCACTCATCACCATCGGACGCGGCGACTGTACCGGCTTAGGATGCGCCTGCGCGCCCTTGAGGTTGAAGAACTGGCCGTCGAAGTCGAACTCCTGCTCCTCGTTCGCCCACAGCCGCTCCGCGATCTCGACCCATTCGTCGGCGAGTTCGTAACGAACGTCGTGCTCGGGAAGCTCAACACCGAAGATGTCGTACTCGGGCTTGAAGTAGCCTGCTGTGACATTTAGTCCCATGCGGCCACCGCTGATGTGGTCGATGGTGGTCACCATCTTGGCGCCAAGTACCGGTTGATGAACTGCACGTTGCACGTGGCGATGATCTGAATGTTCTGCGTTACAGCGGCGATTCCCGCCGCCCAGGTAAACGTCTCGAACTGACGCCCCCAGGGACGGTCGGGACCAGCGAGCCCCTGCCAGCGTGCGATGGGGGGGATGAAGCCGTCTACGCCGTACCGGTCGGCCTTTTGCGCGAGATGCTGCACTTCGCCCCAGTTGCCAAGCTTGATGGAGTTCTCGGCGAAGTTCAGGCCGCCTTGCCCGGTGGAAACGTTCGCCCCAAAAATGGCCACCTTGAAGGCGTTGTCACCCCCCGACCATGGGGGGCCCTTGTCACGCTCTACCGTGTAGTCCGCAACGAAGTCGCGATCGAAGGTGTTTTCGGTGGCAGATTCATTCGTAACGATGCTCATGATTGCCGTCCTTTCAGGAAGTTATAAGGATGTGGAAAGAAGTGGTCTCGATAGGGGGGGCTGTTTAGATCAGCGAGGCTTCGCCAAGTGCATGCCAGGCGCGATTGTGATAAACGAGCGGCGTTCCCGGCTCGGCATCGCCAGAGAGCGCCGGCGACGCCTCGAGGGCCTCAATCGCCACAATGGTTGATCCGCCGGCGTTCATTGAGTTGACGATCCTGCCCCGGATCCAGGACCCCCGCCTGGACGAAGTATGGTTCCCCCGGTCTCGAGACGGGACCAGAGCGAGGTATCCGCAAACCGGTCGATTCCGCTGGTCGCACATAGTTTTGCGATGCCCACCTGCTCAGCGCTGAGAAAATGCACGACGACAGTATCGGCGCTGAGGATAGTCGGGGTGCTGGACGAGAATTCCGAGACCGAGAACGCCAGAATCGCTGGTTCGGCACTGGCCGAAATGACCGACGTTGCCGTCAAGCCAACCGGCCCATTGCCGGCATCTGCAGTGATGACAGCGACGCCACCGGGATGGTTGCGGAATGCCGCCTTGAATTCGTCTGCAGTGATTGCAGCTTCCAAGCTTTGAGTGATGGACATACTCACCGGATCTCCTTTGATATCAGTGCACCGGCTTCACTGCCGGCCCTTGCTCAGGGCTTCAACGTTAGGTGTCTCCACGAGGCAGGCGGCATGGAAAGAGATGCCAAACAGATGGGAAACCGCGTCAGCCGCGGCCTCTTGTGAAGACATGGCGTGGGATGCAAAGCTGGTGACGTGCTTCACATGCTGGGCCACTCCGACTCATTGCCCTGGACCCTGAAAACCGGAAGCGCCTCTTCGTCAACGGTGAAAGGGGGCAGCAGTGAAACTTAGCTCTTACCAGAATCTGCGACTACCCAACTTCAGCGTTCACGGACTCTGTGCCGTGTTGAAGGACGCGGATCTTGATTGGCAAACTGCGCTGACCAACGCGGAAATAGATCCTGACGCAATCGACCGTCCTGGAGGCACTATTCCCGCAAAGAAGGAACTGGCCTTCCAGCTTCAGTTTGTGGCTCTCACAAAGGATCGTGTCGAACTCTGGGTCAAGGCAGCACAGGCTTACACGCTGGGGGTCCTTCGGGATTCGCGGATTGGCCCTCGCTACCGCACCGACCATTGCTGCGTGGGTGGAGGCCGGCAGCTCAACAGACTATGCACCCGGCCTGATGGAAATTTCGCCTCTCCGGACTTCGGACGGCTCCATAACAGGCATGGAATTCACCTATCCCGACACCCCCGAGGAGCTGGTCCCGTTCAGCGTCTACCGGGATTTCTGCGTCATTGCCAGAACTTTCACGTGGATGTACGGCAGCCCCCTTTCCGTTTACCCACGTCGAGTTCCCACTCGCGGAAGCTTCCCCCCCTGAAGCTATTGCCTTGGTCCCCTGCGACATCGACTGCGGATCTGATGCACTACGGCTTTGGTGGACCCCCCCAGCAACCTCGGCACACGAGCTCCCCCCCTTCGGTAACGCCTTCCAACACGAAGCATGGCTCAAAGCGGATCACCAGATTCTTGACGATCTCAGGGCAACCGGCGACTGGCCCGACACCGTCATGAAGATCATCAGGACCGCGCCCGAACTCAACCGCAAACTCGCAAATGTGGCCGCAACACTGCGGGTCTCCCCCCCCGCACCTTGCAACGCAAGCTGGAACTGACCGGCGATGACTTTGCTCAGCTCCGGGACAAAGCGCTCCGCGACCTCGCCGCCGATCTTCTCTCCAAAACAGATCACTCGGTAGCGCGGATATCCCGCACTCTTGGATACACGGACCCAACGAGCTTCACCATCGCGTTCAAGCGGTGGAATGGGATGCCACCAACGGCCTACAGGGAAGCGTCCCGCTATGCGGACAAGGAAAAAACCGAGGCCTAGATGCCTGACTGTGCATCGCGTCAGCGGCACGTATCAGGGCAAGGTGGGAGAAGGCTTGTGGAAAGTTTCCTGCCATCCGTTTCTCGTCCATGGAATATTCTTCGCTCAGCAGGCCGAGGTCATTGCAAAGACCTACCAGGGCATCCATAAGATTCTCGGCGTCGGCCCGCCGGCGGGAACGCGCGTACTGTTCCACCAGCCAAAAGGAGCAGGCGAGGAATGGATGTTCACCACGAGCCAACCCGTCGACGCCGGTCTCGGTGCGGTATCGCATCAGCAGCCCCTCAGAGGTGAGCAGCTCCTTTTCCAACCGAGCGACCGTTCCCAGCATCCGTCTGTCGTCATAGGCGAGAAAGCGACCTGTGGCAAGACCAGCAAGGCAGCGTCCGTCTGCTCCCCGCCGTACGTTTGAGTGAAGGAATTCAAATCCCGGTTGAATCCCCCCCGTTCCATGATTTCTGCGGCCAGTCGATCCCGGTGCCGTTCCCAATGCCCGAGCGGCCCAGTCAGTCCATGGTCTCGGACGGCCCGTACGCCGCTGTCATAGGCTGCCCACATCATGACCCGGGAGTGCGTGAAGTACTGGGGGAGCGCCTCGCATTTCCCACAATCCCAAGTCTTTCTCCTCGAAGTGTTTGTCCACTGACCCAAGGAGTGCACGCTGCAGAGCCCAGGAGAAATGATCTTCCTTGCCCCCCCGGCGAGGCGAAGCCTCTCCAGTACCACCATCACCTCCCCCCACAACATCGGCCTGATGCTGGAAGACTGCTGCGTTGCCGATTCGAACGGGTCGGGCGTCCTGATAACCGGGGAGGTGCAGGAGTTCCCTTTCCTTCAGGTCGCGTTCGCCCCCTACGCCGTACATTATTTGCAAATCTTCCGGATCACCCGCCAGCGCACGCAGAAGCCAGTTGCGCCACTTCAGGCTTCGGATTCGTAGCCGTGCGTCAACATCGCTTCGAGTGTCAAGGATGCATCGCGCAGCCAACAGTAGCGGTAGTCCCAGTTTCGTGGTCCGCCAAACTCTTCTGGCAGGGAAGTGGTAGGGGGGGCGGCGACAATGCCTCCGGTCTCATAGTGGGTCAAAGCACGTAAGACTAGGAGTGAACGCTTGACTGCTCTCTGATAGGGCCGTCATAGCGGCAGTTGGCGGCCCACGTGGTCCAGTAGAGAGTGGTGTCGTCCAGGGATTCATCTATATCGATGGCTGGCGGCACGTCCTGGTAGGAGTGGAACCATGTTAGGTGGAAGTCGACATTCTGCCCCTGTTGAACGGTGAACTCCCCCGCATGGCGGTGGTCTTCGGCTTGCGGAAGGCAGGTGCCCCGCAAAGATAGAGCATCCGGACCGGACATGGCGAGATGTATTTCTGCGGAGGCGTCAATGCTGTCGCGGATCCTGCTTACCCAAGGGAGGACGGTGGCATACTGGGGCCGGATTCGTATCTCTTGATGCATAGAGACTGTTCCGCTGAGTCCGGTTACTCGCCGGACGAGTGATGGATGGACGCCACCTACCGGCATAAAGTCCGTCACCAGGACCTTTCCGGAATTGGTCTGCCACGTTGTCTGGAGTACGAATGTCGAGTCCACATAGCGACGATCCACGACGACGGCCTCCGCCGGGCTCGGTGCTAACAGCCACCGGCCGTGGTCTTCTTGGCCGAGCAGGGATGCAAAGACCGAGGGCGAGTCGAAACGCGGGAAGCAGAGCCAGTCGACACTGCCGTGGCGGGAAATAAGGGGTCCGGTGTGGAGATCCGAAAGCAGCGCATAGTCCTCAATCGGGGCAGCCATGCTTCACTCAATCACAAGATGAACGATCCCCCCCATAGACCTTGCAGCTTTAGCTTCGAAGGCGCCGTCAGTTACCGCGCTTGGGAGCTTCGCTGACTTGGTTTGCAAACAAAGAACTGGGGCTGTGCGACGGGTGCAAATGGAACGATCAGCCACTGGTTGCCGTAGAGCTCCACGTAGCTGTCAGCAGGGCAGAATTTGAAGGCTTCTTCGCGTGTCATCGCGTTCCTCTCCTTTGTTGGATTGTTCGGCTCCACTGCGGAGCTTGGTTGGTTTCAACGTTAAGAGCCTGCGGCGTTGGGCCGGCATGACAGGCAACGCCAAGTAGATGGGAAACTGCGCCAAACGTGGCAGCTTGTCTATTGACTGCCACTGGAGGTGCAAAGCTACTGACGTGACTTCACGAGGCTTCTTGTACTCGGATTATCCGAAACGCATTCGAGCAGGAGCCCGTCCCTCCACAAAGACGAGGAGAACGATGCATCTCGGAACCGCTCCTGAACGTACTGAAACGCGCCAGCTGCCCGCGGCAGGGGGGTGGGAACGGTGAAAGGAGGAACGTATCAAACCCTGCGGGTACCAAACTTTAGCGTTCACATACTGCGTGGACTGCTGGAGGACGCAAACCTGGATTGGCAATCGCCTTGGCGAATGCAGAAATAGACCCTGACGCTGTGAACCGCCCGGGAGGCACCATTCCAGCGAGGAAGGAGTTGGCTTTTCAACTTCAGTTTGTTGGTCTCACACGAGATCGTACTGATCTCTGGGTGCGGGCGGCGAACGCCTACTCGCTAGGCTCCTTTGGGGTTAGGGGCTTGGCCCTCGCTACTGCACCAACCATCGAAGCCTGGGTGGAAGTTGCCAGTACCACTGACTACGGCCCTGCCCTGTTCGAGCTGGCGTCGCTAAGGACAGCGGAAGGGACCGTTACGGGAATGGAGTTCACCTACCCAGATGCCCCCGGAAGAGTTGATCCCCCTTCAGCGTTTACCGCGACCTCTGTTTCATCGCGCGCAATTTCAGCTGGCTCTTCGGCAGCCCTTTTCCCTTCACCCGAATTGACTTCCCCCTGGCCGAGGCATCACCGGAACTAACAGCAAATGTCCCCCCCTGCAATATCGACTGCGACGCCGAAACCCTGCGGCTGTGGTGGGACCCCCCCACAACCTCAACACAGGAGCTCCCCCCCTTCGGCAACGCGTTTCAGCATGCGTCATGGATCAAAGCGGATACCAGATTGTCGACACTCTCAGGCAACCGGGGACTGGCCCGACACCGTCGCGAAGGCAATAAGGACCGCTCCGGAACTTAACCGCAAGCTGGCAAATGTCGCCGCAACACTTCGGGTCTCCCCCCCGGACCTTGCAGCGCAAGCTCGAGCTGACCGGGGACGACTTCGCCCAACTCCGGGACAAGACCCTGAGTGACCTTGCTGCCGATTGGCTCTCGAATACAGATCTTTCGGTGGCGCTGATTTCCCGCAGGCTTGGCTACACGGAACCGGCCAGCTTCACCATCGCCTTTAAGCGGTGGAAGGGGGGGATGCCACCGACGGCCTACCGGGAAGCTTCCCATTACAAGAACAACGTCAGTCCCAGCGTTTAGACCAGATGGGACCACCCTTCGAAAGCGCGACGTACCTGGCGTACATTCCCAGGCATACGGCGTTGATTGCCGTGTCGGGTTGACGCCGCCCCCCCAACTTAACGTTGAAGCCTGCGCAAGCCCGGCAAAGATGCCGGGCTCTTCCGCCGGACAAAATGCATGGCGTCGGCGTCGGCGCCTCATCGAACCAATGATGAGCCCCGGCTCCTGCGGTCCTGTGCGCTATTGTCCGCGGTCAGGAACACCCCCAGCGGCTGCTGGGCGTCAAACAAAAGGTGGTCAAAGATGACACAAGCTACATCGGTGGAGCCGCGCGCCAGCCGGAGCACACCAATAATTTCCCTACTCCTGCTGAGCGGCATAACGCTCGATATCCAGTACGGGATCCTCGCTCCGCTCATCGGGGTGATCGCGACCGAATCAGGTCTAACGGGCTCGGAAATCGGCTGGGTCCTCAACGCGCTGATGATGGGCAGTGTAATCTCCGTCAGCCTGACCGCCCGTATGGGCGACATCTTCGGGCATCGCAAAGTTCTCATAGGCTCATCATCCTGGCACTGGTCGGATGCGCACTGGGTGCAACTGCCAACGGTTTCTGGCCCTTGGTCACGGGCCGGTTCCTCATGGGCCTCGCGGTCACGATTCCACTGAGCTGGGGGGGACTCCTGCGTCCGCGGGCTACCGCCCGGCAAATCCGGCTGGTCTCGCTGGTGCTCTCGACAGTTATGGCAATCTTCACACCGCTAGCACTTATTGCCGGCGGCCTCATCGTTGGAATGGGCCTGCGTGGGAGACCGTCTTCTGGGTGACTTTCGCTCTATACGGGGTGATGCTGCTCCTCGCCCTGAACTCACCCGAGACGCCCGCCACCGCCCGCGCCATAGTCCAGTTGGACTGGTTCGGTGCGCTCGGGCTGGGCCTGTGGGTCACAGCACTCCTGATCGGTATTGCTGAAGGACCGGCCCAAGGCTGGACTTCACCTCTGGTACTCGGCGCATTCATCGTAAGTGCATTGACACTGGCTGCTTGGATCATTCAGCAGCGCCGCACGCAGGAACCTTGGTGTCATTTCGCAACATGGATATCCGCCAGACGCTCATCGGCTATTCGGGAATTCTCCTGATCAGTCTCGTTGGACAGGGCATATTCCTCGTGCTGCCGGCATGGCTCCAGACTCCGGTGTCGTCCGGGTACGGGCAGGGCCTGTCCGCCCTCGACTCCTCGTACGTACTGCTTGCGATGATTCCAGGAGCAGGCCTGGGATACATCTGGACCCGATGGGGGGGCCTCCGGCAGTTGGGGCCGAAGACCGTCCTGGTCATTTCTGGATCCGCCGCGGTCGTTGTCTTCCTTGGGCTGGCCTTGGTCCACGGCCACATGTGCTGTCATGGCTGTGGGTGTTCCTGTACGCCCTCACAATCCTCAGCTGCCTGACTACCGGATACACCCTCGTTGCGGCCGCAGGTCGCCAGGACAACATGGCCGTGACTGTTGGCATGCAGAACATCATCCAGTTCGTCGGAGCAATGATTGCCGTCGCGATCATCCTGAACGTCCTGGCTCCCGGCGCGGACGGGTTCATTCCGCAGGCGACTTTTGCCGGCATCTACATAGCCTCAGCCGTCATCATCGCGGTCTTCGTGATCATCTGGGCACTGCTGGCACCCAAGCGCATCACCGACCTGCATGCAGTGGACACAGAGACTGATCCAACGAAGGTCCATGTTCCAAGTCACTAGGGGGGGGACCGTCAACTGACCCACGTGGCGTGTCTCCAGGGGGGGCGGGCCTATGGCACTTGGCCGGTGAGCAGTTCCGCAGTCCGGGGGCTCTCACCGGCCTCTGAGGCGTACGCACCCAGGGGGGGAACTTCCCCGGCGAGCGCTGAACAGCTACTAACAAACGGACAAGACAATGACTTACCACAGGCAAGACGATTGGTTCCCCCCCCTCGGGGGGGAATCAGTACAGATACGAATCCACGGACGGTTTGTCCGGACTGGAATCGTCGACTCCGTGACTGTCGACGACGAGATCCTTTGGCTCGCGTCCGATGGCGTGAATCAGCGACAGCTCATCAGCAAGTCCGATGGATATGAGGTTTGGATGACTTACAAATGGGAGAGCGCCGGAGCCTCAGGCTGACTCCAAGTGTCAGTTTGTACGCGCCGAATCCCACACCTTGATTAGGGTTACACCCCTCTACACCGCTCACCCGATCCGGAGGTGTCGCTCCACCATGCCTTTCGAGAGACGGCGGAGATCTGCCGCAACCGCCCAAACACGCGTATTGCGAAAGCTAAAAACATAATATGCAAGTTTTCCTTGACGTGTGACCTCAAACACAAGTAGCGTCGGCATGGCACCCACCAAGATCGCCAAGCAAAGAAGCTGGCGGTGAGTCACCCATCCGGCCGACAACGGCGTCGGCCGGATGTATGGGAGACCGGGAACGCACGCTACCCACGTGCCAACAAACGCAAGGAGAAAAATGCGCACAATGAAGTCGCGAATGATGTTCACCGCCGTTTCGACGGCGGCGCTCCTGGCCTTGGCTGCTTGCGCCGAAAGCGCAAGCAGCCAAGACCCCCCCGCCGACACTGTCGCGATCGACGTCGGCAATGACATGAAGATCAACCTGAAGACCAGCCCCAACCTCAAGGTCGCGGTTTTCCTTCCTGGTGTTGCCAATGCCTACGGGCAGGCCCAGGAGCTCGCCGCGAAAGAGACGGCCAAGGATCTCGGCATGGACATGACATTGTTCGACGGAGGCTATAACCCGAGTCAACAGCTCAACCAAATGCAGACAGCACTGGCGTCGGGGGGGGCTACGACGCAGCGGTGGTGCAAGCGCTGGACGGAACGGTTGTTTGCAAAACGATCACCGAGGACTACCCGAAGGCCAACATTCTGGTGGTGAACAATGTCACGCCCCTGTGTGAGTACGGCATAAATCAGACCGGTAAGTCAGCGGACGAGGTCTGGGCGCCGGGCACCATGAACTTTGTCGGTAGCAACAACACGCGCGCATACATCGATGGCTGGTTCTCCGCGGCAGCAAAAGCCAACCCGGGCAAGCAGAACGTCGTCGCGGTTCTCGGTCCGGCAGTTGCCGCCCAAACGCGGGTCATTGAAGTTGCTTTGGCAAAGTTCGCAAAGGACAACCCCCGACTACACGATCAACACCATCAATACCGACTACACGACTACTGGCACGTACAACCAGATGCAGACCCACCTACAAGGACATGCGGACACCACCCTCATCCTGTCCATGTACACGCCAGACATCTCACAAGGCGTCGTCAAGGCCGTAGAAGACGCCGGCCTTCTCGGAAAGGTCAACATTGTGGATCAGGGTTTCGGCAAGTTCTCAATCGACCAGATAGAGGCGGGAAATATCCAGTTCTCGACGCTCTTCTTCCCATACAACGGGATAAAGGTATCGCTGGAGGCCATTGCCGCAGCCCAACGCGGGGGGGATACCGGCCCCCCGTTTCGTGGATGACTCAGTGATTGGCGATGCAAAAAGCCATTCACCATCACCAAAGAATCGATCTCCGAACTTCCGGCCGAACTGCGCTAACCCGCAAGACAACAGCAACAGCAACAGCGCAAGACATCCAGATCGCAAAGCAAAGAAGCTCCGCGACACATCACATGCAGGCCGGCCGCCCAAGGCGCCGGAACGAGGCAACCCAGGAGAAATTATTATGCGTACAACCAAGTCGCGGGCCATGCTGGCCGCGGGATCCACGGCAATGCTGATCGCTTTAGCCGGTTGCGGTGGAAGCACCAGCGATAACCCAGGCAATCAAGGTCCGGCAGGGACGGTCGCAGTCGATGTCGGCAACGACATGACAGTGAACCTGAAGACCGGCCCCGGCCTCAAGGTCGCCGTTTTTATTCCAGGTGTAGCCAATGAGTTTGGTATCGAACAGGAACGGGCAGCCAAGGAGACCGCCACCGAACTCGGCATGGACATGACCTTGTTTGACGCAGGCTATGACCCGAACAAGCAACTGAACCAGATGCAGACAGCCATGACCTCCGGAAACTTCGACGCAGCAGTAGTAATGGCCCTGGACGGCGTCATGTCCTGCAAGCTGTTGACCAATGATTTCGCCAAGGCCAATATCCTCACGTCGATTTCAGGCTCACCCCTGTGCGACGACGGCGCAAACAAAGCCGGCAAAACCGTTGATGAAGTCTGGGCCCCGGGCACCTTGAATTTCGTGGGCAGCAACACCACCCGCGATTACGTCGACGGATGGTTGGCGGCCACGGCAAAGGCAAACCCAGGTAAGCAGAAAGTAGTTGCCGTTCTAGGACCTGCGGTCAATACCCAGACCCGTGTCACAGAAGCCGCGATGGCAAAGCTCGCCGCCGACAACACCGGTTATTCAATTGACACGATCTACACCGACTGGACAACAACCGACGCGTACAACAAAACCCAGACCTACCTGCAGGGCCACCCGGACACCACGCTCATCCTGTCTGCATCATCGCCCGACCTCACCCAAGGCGTCATTCAGGCTGAAAAAGACGCTGGTCTTTCGGAGAAGATCCACGTTGCGGACGTCGGATTCGGCAAATTCCAGATCCAACAACTGGAAGCCGGCAGCGTTCAACTTTCCACGATGCTCTTCCCGTACAACCAAATGAAGGCAAACCTCAACTCCATCGCCGCCGCGCAGCGAGGGGGGGACTCCGGCACACGCTTTGTGGACGACTCGGTCATAGGCACTGCAAAGAATCCCTTTGTGGTCACGAAGGACACGATCACAGAACTGCCCTCCGAACTGCGCTAGCGCCACAATTCTCCCAGCAAAGAGCTGGGGTGATGTTCCCTCGAACGTCGCCCCAGCCCGCTTAGAAAGAAGAACAGGCCATGGAGCTTCGCAATCGGAACCGGTTATCGCTGTCGCGCTCAAAGCGGTATCGAAGACCTACGGGGCCACCCGCGCATTGATCGACGTGGACGTAGCAATCCACGAAGGAACAGTCCACGCTCTGATCGGCGAAAACGGAGCAGGCAAGTCAACTGCACTGGGATCGATCGCCGGACGAGTCGACTTTGACGGTGGCGTCCTCGAAGTCTTCGGTGAACCGCTTGAATCGGGAAACCTGCGCGCTGCACGCCGAAGCGGCATCTCGGCCATCTACCAGGAACTCACGATCATCCCGCATCTGGATGCAGCAGCGAACGTATTCCTGGGATCTGTCCTGTCCCGCTTCGGCGTCCTTTCCGCCAGCGAAATGCGCCGTAGGTACGTCCAACTGTGCGCCCAGTTGGAGGTCGGGGGGGTGGTTCCGGCCGGCGTACCTGCGGGCACCCTTTCGGTGGCCGAGCAGCAGTTGCTTGAGATCATGCGCTCTCTCGTGGTCGATCCTCGAGTCATCCTTTTCGATGAGCCAAGCGCGTCGTTGGCCGTCGAGGAACGTGAGGCGCTCTACAAAGCAATCGAAGGGCTACGCAAGCGCGGCGTCACCATCGTGATCGTGAGCCACAACTTCGACGAAATCGAAAGGCTCGCCGACAGGGTCACAGTTTTCCGGAATGGTCGGGCCATCGTTACGAGCGCGCGAGGGGGGGAACTTACCCGGGCCGAGCTCGTGCGCGCTATGCTCGGCGAGCAGCGTGGCGATCAGACACTTGGTCGGGTACTCATGGATAAGCCCGTGGAAATTCACTCGAGACCCGTTGACTCGAACGCCTCCCCCCCGATTCTTGAAGTGGTTGGGCTCACCGTTCCAGGTGTCATCGAGAACATCGATCTGGAAGTGAAACCCGGGGGGGAAATCCTCGGCATTGCCGGTCTCGTAGGTTCGGGCCGATCAGCATTACTGCGTGCAATCGCCGGCGCGAACCCACCGCCCGGGGAACAATTCGTCTCTCCGGCGACGAGCAGGCTTGGCCGCGAACAGTGCGGGCAGCGCGCAAGCTCGGGATCGGGTTGATACCCGAGGACCGCAAGGGAGAAGGTCTCGTCTTGCTCCGCAGCGCCGCGGACAACATCGCTCTCTCCAATCTGGGCGCAGCCTCATCCGGGGGGGCGTGATCCGGCGGAGCAAACTCCGTGCAATGGTCGCCGCAGCTTCCTCAACGCTGAACTTCCCTACCGCCCGGCTCGGAGAACGCAGCGACAGGTTCTCCGGCGGCAACCAACAAAAGCTGCTGATGGCACGCTGGCTTTATGACCGTCCGCGGGTACTCCTCGCCGACGAGCCCACGCGCGGCATCGATATCGGCGCGAAAGGCGAGCTTCTCGAAAGTTTGCGCAAAATGGCCGACGAAGGGGGGGTCGGCGTCGTCGTGGTCTCTTCAGAACTCGAGGAAGTGCTGGCGGTTTCCGATCGGGTACTGGTCGTTGCCAAAGGCCAAAGTATGGGCCTCATTGAGCGAACCGAAGATCAACAGATCGCTATGGAAGACGTATTAAACGCTGCATTTGGATTGAAGGAGATCGCATGAGCGCCACCATCGACAGGGACGTCACCGTTGCTCCAAACGTGCCGGGAAAGAAGGGAATCAATCTAAGGGAGCGGGCTGCGAGCCTGGGGGGGATGGTCTGGGTGCTCGTCATCCTCGTCATTACTGCGGTCATTCTAAATCCGCGCTTCCTCAACCCCCGGGAACCTGGTCAACATCCTGACCCAGAACGCTCCGGTTGGCATCATCGCCGTAGGGATGACGTTCATCATCATCGCCGGAGGGTTCGATCTTTCGGTGGCCGCCGTACTGGCAATAGGTGGAGTTTCCTACGCGACTCTGTCCCACATGATGCCCGCGGGGCTGGCGATACTCATCACCTTGGCGATCGGGTTCCTTCTAGGCCTGATCAACGCCCTCCTCATCACGAAAGCGAAGGTCAATGCGTTCATCGCAACTCTTGCGACTGCCTCATTATTCAGCGGCCTGACCTTGCTGTTCACCAACTCCAAACCAGTCCCCATGGCCGCAGGAGGCTACGACTTTCTCTCGGACCAGGACTTCCTGGGAGCCCCGCTTTCTGTCTGGCTGCTCGCGATCCTCGTCGCAGCAGGATGGTTCGCTCTTTCCAAGACTGTGTATGGCCGGGGGGGAATTTACGCGATCGGCGGCAATAATGAAGCCTCACGACTGGCCGGACTGCCCGTGATCTCACTTCGGGCAAGTACCTACGTACTGACGGCGATGCTGGCGGCTGGCGGGAATCGTCCTGGGCTCGGTCATCGGCGTCGGACAGCCAGGCGTGGCCGTCGGCGTCACACTCAACTCGATCGCGATCGTCATCATCGGCGGTACTTCATTACTCGGCGGAGAAGGCGCCATGTGGCGAACCCTCGTTGGCATCCTGATCTTTGGAACTATCAACAACGTCTTCGACATCCTGGCCTTTCCACAGGCGACTCAAGAGGTAGCCTCGGTGTGATCGTGCTCGCAGCCGTATCACTGGACGCCTATACACGGTCACGGAAGCGGTCAGGGGGGGAAGCCTGACCCGTCTCGTCAACGGCATCTGCTGAAGAATCCACATGAAAGAAGGACGATCAATATGTCTCGATTGGCCGGCAAGACCGCCATCATCACGGGTGCAGCCAGCGGAATGGGACTATCTGCCTCAAGCTGTTCGTGTCCGAGGGGGGGCGCGGGTTGTGGCGACCGACATCTCCACGGAGGCACTCCAACAGGCGGTCGAAGAAGTCACCGGAAACGGCGGCGAGGCCATCGCCCGCACGCACGATGTTTCCTCTGCTGAAGACTGGAAACGTGTAGTTGACGACGTACTCGCCGAATGGGGCACGGTTGACATCCTCATCAACAATGCGGGCATTGCCATGGCAAAGGGCGTTCTCGAGGCCGAGATTGAGGATTGGAATAAGGTGATGGCCATCAACGTCACCGGACCTTGGCTCGGAATGAAGCATGTCATTCCGGTGATGCAGGCCGCTGGCCGCGGCTCCATAGTGAACGTGTCATCCATCGCCGGGATGGTCGGCGGCGCATCCGACGGTGGCAGCGCTGCGTACTCCGCGTCAAAAGGGGGCCGTCCGCTCCCTGACAAAACACACTGCCCAGTGGTTTGCCAAGGACAACATCCGGGTAAATTCGGTGCATCCAGGTCCCATCGACACCGGCATGACCCGTAGCTACGGGCTCACGAAGGAATCACTGGCCAACCCTGGAACTGTTCCTTTGCCGCCCCCACGCCGGTGAGGCTTCGGACATCGCTTACGGCATGCTCTACCTGGCATCGGATGAGGCAAAGTTCATCACCGGTACTGAGCTGGTTATCGATGGCGGATTCATCTCACACTGATGACGCAACAGCGTCCTTGAGCTATCAAGTGCAGCACGCAGTGCTAATCCATACCTGACGCTCCTGCCGCCGGGCAGGGTCCGTGGGGGGGCCGGAGACAGGTTGGTCGTGCTCCCCCCCACAGCTTTTCGGGGGGGCTCCTGAACCACTGGTTCAGGAGCCCCCGCCCATTGCCTCAAATTTCGAGATCGAGGATTGCGATGTCGGCACGCTCGCGGAACTCAAGGATGAACAAAGCCACGTCCATATGAGTGGCGTCTGTCGAGAACGCCTCGAGGGCGGCGCGGTCTTCGAGTTCGGCGACGAGGCCGAAATCAAAGTTGCCCTGGACCCCGACGTCGATGCCTGCCCTTAGTGACCGCAGGCCGGGGGGATCACACCGACGAGTGCTTCGAGGCGATCAACCGCCTCCTGCAGGCGCTCCGGCGGTGTGCCTTCGACAACGCGGAACAATACGATATGTCGGATCAAAATGTCTCTCCTACTGAGCGGCGCAAAAGCCGATCATGGTGTTGGCGTGGGTGTCGGTCACGAGCCGCGGTTCCTCGCCTTCATCGAGGCAACAAGGACAGAGTGGCCGCTTCTTTGTTTCATCCGCCTTACACGAATGTGGTGATGATGACTGCCCAGCCGGCCAGTAGCCCCACGATGTTCGCCGTCTGGTAGTTGCTAGTTGTGTGCTGCGCGGTTGATGGCGACCGTTTCGTCCAGCGACGGCATCTTCTCGAAGGAGCCGAAGTACTCGATGAGGCGGTCACGAGTGACCGGCGCCTTGTCTTTCTCGGCCGCGGCAATAGCCTTGCGAGGTCCTCTAGGCCGAGCTCGGTGCAGTATGCCGGGGGGGTCCCAGGCTGCTGACGCCACGAGTCCGCGATCACGCCGGCGTCGAAGGGGTCAAAGCCAGTGTCGTCGACGAGCTGCATCACCGTTGCGCGAGCCTCGACGGAGTCCGCAGCAACAGGAATTGCGATTCGACCTGGAGATCCTGCAGGAAGCCCCTTTGTCTGTTGGGTACCGGCGAGGGCTGCATTCCATGCCTTCACAACAGGACGACGGAGCTGTTCCTGGCTCCAATCACTTTCGACCTGACCCCTATCTACTGCCTCAACCGGCCCATCATGTAGGGGTAATAGTTCGACGTGTCGACAACGATCGTGTCTTCAGAGGCACCAGCCAAGAGATCGGCCAGACCCGGCTGTACCGAGAACGGGATCGCCAGCACTATCACGTCGCGGTCCGCGACCGATCCGTCCACCTCAGCGGCACGCGCGCCAGCGGCCAGGACTTCTTCAGCCACGACCTCCGGCCCGCGGGCGTCAGCGACAAGAACGTCGTGACCTGCTTCGCTGAGACGACGCGCGAGGTTGCCGCCGATAGCTCCAGCTCCGATAACGGTGATCTTCATAGGTATTTCCTTCGTTCGTTGGTCCCACCCGACAAGCGCGGACCCGATGTACACTTATTCGTGTACAAGAAGCCTACTTGATGTACACCCAAATGTGTACATCTTGGTTCTGGTGGAACAACGATGGAAAGAGCAATACGATGGCCAGCCGCTTGTCCAATCCGTTGACAATCCCAGCCGAGGAGGACTTCAACCTGTTCGCCGTCATGTCCGCTCTGAACGACCCAACCCGGCGCGCAATAGTCGAGTTCATCGCCGCAGAGCCGGGCACCGGGTGCAGCAACTCCGACTTCGGCGTCACAAAATCGGCCCTGACCCGGCATTGGCGCGTCCTCCGAGAGGCCGGAATCATTAGACAGGAAGCGCAGGGCAACCGGCACAGAAACTGGCTCCGCCGGGAGGAGCTCGACCGGCGATTCCCTGGCCTGCTGGACCTCGTCCTGGAAGCGCACGCCGAGGCATCCTCCAGCCCGTCGGAACTGGCGACAGGCACCGATTAAGGCGTTAAACATGACCAGGCCGTGTGCGGGATCTAACAGTCGAATGCACCAAACGGCCAAGTCTGCCCACTGATCTCGCGACAACCGGATGACCTACTCCATCAAGCTGCGGAATACTCGCCTCCGCCCAGCGTGCGGTGGCAAGCGACCGCCGTCAACAGGTCTTTCCAGTCGCGTGAAGTGCTAATGAGCACGGCAGCAATTGTGCCTGCCTACCCCCAGCATTCACACCCACACTAGGCATGATCGTCTCGGCACTACCTCTTAACCGCGGCGCCAGGCGGGCGATCTGCGCTCAACGTCAACTCCCACCCGCTTCTGGTGAGAGCCGCCAAGGCAGCGGCAGATTCGTCGTCGGCCAAAGCCGCACCTCTCACCCAACTGGTGGCCAAAGTGGCAAGGAAAAGATCCCGGCCCCCTGACCTCACTGCGAGCGCTTCCATCATTCTGGGCGGCCCGGAGAAATTCCTCGGTGGTCGTGATGAATCCCTGGCATGTCACAGTCAGCGGGGGGGACGGGCCGGCCGTCGCTGCCCGCAGGGGCTCGGGCAATCCATCGAACGCGCCAGCCCATTCGACGAGTGCACGGAGCCAGCCATCCAGAGCGTCCGCCGCGCTTGCCGACCGGGTACGGAGTTCGTCACGTCGAGCCACCAGAGCTTCGTCGCGGGCAGTGAGTAACTCGGCCAGCAAGGCTTCCCGGTTGGGGGGGAAGTGGCGGTAGAGGTACCCGCGCCGATGCCGGCCTGTTTTGCAATCGCATCGAGCGAGCCGCCAACGCCGTGCTCCGAGAAATATTGCTCGGCGATATCGAGGATGTGGCCTCGATTCCGGCGCGCATCAGCCCGGGGGGGGCACGAACCTTGCTCATGGTCTCACGCACTTCAGTACCTCACTTCTTGCTAAACGGGGGGGGTGTCTCCGTATAGTTGCTTCCTAAGAGGAGACTATCTCCCTTTCGGTCTGCGTGTCATTTTCCTGGGTCCGGTTCCTTGGTCGGCTCTCCCCCGGTAATTATCTGTTGCGCCCTGACCCTCCCCGATAACGCAGGCCTCTGCGCCACCATTACTTTTCCCACGGTTCTCTAGGAGGACACTGCCATGACCCACTCGAACGTACTGGATCCGATTGACCGATCTTCGCGGAAGGCGAGCCGTATCGAGCGGCTATCCCCAGAGAGCGCGTTAGTCATTGGCCTACTGATGGGCTCGACCTTCCTTGTGCTTTTGAACGAGATGCTCCTGGGAGTGGCGCTGCCTACGCTGATCTCCGACTTGAACATCACCCCCTCCTCCGGGCAGTGGCTGACGACGGGCTATCTGCTGACCTTGGCAGTTCTGATCCCAGCTACGGGATTCGTGATGCGCCGATTCCATCTACGCGCGATCTTCCTCAGTGCACTGTCGCTGTTCATCGTCGGGACCGCAGTCGCGGCGGCAGCACCGGGATTCGAGGTACTCCTCATCGGGCGCGTCATCCAGGCCGCCGGAACTGCCGTGTTCGTCCCGCTGTTGATCACCACTGCGATGCGTCTTGTTCCTGAAGGCCGTCGCGGGAACATCATGGCCCTGGTAACGGCTGTGCCGGCGATCGCACCAGCATTCGGCCCGGCACTATCCGGGCTCGTGCTGACCTTCCTCCCGTGGCGGTGGCTGTTCATCCTCGTCCTCCCGATCGCGGTAGCCGCGCTCGTGCTGGGGGGGCTTTCAAACTTAAGAACATCACCACCCCCCCGGAACCCGCGACTCTGGACGTTTTGTCGCTCGCCCTCTCCGCTTTGGGTTTCGGCGCTTTGGTATTCGGACTGTCCTCGATTGGTGAGTCCGCTTCCGGACACGCTCTCATGTCGCCGTTCATCCCGATCATCGTGGGTGTTGCCGGCGTTGTCGCGTTCGTCTTCCGACAGCTCTCCCTCCGTCGAAATGGCGGCCACCCGTTCATCGATATGCGCATTTTCCGCGCCAAGTCGTTCGTCGTGCCGCTGATAATCATGACGCTGGTGGCTCTGAACGCATTCGGGACCACGCTCGTGCTTCCCTTTATCCTGTCCGGTGCCTTAGACCTCGGCACGTTGGCAATAGGATTGTTCCTCGTCCCGTCCGGTGCTGTCATCGCCCTCGTCTCAGCCCTCGGGGGGGGCCGCATCTATGACCGCTTCGGCCCGAGACCGCTGATCATTCCGGGCGCTGTCATTTGGACCGCAAGCATCTGGTTCCTCAGTACGCTCGATGACACCCATGGCGTTTGGGTCTACCTGGCCGGATTCCTCATCATGTCCGCCGCGCAAGCGATGATGTGGGCCCCGCTGACGACCTTGGCCTTGTCGTCCCTCCGAGCAGACCTCCATCCGTATGGCAGCGCAACATTCACGACTGCCCAGCAGCTCGCCGGTGCCGCCGGCGGCGCAGTCCTCATCTCCGCTTACACAATCGGCGCGAACGCAGCACAGGCTGGAACACTGACCGTCAAGCAAGCGGTCTCCGCAGGGCAAGCGGCCTTTATCACTGCGGGAATCATCGCCGTTGTCGTGGTCATCGCCGCCCTCTTCATTGAAAAGCGCCGACAGTCCGCCACACTCCCCCCCGACGTGGCACCTGCCGGATAAGCGCAGCGGCACCACACCTCAGCCACCACCCTTCCCATTAATCGCAGCGGAGACCATCTCCGCACGGAGCACACTGTGCAGCATGATCACCTCGGATCTGCGCACGGAAAGAGGACACTATGACCAAACGAATGATGATCGGCCTGCATCTGGCAACGGCTACGGCAACCTGCCGGGTGCATGGCGCGCCCCAGCGGTAGACCCGATGAGCTACTCGAGTTTCGACGCCAAGGTTCGGCATGCCCAAGCGGCCGAGCGAGGGAAACTTCAGTTCCTGTTCCTTCCGGACGGTCCCAGTCACGTCGCGACATTGAGAATGAGCCGCCTAACTTCAATCTTGACGTCATGGTTACCTTGGCAGCTGTTGCCCGCGAAACAAGCCGGATTGGCCTCGTCGCTACTGGTTCGACCACCTTCAACGAGCCGTTCAACCTGGCCCGCCAATTCAAAGCCCTGGACGTCATGAGTCATGGACGAGCAGGCTGGAACGCCGTAACATCGAGCGGCGAAGACGTCGCAGCGAATTACGGCAAACGACTGCCGTCCAGCGCCGACCGCTACGGCAGGGCCCACGAGACCGTCCAGCTTGTGCACTCACTTTGGGGGCAGCTGGGGACAGACCGCTTGGGTGCACGATAAGGCGACCGGCCGCTTCGCGAAGCCCGAACAGATCGCTCCCATTAATATGGGCGGCAACTTCGTCGCCTCACGCGGACCGCTGTACATACCTCCTTCCGAGCAGGGGCAACCTGTCGTGTTCCACGCAGGCGGCAGCCGGAACGCTCTCGACCTCGCCGGACACTACGCCAGTGCAGTCATTGGCGCAGCGTTCACCATCGACGATGCGCGTACTCAGCGCACTGCGTTTCGTGAAGCCGCCGAACGCGCCGGACGGAACCCGGACGAGCTCAAATTCTTTGCCGGCCTGATGACGACGATAGCGAGCGACAGGCGAGAAGGTCTCGATCGACGCATCACGCTGAGCGGACGAATATTTCCTCAGCGAGCGTCCTATCTCGGACAGATGCTCGGCCTGCATATCGACCCCGCACAGCTCGACGAAGCTCTGTCCTCGGAGCAGTTGTCCAGGCTCGGCCGTCAGCGGGCGATCCTCGCTCGGTCCGCGCACTTGAGATCGCGAGCGAAGGTTGGACCGTCCGCGATATCCTCGCGCACGGTGTCATCGATTACCACCCCGTTATCGTCGGGCCGGCCGCCGAAGCTGCCGACCACATGCAGGAATGGTTCGAGGCAGGGGGGGCTGTCGACGGCTTCTGGGTTTCGCCGGACGTGTACGAAGATGGGATTGACGCCTTCGTCGATGGCGTGGTGCCGATACTCCAGGATCGAGGACTATTCCACCGGGAATATGACGGCTGTACCCTGCGCGATCACCTCGGCGCTCCGGCTCAATATGGAGTCGATCCGCGCGTTACAGGGTGACTCTAGCCAGACATGACTGAGCGCTCTTCGGGCGAGCGGTGAATGACAGAACCTTTCATGGACCGACCCATCGGTCCGCGCCTCAGGATCAACCGCTGCCAACAGATGTTAGGCAGTGTCTTCCAGGGTTGTCGGCTGATCGTTCTCGCGTTCTTCCAGGGCTCCGGTTACTGAGGCTGTGAGGCTGTTGGCGATGTGGGTTCGTGCGAGTTCGGCCGCCGCGGGACCATCGCCGGAGGCTACAAGTTCAAAAATCTGGTGGTGCTGGTTCAGGTCGATGGTTCGGGGGCTCATCACCGGATGGAAGTTCCAGGCCGAGGCGACGGTAGCGGTCGGACTTGTCCCAGAGGTCATCCAGGAGCTTGATCATGCTGGCATTGTGGGATGCGGCATAGACGGCCCGGTGGAAATCGCGGTGTGCCGTGATGGCTTCCTCACCCCCCCAGACCCGGGTGACTGGCAACAGTCTCTCCGCTGCAGTTCTCATGGCGACGATGTCAGCTGCGGTCCGGCGGTGGGCGGCGAGTTCGGTGGCTGACGGTTCCAGCGACAGACGAACTTCAAGAAGTTCGCGCGCCTCTGAAGCACTCACGTCGGCCACACGGGAGTCCCGATGGGTATCCATAATGATCAGGCCCTCGCTTGAGAGTCGGCGGATCGCTTCCCGTAAGGGAGTGATGCTCATCTGCATATGGTCCGCTAGTTCGTATTGTGAGACGCGCGACCCGGGGGCAAGGCTGCCAGAGAGAATCAGTTGGCGGAGTTCGCTGTACGCCAGACTGCCCTTGCTGGAAAAGACGTTCGTGGTATTCATGCGGCGCTCCGAATCAGATAACGACTAAGGCTGCCTTGCCCCCACTGAACATCTTATAAGAAACCCGCTGGGAATACTTGTGCGTCCCGTCACTCCCGGTTAGTCTTGAACGCAGGTCTTATAAGATATTCGCAGCGTAAGGGCCCCTTGCCCTACTTGCCTCGGTAGTCTTGATCGAAATCTTATAAGAAATAAGTTCTACTCAGGAGAGATTCAAAGATGAAAATCGTTTCCGCCCACGTTGGCACCATCCCCCATCAGTTCCTCAATCCGCAACGCGTTCATCGACTTCACCAAGATGGACTGCACGATCATTGCGCTCGTCAGCGATGTCTTTGTCGACGGCAAGCCGCTGGTCGGTTATGGGTTCAACTCCAACGGCCGCTACAACGCCACCGGCATCCTTCGGGACCGCATCCTTCCGCGCATCATGGATGCCCCGTCCGAAGACCTCCTCGATGAGGACGGCCAGCTCTCCCCGGAAAAGGCATGGGATCTGATGATGTCGAATGAAAAGCCGGGCGGACACGGAGAACGCTCCGTCGCTGTGGGCGTCGCAGACATGGCTCTGCACGACCTCGCCGCGAAGATCGCCGGCGTCCCGCTCTACCGCTGGATCTCCGATCACTACGGCGACGGCAACCCTGACAAGGACGTCTTCGTCTACGCAGCCGGCGGCTACTACGCACCCGGAAAGACCCTTGAGGACTTGCAGAACGAAATGCGCGGCTTCCTCGCCAAGGGCTACAACGTGGTCAAGATGAAAATAGGCGGCGCCGACCTCGCCGAAGACCTCCGCCGCATCGAAGCCGTGATCGAGGTCCTCGACGGCGACGGTTCTCGCCTCATGGTTGACGTCAACGGTAAATTCGACCTGGAGACCGCACTTGAGTACGGCAAAGCCATCGACCAATACGGGCTGTTCTGGTACGAAGAAGTCGGCGACCCGCTGGACTACGCGTTGAACGCCACACTCTCGGAGCATTACAGGAACCCGATCGCGACCGGAGAAAACCTCTTCTCCCTCCAGGACGCCCGGAACCTGATCCGCTACGGCGGAATGCGCCCGGACCGCGACTTCATCCAGGTGGACCCTGCCTTGAGCTACGGCCTGACCGAATACCGCCGGATCCAGGACATGCTGGCCCAACACGGCTGGTCCTCACGCCGCTGCATCCCCCCCGGCGGACACCAGTTCTCCCTGCACATCGCTGCCGCCCTGAAGCTCGGGGGGGCAACGAATCCTACCCGGGCGAGTTCCAGCCCACCGGCGGTTTCACCGATGACGCGTCATAGTCAACAGCCGTGTAGCCCCCGGTGATCTGCCGGGCATCGGCCTTGAAGGTAAAGCCGAGTTTTACAAGGTTCTGCGCGAACTTCACAGCTAAGCGCTGATCGTGCCCGGTCCCGGGCAGCCCCACCGCCCGGGACCGCACCTCTCTCCTTCCCCAGTCTGATGTGCAAAGGAGCACCCAAGATGTCGTCCCACCCCGTTAAGAACCCCCCCAGCATTCCCCCCCGCCCAAGCAACGAACCCGGTTCGGCCGGCTCCTGCGCGAACTCTGGTTCCAGGTTGTCCTGGGCGCCGTCCTGGGCATCGCCGTCGGCCTCCTGCTGCCCTCAGTCGGCAAACAGCTCACACCCCTCAGTGACTGGTTCATCGCCCTGGTGAAAATGATCGTCATCCCCCCCGTGGTGTTCTGCGTCGTGTCCCTTGGCATCGCCTCGATGGACAGCCTCCGCAAAGCCGGCCGCATCGGAGTGAAGGCATTGGCTACTTCCTCGCCTTGTCGCTGGTATCGATGCTGATCGGACTGGTCGTTGCAAACGTATTCCGCCCCCCCGGAGACGGCATGAACATCGATCCGGACAAGTTGGACGCCAGCAAAGTACCAGCAGCAGCTAACCAGGCTTCGATGGCCTTGAGTTCGTCAGCAACATCATCCCCGAATCACTGTTCGGAGCCCTGACCGGCCACACCATCATCGCCGCGCTGATGGTCTCCATCATCTTCGGAGCCGCCATGAACGTTTCCGGTGAATCGGGGGGGCATTCCTTACCAAGGGCATCCAGGCCCTGTCCGTGGTCATCTTCAAGATCGTCAACTGGGTCATGCGCCTTGCCCCCCATCGGAACGTTCGGTGCATTGGCCGCTGTCGTGGCCAACTACGGCACCCAAAGCCTGCAGCAACTGGCTACCTCGTCCTACTCTTTACAGCGACCTGCATCCTCTATGTCCTCGTTGTCCTGGGCATCATCGCCCGGACTTGCGGACTGAACATCTTCACGGTCATGCGCTACTTCAAAGCCGAACTGCTTATCGCTCTGAGCACCTGCTCCAGCGAAGCGGTACTCCCGCAGCTGATCAAGAAGCTCGAAGCCATGGGCGTCGGCAAGTCCACCGTTGGCATCGTGATCCCGTCCGGGTTCTCCTTCAACCTTGATGGATCCGCCGTCTACCTGACCATGGCCTCAGTATTCCTGGCCCAAGCCGTCGGCATGGATCTCTCCTGGGAACAGCAGCTCGTCATGGTCGCTGTCATGATGCTCACCAGCAAGGGCACCGCTGGAATTGCCGGCGGCGCGTTCATCGTCCTGGCCAGCACCCTGAGCTCAGTCGGTGGCATCCCGCTGGCCGCTCTCGCCTGATCGTCGGAATCGACAGGCTGCTCAACGAGGGTCGGGTGTTTATCAACGTCCTAGCAACGTCATGGCTGCCGTCGTCGTCGGCAAATGGGAAAAGGACTACGACCCCCCCGAACAGGCCCGGAAAGCCCTGCACGCCACAGGCCAGAAGAAGAAGAACGAGATCGAATCGAGTACACCGCCCGCTGTGGAAGTGGACAAGATCGACGTCCACTAGCTCCCACGCATTCAGGGCCGCCGCTCACCGCGGCGGCCCTGTGATCGTGTGCCTCCCACAAATCCCGATGTCCCGCATCCGCACCTACGACGCAAGGAAACCAACCCCACCCCATGGCCCCCCGCATCCTGATCACCACCGACTATCTCCACGCGGGAGACACCGTGGACCAACTCCTGCGCGAGCACGGCCTGGAGCCGGTCTACGCACCAGCAAAGGCCCAGAACCCTCGAAGAGCGCAACGCGTTGTTCAAGGACATCTCCGGAGCCATCCTCGCCAGCGAACCTGTCACTGCTGACATGCTCACGGGCGCGGCTTCCCTGCAAGTCATTGCCCGCAGCGGCGTGGGGGGGTACGACTCCATCGACGTCAAAGCAGCCTCCGCTCTAGGATCAGGGTTTGCAACGCCCCCGGAACAAACCACCACTCAGTCGCTGAACTAACCATCGGCTGATCATAATGACCGCCCGCCGGCTCGTGGAGGTCACCACCTCTGTCCGTGAAGGCCGCTGGTCCCGCGACGCAGGCCAAGAACTGCGCGGCTCCACCCTTGGCATCATCGGCTACGGGCCCAGCGGACGCGCCACGGCAAGCCTCGGAGCCGCCTTCGGCATGACCGTCCTGGTCAGCACATCCCACCCCCGATCCCGATAACGCCGCGGTCCAGTTCACCGACCTCGAAACCGTCATCGGCGAGGCCGACTACCTCTCCCTCCACACCCGCGCAGGCCACAGCACCGGCAAACTCATCGATGCGCCCCCCCGCTGCAAGCCATGAAACCCACCGCCGTCCTGATCAACACCGCCCGCGGCTCACTCGTGGACGAAGAGGAACTGGCCAAAGCACTCAGCGCACGCACCATAGCCGGAGCCGCACTGGACGTGCTCGAAAGCGAACCATTGACAGCCGACAGTCCCCCCCTCCACGGCCTGGACAACGCGCTCATCACGTCCCACCTCGCCGGACAAACGACACAAGCCCGGACACGGGCCGGTCTGGCCGCAGCTCACGCCGTCATCGATGTCCTCGAAAACCGTGAACCCGCGCACCCCCCCGTAGACCGCTAAACCACACAACAACGACGCAGAAGGATCCCGATGTCGACACTTCACCGCATTGCAGTCATACCCGGCGACGGAATCGGCACCGAAGTCGTACCCGAAGCTGCGGGTCCTGGACGCGGCAGCATCAGCGTTCGACTTGAACCTAAAATTCGAGCACTTCGACTACGCCTCAGCCGACTACTACACCAGGCACGGGAAAATGCTGCCGGACGGATGGTTCGAGGAACTGAACCAGTTCGATTCCATCTTCTTCGGAGCCGTCGGCTGGCCAGACGTCGTCCCCGACCACATCTCGCTGTGGGGGGGAAGTCTCCTGCAGTTCCGCCGCCACTTCGACCAGTACGTCAGCCTCCGCCCGGTCAAACTCCTCCCGGGGTGCCCAGTCCCTTGACCGGCAGGGTCCCCCCCGGTGACGTGGACTTCTATGTCGTACGCGAAAACACCGAAGGCGAATACTCCAGCATCGGCGGGAAAATCTTCGAAGGAACAGACCGCGAAACCGTGATCCAAGAAACCGTCATGACCCGGACCGGCGTCGACAGGATCCTCAAATACGCCTTCGACCTCGCCCAAAGCCGTCCCAAAAAACACCTAACCTCTGCCACCAAGAGCAACGGCATCTCCATCACCATGCCCTACTGGGACGAACGCGTTCAGGCCATGTCCGCTGCCCACCCCCGAGGTCGACGTTGACAAGTATCACATCGACATTCTGGCCGCCAACTTCGTCATGCACCCCCGACTGGTTCGACGTCGTCGTCGCCAGCAACCTCTTCGGCGATATCCTCTCCGACCTCGGACCGGCCTGTACCGGAACCATCGGCATCGCACCCAGCGGCAACATCAACCCCGAACGCAAGTTCCCCCCCAGCCTCTTCGAGCCCGTCCATGGCTCCGCCCCTGACATCGCCGGTAAAGGCATCGCCAACCCCATTGGCCAAATCTGGTCCGCCGCCATGATGCTCGAACACCTGGCGAACCCGCCGCAGCGAACGCCATCACCACTGCCATGGAAACCGTCCTCGCCGGTGGAACCCAAGCCCTCACACCAGACATGGGCGGCAACGCCACCACGGAAACACTGGGCAAGGCAGTTGCATCAGCCCTGACCGCACCATGACCTGATCAAACAGCTCCAGCTGTCATCCGGCACCTGTCTTCCGAGAGCGATGATGCTCCGTCAATAAATCCACCGGCACCGGTTGATAGGACCAACCGTTCAAATCCGCCGCAACGGTCCGGACCCATTTCAAGCCCAACAGCCCTCGGATCACCCCCAGTCGCCACGGAGCCCCGGATTCCGTACTGAGGCAGCTCACCGGGTCGCTGTGGCTCGCTAGGCCCTCGCTCCTGCGGAAATGTCTTCGTCACCGAAGACGATCGCGGTGGTCGAATGCCGCGCGGCGCTTCTAGCACCAACAAGAGCACCCTAGAGACGCGGCATCGGCCAGTTTCAGCGCGCGACATATGGGCCTTACCAACCAGCCCCCCCAAGGCACTCCATCCACTCAACAACTGAACTCACACGTCAGAGCGACCCCGCACAGGCAGTGCCCTTCCGCACCGGCGTCACGTCGTTATGGCCACACAGATGCGATGAGCAGGTGTAAGACAAGAGAGGGACAACGCATTGACCACGATCAACCATATAAAAGAAGATTTAGCTGTGGACAATGTCCACACCTCCTTTGGCCTGACAAAACAGCCGCCAGCCACGTCTCCTCACTCCACGAACGGGCCGAAACCAGATTCTCTGAGCCAGGTTCTCGAAGGTCATGGTGTGCTCACTCCCCCTACCCATGAAGAGGTGTAGGCCAACCACGACCTACCGGACGAACCAAGAGAGGAACGCATAGCCCCCAGTTCAGAGCAAGCGGAGGGCCCGCCAGCCATCGCCCTGAACCCGCTCCGCCACAACCAAACAGGCGACCCGCGGCGTCAGGCACACCCAGAGGGACCTGACCGAAGAGAATGTACACACGTTTAAAGCAAAAACCCCCCCTCTGACGAGGGGGTATGCCGTGCCCGAGGTGGGACTCGAACGGGATTCCAGGTCTTGGTAACACTGGGAAGTGGCGGAAACATGCGCAATCCAGGCCAGTTCGGAGTCAATGAGGGGGGGCAGTCCGAGGTGAAAGTGTGGACACTCTCCACACTTCCTTTTTGCTCGATCGAACACCGAATAACGGGGGGGACTTGACGTGTCCCTGCGCACTCGTGGCCTGGGCCAGGAAATCGGCACTGCCGCCTCTGCAGATTGCCTGCTGAATGACACCTCTCAGTCCGTGCGAAGCCTCCGGTCAGCATGAGGCCCCGACCTCCAATGCATTACTCGCGCCGGCCAATAGCACAACCCAAAACCCGACGGCACTCTGCCGCCAGAACGATGAATAACTCGACACGGTGGGAGCACCTCCTTCATCTGTACATGGCCGAGCCAGCACCGAAGAACATGACCAAGCCCTTCCGGCCAGCCCCCCCACGTCAGCACGCCCGCTACCGGCGCTGAAATCGTTAGGGCGGAAGCATCTGCGAGAACCCCCCCGTCCGACCACGAGTCCGCCTACGGGACGTGCGGTCTCCGCGCGAGTCACTTTCTCCTGAAGAAGGCATTGGCCTCAGTGTTGCTTCCGTTCCGGCCGAACGATTGGCGAACAGCGGGATGAGCTTGTGAACAGGCCAAGAGGCGACCGCGGGTTGTCCCGCCGTCGCCTCCTGCTTTCTCTGGGCCAGTTTAGGCCTTGTTCGTGGATGGATAAGGCGATGCTAGCTTCTCCTTGGCCGCGTGCACGATTCCTTTTGGCCGTGTCTTGGGTCCGAACAGCGCCAGGACGATGGCTCCGAAAAGCCAGGTGCCTGCGATGAAGAAGAAGACGCTTTGGTAGCCGCTACCTGTGTAGAGTCCTGCGATGATCAGCGGTCCTGCGGCGTTGGAGAGACGTCCCAGCCCGTAGGAAACGCCCGTTCCCAAGGATCGTCCTGCCGTGTCGAAGACTTCGGGCGAGTAGGCGTAGGCGAGTGCTGTGTAGCCGCGCTCGAAGAGGTTCACGAGGAAACCGAAGACTACGATGAGGACTGGGTTGAACGTGAGGCCGTAGAACAGGCCGCAGATGGCGATGGTGGTTCCGAAGACCACGAGGCACCATTTGCGTTCAAAACGGTCCGTCACTAGGGAAGCCAGATAAGAGCCCAAGGGCGCGCCCACGGTGGTCAGGGCGACATAGAAGATGGAGTCGCTGACGCTGAATCCTTCTTGAGCAAGGAGTGTGGGCGCCCAACTGGAGTAGCCGAAGAACCCGATGGTCTGGGTTACCCACAGGACGGTCAGGAGAATGGTGGGGGCCGAGGTACTTCTTCTGGAGCAGGAGCTTCAGGGGGTGCCTTTGGCTTGGATTTGGCAGGTGCCGTGAGCGCTGGAGCCGGGGCCGGTTCTGGCAGCGTTCCTTTTTCGGCGGTGATCTGGGCTTCCATCTCCGTTAGTACGGCGTGAGCTTTGTCGAACTGACCTTTGCTCTCGTACCAGCGGGGTGATTCTTTGAGGTGCCGACTAAAGAGGATGAAGACGATGCCCATGGCTCCCCCCCAGAGATATACCAAGCGCCAGGACCAGTCGCTCAGCGGAACCACGAAGCTGGCAATCAGGTTCGTGGCCGGGGGTTCCGCAAATGCCGATGACGATGGCGTAGGCCTGGTACTTGCCGCGAACCGCCGCGGGGGAAGATCTCGTTGACATAGATGACCGCCACAACAGTCATTGCTGCCAGACCGGCCGACGTCAGGACCCGGAAGGCGCCGAGGGAAATGATGTCCCAGGCGAAGACTGCGGCGAAGGAAAAGATCGAGAACCACACGGTGGTGATGACCAGGGCCTTCTTTCGGCCCCCCATCGGTCGGCGAGCCAGCTGGCGATCAGGGAGCCGAAGAACATGCCGACGAACGACAATGACGTCACGTAGGCGATCTGGTTGATGGTGACACCCCCCCAGAGCGTGATGAGCTTGGGGACCGTAGTGGCGAAGCTGTTGATGTCCGCGAATTCAAAGAAATAGGCGAAGGCAACCGCGATGAGCGTGATCTTGTGGAGGCGGGAGATGGGAAGCCGGTCAAGCCGGTTCGCCGCATTGGAATGCATCATTGGAGTCCTCTGGGAATGTGTGGGGGTGGCGGGAATCAGGCGTCTTCGCCTGGCCAGTAGAGCCGCATGGGATTGGCCACGAGCAGCTTGTGTTGCTGTTCCGGTGTGACCGCAACTTGGGGGGATGTAGTCGATCAGCAGGCCGTCATCGGGCATGTGGCCGGTGAGATTGGGGGTGTGGCCAGTCCGTGCCCCCCCAGAGGGCGCGGTCCGGAAATTCTTCAATGACTTTCCGCCGAAAGGAACGGCGTCCGCGTACGCATGTTGTTCGCCGCCCAGAGCGGGAGGACCACTGACGCTGAGACGTTCCGGGCAGCTGACTTTGACCCAAACATTGTTCTGGTCAACGAACCTCAGGAATCTGCTGAACTCCGGACCGTCCACGGGTTTGGTGACATTCGGCCGCCCCATGTGGTCCACCACCAAAGGGGTTGGGAGGGAACCGAAAAATCCCTCGAGTCCTTCCAAGTCTTCGCCCTCAAAGTAGATGACCACGTGCCAACCCAGAGGGGGGGCGATCTTCCTGGCAATAATGGCCAGATCTTCCTGGGGGGGTGCGGACCTGACCAGTCGTTTCAGGAAGTTGAATCGAACGCCGCGCACCCCCGCCCTGTGCAGACGGTTGAGTTCGGCATCGGAAATGTCGGGCCGGACGGTGGCGATACCGCGTGCCCGGCCGCCGGCGGCCTGGACGGCATCCACCATGGCGCTGTTGTCAGCACCGTGGCAGGTTGCCTGAACAATCACATTCCGGCTGATGCGAGGTGGTCCCTGAGCGCAAAAAGATCCTCTTTACCGCCGTCACAGGGGGGGTGTACTTCCGTTCCGGGGGGGCGAACGGGAACTCCTCGCCCGGACCGAAGACGTGGCAGTGGGCGTCCACAGCTCCGGCGGGAAGCTGGAAGCGCGGTGTGGACGGGTTGCTGTACCAGTCCAGCCATCCAGGGGTCTTGGTAAAAGTTTCCACGGTGGTTCCTGTATTAGTCGACATAACGCAGCCCCCCCGCATCTGCCAACGGTCCGCGCATTGAGTAGATATCAAGGCCCAGCTCCCCCCCTGCGGCAAAACGCTGACGCTTGCTCTCTTCATTGTCTTCCCGTTTGCGGCTGCTTCAGCGACTTCTGCAGCACGGTCAGCAGGGACCACCACGACGCCGTCGACGTCTGCAACCACAACGTCGCCTGGGGTGACCAGGGCGTTGGCGCACACTACGGAATATTGACTGAACCCAGTGTCGCTTTGACGGTGCCCTTGGAGTTGATGGCGCGACTGAAGACGGGGGGGAAGTTCATTTCCTGCAGTGTGGCGATGTCCCGGCAGCCGCCGTCGATCACCAAACCGGCGGCACCCCCCCGGGATTGGAGAGAGGTGGCCAGCAGATCGCCGAAGAAGCCGTCATCGCTTTCTGTAGTGCAGGCGGCTACCAGAACGTCGCCGGGCTGGATTTGCTCGGCGGCTACGTGCATCATCCAGTTATCCCCCAGGCTGGAGCAGCACTGTGACGGCGGTGCCGCAGAGTTTGGCGCCTGGAAACACGGGCCGGATATAGGGGGGGCGCATCAGCCCCAACCGCCCCCCCATGGCTTCGTGAATGGTGCTGACACCGAATTCCGAGAGGGTTTTAACATCAACGTCCGCGGCGCGGTTGATGCTGCGGTGGACTACTCCTAGTTCCTGCATGGTTCTAAGCTCCTTGTAGCTAGCGGCCCTGCTGCTTGAGCAGTGCGTTGAGGCGGGGGTAGACGGTACGGGCGTTGTGTTCCTGAATAGCTGCGAGATCGGGATCGGTGAGTCCGGCTGCGTCAAGGTACCGGGCAGTGTCATCGAAGTTGTGGCCCGTGCAGGGGTCGACGTCACGGACGGCGCCGATCATTTCGGATGCGAATAAGACGTTGCGGGTGGGGATGACGTCCAGAAGGAGATCGATGCCTGGCTGGTGATAGACGCAGGTATCGAAGAAGACATTGCCCAGCAGGTGCTCTTCCAGTGAGGGTTTCCCCATCGCCATGGCCAGCCCACGGAAGCGTCCCCAGTGGTAGGGAACGGCTCCGCCACCGTGGGGGGGAATGACTAGTTTCAGGGTGGGGAAGTCGGCGAAAAGATCGCCCTGGATCAGCTGCATGAATGCCGTGGTGTCGGCATTCAGGTAGTGGGCGCCGGTGGTGTGGAAAGCCGGGTTGATGCTGGTACTGACGTGGACCATGCCAGGGATGTCGTATTCGACCATTTTTCGTAGATGGGGGGTACCAGTATCGGTCCGTCAACGGAGGTGCAGTCCACTGGCCGCCGGACGGGTCGGGGGGGTTCAGGTTCAGTGCCACAGCGCCGTATTCATCGACGCAGCGGTCAGTTCAGGAATGCAGCTCGCCGGATCGACGCCGGGCGACTGCGGAAGCATCGCCGCCGGCGCGAAGCGCTCCGGGTACAGCTGGCTGACGCGGTAACAAAGTTCATTGCAGATGGCCGCCCACTCAGCGGACGTTTCGAAGGATCCAACATGATGCGCCATGAAGGACGCCCGGGGGGGCGAGAAGACCGTCAGGTCAATCCCACGCTCATCCATGAGCCGCAATTGGTTCTGCTCGATGCTTTCCTGCAGCTCGGCGTCGGAAATCTTCAACTCCGAAGGACGCGGCGCCAAAGCCGGGTCGATCAATCCGGCGATCTGGCGGTCCCGCCACTGGCCGAGGGCCGGCGGGGGCCGTGGTGTAGTGGCCGTGGATGTCGATAATCACTTTTCTTGCTCCTTGGGAGATTCAGTTGGCGAATGCCAGAGACGTGAAGGAACCATGACGTCGCCGGCCATGATCAAGCGCGCTGTCCTTAGCAGCGCAGACTTCGTCACGCGCGTGGGATCGGCCGGGTCCAGCTCCAGTTGGACCGTGAATTCGCCGCTGGGGGGGTGTTCGACCGAAACAGCCGGCTTCGCACCGGCGGGCAGAGCCGCCACAGCATGCGCCACAGTTCCAGGCAGCACTGCAGCGGTCGCCACCGTCACGGCGGCCAGCACACCGATCGACTCATGGCAGGCATGGGGGGATAAAGCTGCGGGTTCCGATCGCGCCGCCGCTCGCCGGTGCTGATACGAGCGTCATTTTTGGGTAGTTCTTGCCGCTCACGTCGCCGAGTCCCATGATTTTCCCGCAGTCCAGGCGGAGCGCTTCCAGCCGCTCTTTGAGCGCCGTATCGGTTTCAAGTTCGACGACGGGTTCCCGGCCTGTGCGCTCCAGCTCGATTGCGTCGATGATCACCAGCGGCTGCCCGTTGTCGATGCAGGTGACGTCCACTGAACCGAAACCCTCGATCTCCACCGTGTCCCGCAGGTTTCCGGTGGGAAGCAATGATGTGCACACCGAGCCGGCTGTATCGAGGAAGTTGATGACTACCGAGGCCGAGGTTCCGGGGACGCCGTCGATTCTCGTATCCCCCCCGCCATACTCGACATAGCGGCTTTCCCCACTGGACGGCGTCGAAATGGAAATCTCAGCAGTGACCCCTGTATTTAGCGTGAGAACGCGCGCGGTTGTCGTGTCGTCAGCGGGAACCAGCAGCCCGGCTTCGATGGCGAAAGGAACCACAGCCGCCAGCATGTTTCCGCAGTTGGCAGAGGTGTCCACCGTGCTATTCCCGGGCTGCAGTTGTGCGAACAGAAATTCAAGGTCCACACCGTCCCGGTGGCTCACTGCGACAATCCCGGCTTTGCTCGTCAGCGGATGCGCCCCCCCGCCAACGCCGTCGATCTGCCGCGGGTCTGGCGATCCCATGGAAGCCAAAAGGATGGCATCCCGGGCGTCCACATCACGGGGGTAGGTCGTGCGCACGGAAAAACGGTCCCTTGGACGTGCCACCGCGCATGAACCAGCACGGAACCGCAGCCTGACTGCCCAGGTGGCGGGGGGGTCAGCTTCTCTCGCCGCTCGCAAAGTTGTCGGAACCACAATGCCCCTTTCGTCAGTAGTGATGCAATACACACACGATATCCGTTAACGAAATTGTTAGCAATCCATTTAACGATTTGTTTTGCTACTGAGTCGACCATCTTCCTCGCAGGATTGTTTACACTGGAGGTTAGAGGGCGACGAAGGGTGCAACATGACGACGGGGGGGACCGACGTGAAAGAGCCGTCGCTGTCGGCCCAGGAGCTGGTCGAAATCCTACGAACGGCCATCGTGTCCGGCGAGCTTGTCCCGAAGCAGAGGCTCGTGGAAGCCGATTTGGCGGTCGAATACGGGGCCAGCAGAGGAAACGTACGTGTGGCCCTGACGGAACTCAGCGTCGAGGGCTTGGTGGAGCGGGTCCAGAACCGTGGCGCACGTGTCAGAGCGGTCTCCATAGAAGAAGCTGTGGAAATTACTGAGGTTCGAGGGGCCTTGGAAGCGCTATGCGCACGAAAAGCTGCAGAGAGAATCAGCGATATCGAAGCTGCAAGCCTCAGGATCCTGGCTCAGGAGATGGAAGACGCCGTATCCCGAGGCGACCGCGAGGCCTACTCAGCATGCAATCAGCGGCTGCATGCGCAAATTATCGGGATCAGCGCCCAGGGTACCGCAGCCGCCACCATTCAGCGACTCCGAGGCCAGGCTGTCAGATACCAATTCCAGCTCGCCCGGCAGCCAGGCGCCCCCAGCGTGTCACTTCCCCCAACATCTGGCGATCATTGACGCCGTTTGCCGCCACGATCCTATAGGAGCTGCGGAGGCAATGAGGCTGCATTTGGAAAGCGTGGCCGCTGCCATACGCTCCTCAGAGTGAATGTCGTCGCTGGTTGCCGTGGGGTAACTCCAGACCTCAGGAACCTTTGCTAGGCAGCGCGAGTAGAGCCCCGGATTCCGTACAGCAAGGCCGTGTTTTTGCGGGTGGAGAGACTGATAAGCGGTATCTGGAATTGGCAGAACGCGCTGATAGAGAAGCCCGCCGCATGCCAGGTGGGGGACTACTACGACGCCTCTTTACTTAGGGGGGCAGGCCAGCAGACTAATCCGAGGTGTATTGCAGTTAGGAGCAGCAGATGCAAAAAGTGGTATTACCTCATCATCCGGAAGCGAAGTAACGAGTCCGCGGGCAAGCACGCGCTCCACTCGCCGCGTCGTGTATCGCTACACACTTTTCCGCTCATCTGCCACCGCTGCGACTTCGCAGGCGCGTCGGTGGCGCGGGCGATGACGCTCCGTTTCCCCAATTACAGATGCAATCAGCGGCGTCCTGCGAACCGCTCGGTGCCGATAACGGCGCCTATGACATCCACCGAAAGAACGGCGAATTACACCCGCCCTGTGGATCGTTCCCCCCGGTACTTGGTAGTTCTGCGTTACAAAGGCAACGCCTCTGCCTCCGGTGTGCTGAGGCGGAATTCTTCGGCGGTGGGTTGTTCGGTGAATTCAACGAGTTCGACGTGGTGTTCCTTCAGTACTTCCAGGACCTGATGCGGGGGGGTGACCCGGAAGAATTCGCGGCGCAGGTTGACCTTGTTGACGCGCTGCTCAGCGAACGTCCGGTGCAGCATTGCCTCGGTGGCGAGGGCATCGTCGGAGTAAAAGAGCGCGTGTACATCGAATCGGAACGGTACGGACGCATCTCCGAGTTCGTTGACTCGGTCCATGGGCTCCAACCGGCGGGTCATGCCGATCTTGACCATGTTTTCCCCCCCGAAAGCGCCGATGTTGGAGATGACGTATACGTACCCGGCGCGGATGTTCGCTGCGCGGCGTTCCACGTCGGCGAGGGCGAGTTCGTCTTCAGCGATTTTGGCGCGCATTCGTTCGGCGCCTTCGAGGTCGCCGTTGGCTATGAGTGCGTCCAGGGTTGCCTGGTGCATGGCCCGTTCCTTGGCGAGCTTTTGCCGGGCGGCGGCGAGTTCCGCTTCGGCTTTCTTCTGCTCACGCAGATCTTCGCGTCGGGCGCGCTCCAGTTCCTTCTCCGCAGCAAGGGCTTGGAGGTGTTCTGCGGCGAGCACCATTTCCTGGATGCGCAGGTGGTGATAGGTCTCGTCGACTCGTAGGTTGATCATGGTGCCTTGGCGTTCGATCTGTTCTTTCGCCTTGGTCAGGCGCGCCGTCGCGGTTGCCAGGTTTCCAGCTTTGACCGTTTTCACGCAGTTCTCGGCTTCGGCGTTATAGGCACGCAGCATGATGGTCGACATCTGGTTGACGAACTTCATGCCCTGCTTCGCGGAGTTGTTAAACGTGAAGTTCGACGTCGCGTGGATGGCTTGCTTTGCCCTGGCCATCTCCTTGTATTGGGCACGGACGGAATCCAGTCTGGCCGCCAAGTGAGCGGAGTGTTCTGCGGGGGGGTGGTCGAAGTCAAAGACACCGACCTCTTGCAGCGCCGCCGACGCACGAGCTGTCACCAGCTGGCCTTCGGCTTCGGCAAGTTCAGAACGCAGGGCTTGCAACTGAGACTGAAGCTGCTGGTTTTCCGATGCCCAATCCCTGCGTTCGTTCTCAGCAGTGCGGCGAAGCTCATCCCGGCTGGCTTCTATCTGGTCGAACTCAAGCAGGCCACGCTCATCCAGGATCCTTTGCAGCCGCTCCACATCGGCAAGGGCTGTCTCGGCCGTCTTCTTGGCACCGAAGAATCCGACCTTGCGCGCACCTCCTGTGCGTATCTGATTCAGCTCGGGCTGTTGCTGGAACTGATGCTGAGCCTGGACAGGAACCTGGGGGGGAGCGCTCGGCATAGGTGCCGACTGTGCCGGCTGAACAGGCTGGACGTGATCAGTCCAACGCATGCCATCCCAGTAGCGGACAAGGCAGAGCCTTGAGGTCGGTGTACCAGCCGGCGGGAACGCTCACAGGGACCTATCGTCGTCGAAACATAAACTGCTGGGTTCATCACCCAGCAGTTCAGATCAACATGCCTAGCTCCCCCAAGATGATCTTGCCCTACCCCCCACCAGAAACTCGAACAACCGGCCAAATCATTTCGCGCCATCGGGACCAGACACAACACAGACTGACACCGCAGTACCTGATTATCACGGATGCCTACACCTAGTCCGATCGGTTTCCTCCACCACATGGCTGAGGCGTTGGCGACGCCACCACCGATAAAGCAGCGCCGCAAGGTAAACGCTGCGGGCGTCATGGCGCTGCGTCGAGCACTGTTCATGAACGACCAGAAGCAACAACGCTGTTTGTCATTCTGATATCCCGCTCATCGCTGGATGGGCCTCCGCGCAACCTGGGCGCTGACATGCCAGCGCCCAGGTTCCGCTTGGCACTCCCATGGCACTTGGCCCCCTTCCGAACTTTCCGGACCTGCCCCCGGGTCCCACGTGGCACTCCAAACCCCCGACCAGCTAATGGTCCCCTATCAAAACGGCCCACAAGACCAAAGACACAACGCACGCACAAAGGAACAGGACAATGAATGCGCTCACCATCAAAGACCCGGCAGACCTGCTCAGCTTCATCGGGCACACGTTAGTTCTGGCCAAAGGAAAGCCTCGTCTGCATCACCCTGGACAAAGGCAAGGTCGGCGCCACCCTCCGCATCGATCTACCCCCCCGCCAACCAGGAACAGAAATCCCTTACGCCCGGACGGTCAGCAGCTATCTCACCAGCGACACCAGCGCGACGAGCATCGTCTTCGCCCTCTACACCTCACACTACTGCGAACCCGGCCAGCCCAAACCACACGCAGCAACCATCGCCGCACTCACCGGAGTCCTCGCCGAAAACGGCATCACCATCCGTGACGGAATCTTCGTCGACGACAACACCTACTCCCCCCCTACGACAGCGAACCCGGACAAGACATCAGCCTGCCCCCCCTCAGCACCACCGAATACAGCCGCGTCAACGCCGAATTCATCTACCGCGGCAGCACCATCGAACCCACCAACCAAATCGTCCTCCCTGCGCCAGCCCAGGAAGCAGACCACGCCATCGCCGTCGAAAACCTCATGAACACCATCCGAGCCCAGGCGCCGCGACAAGCTGCGGAACAAGCCAGACAACTCTGGACGACGATGCTGGAATGCAACGACTTCCCCACAGACACCGAGTGCGCCACCCTCATCGCGAACTTCCAATTCCCCCCACATCCGCGACCGGCTCATGGCCGACATCCCCGGCATCGACGAACCACCCCAACACATCCTCTTCGCCCAAACCCAGACCGCGCCAAAATGGTCACGTGTCGAATGGGCGCAACAACTCCTCCTCCACGCCTACACACGGACCAGCCCACAACACGCGGCACCCATCCTCACCACCATTGGCTACATCAGCTGGTGGGAAGGCAGGGGGGGGTCCAAAGCACACCAATACATGCAACTCGCCCTAGACACGGACCCCGGCTACCGCTTCGCACGTCTCACCGATCAGATGCTCGGAGCCGGCATCATCGCCGGCTGGAACACCAACAAAAACACCGCCTACAAAACCCGGCTCGACATGCCCTGAAGGGAACAGCCGACCGATGATGCCTGTTGGGGTATCGGGCTAGGGCTGGGCCTCTACACGGTGCCGTGTCCAAGCCCTGGCACCGTCCGGGAGATTGAGTTCATGGATCGGAGCGCGGAAGCGCAATCAGTCCACCCGCTACTGGCGCGAAAAGCCTGGCTAGTGATCGATGCCGATGTGATCCTCTGGCTCAAGTGCCCACGCAACGCGATGGAGAATCGTTGCAACGCGCCCGCGCAGGGCATCCAACCAAGGATGTGACGATCCTTCGTGGACAGGGACGACAGGGGCGTGTGGAAGAGCGCTGTTTGCCGTTTCCAGAGCGCTTTGCGCCGCTTCCTGTCGCGCGAGCAGAAGAGCGAGCGGGTAGTAGCTGTTCATTGGGATTCTCCTAACATTGGCAGCAGCGAGCGACCGTGGCGATTCGCTTGGGGGAAAGAGAAGAAGGCGGAAAGGTCCCGATGCGGATCAGTCGACATTCTGCCGGCCCAGCCTCGCATAAACGTTGGGACGCTTGGATCGGAGGAAGAGCGCGTAAAAGATGCCGCCGAAGAACAGGGCGAAGGTAAAGCTCATGAAGATCACAGTGAGCAGGGCTGAACCGCCGATCAGTTCAGGGTAGTTGGTGATAGCCAGGTACGTAATGACGCCGAGGAAAATGACACTGACCAGTGGAGCTATGATGCTCTTCCAAATAGATTCAGGTGCAAAGCTGCGGCGCCGCAGGAAGTAAACGAGCACAGCAAAACTCGTAATGAACATCAGGAGCAGCACTGCAAAAGTACCGCTTCCGCTGGCAATTGGATAAAGGACATCAGGCGCTACGCCCAGAATTGTGAAGACGACCGTAGCGGCACCCCCCCAGATAACTCCGACGGCCAGTGCTGAAACGAACGGTGACTTGTGCTTGGGATGCACCCGCCCAAGAACCGTTGGCAACGCGTGATCTCGCGCCAATGCAAAGCTGTACCGCGCCGCGATGTTCTGGATCGACAACATACACGCGAGTACCGACGTAATGAGCAGCACCACAGCAATATCCGCAAAGATCTTCCCAACCAGAGCTGCAACGCGTCGTTGAAGAGGTTCACAGTATTGGACTCCGCCGCGGCCTGTACGTTGTCAGGGCCCAGGAAAGCAATGAACGCCCACGCCGCAAGGGCATAGAAGAGCCCAATGCCGACGACCGCGATGTAGGTCGCCCTGGGTATGGTCCGGTCAGGGTTCTTGACCTCATCGCGATAAATAACGGTCGCTTCAAATCCGAAGAAGTTCCCGACGGCGAAAAGCAGCGCCAGGCCCAGAGTTGCATCCCCCCCCAGGGAGGGAAGGGCAAAGACCGCTCCCTGAACTGCCTCCATCCCGTTGGCTGAGAAGGACGCGATGTCAAACACCACCACCACGGCCACTTCCAAGAGCATGACGACAGTGAGCACCTTCGCCGAGAGATCGATGCGGTTATACGCAAGGAGTGTGGTCACAGCGATAATGCCTAGCGCGTACCAATACCAAGGGACATCCGGGCCATTCAGGGAATTCATGACGAAACCGTTAAGGGTCACACCGAAGAACGAAGGTGCAAAGAATCCGATGAACATGTAGCCAAACAGCGCAAGAAAGGCGCCTCCAAGACCAGCAGGCTTTCCCAAGCCGGCCGTAACGAAGGAGTAGAAGCCGCCAGGTCCCTTGACGCTCCGGCTCATCTTCACAAAGCCCACAGAGAACATCAGCAACATCAGAGTTATAAGGACATAGATAGCTGGGGGCGGTCTGGCCGCTGAACATCAGGAGAACGGGGGGAGAGTTCCCGCCACGGTGGCCAGAGGTGACGAGAATGCCAGCACGTTCATCACAAGTTCCCCCACCCCCATGTTGCCGCTGAGTCGGGTTTCCTGGGCATGGCGCGTCGCCTGAGGAGCGTCAATTGTCTTGTGTTGCATGTAGGCCTCGTCACTTGGTTATGAGTTCCGAATCACAGTATCGATGGCCGGCGTCGCGCCCTTGTGCCACCTTGGGACACCTTCCAGTGGATGCCCCCAGCGAGACCGGGTAGGCCGTACTATTGCCGCATGTGGAGCTAGACGGCACTTCGGATTTCGGCGTTGATCTCGACGATGGAAAGGGTCAGGGCCACGGCCCGGTCAGTCAGCAGAGAAAGTTCCTGGTCCCCCCCGCCGCTCCGACCGGCCCATCGACCAACACCGTCAAGCAAGGTGAGTATCTGTTGGACGGTAGAGGCCGAGAGCTTGAGCCCCATCTCATCGGCTGCAGCAATGAACATGTCCTGGTGGAGACTGGTCCAAAGGTCGGCCTCTGCGCGGACCTCGTCCTTTAGAAAGCGTGCCACCTTGTCCGTAGCGACCAGTAGGTCCCATATATTCGGTTCGGGCCTTTGCAGTTGCTGAGCCAGGTGGCCTTGGACAAGCGCAGCCCAGTACTCCTCGGCAGACGTCGCTTCTCGGCCCCAGCCAGAAGGTCATAAGCAAAGGCATGCGTAAACCACCGAAGCGACTCCGCCACGATCTCGTCTTTTCCCCCCCGGGAAGCTCGAGTAGATGCTGGGTGCTTGCATACCCACCTCCCTGGCTAGGTGCGCAGGCTGACTGACTCAAAACCGCGGGTCGCAGCGAGTTGCAGGAAGCCCGCCACGATTCGGCGCCGGGTCGGAGTCTGCATTGACCAATCACGCCCTGACAGGAATTTTCTGACAGCGGCATTAGCTTGCAGTCGCGGCGACTCGCTCACATCACCCACCCCGTTGATCGACAGTGACGACTCCAGCTTAGCTAACGAACACTCGTTAGCATAGAGGAAGAATCCAACCGTCCTCTCAGCCACATATGATCGCCCATTCGCAGGAGCGCGGCAGTTCCGACCGATCTCTCGGTCACCCGCCCGATGATAAGTTCGTCTGAATAGGCTGCGCGACTGGCAATGGTCAGGCCCGCACCAGATAGGGTCAGCGACCCTGGAGGCACAGCCCGTTTGGATCTGCTCGCCTGAAGTGTTTGGAGGCCACTGTCCGACCACGGCAATTCGAGGAGCGCAGACGCCCCGGGCTCCGAGAACATTCTCACAGTGTGTCTACTTCGGCAGATCCGCCTGATCAGGGTGCTTTCCGACGTACCTAAAAGGACGCCTGCCACAGCCAGATCCGGTCCCGCCGGACCTCCAAACGTGATCGGCAAGATGTGCGTTGATGGACGATGCTCGCCATGGTCATAGGTGACCGTTGAATAGGCAGCCGCTAGGAAAGCCTCGAGGTCCTTCGCACCTATGGAACGCTCGTCGTAGTCGAGAAGGACGCCATCTTTCATCTTCTTAAAACCATTGATTGCGACTGATTCAAGAGACTGGACGGCCTCCATGAATGCTTCTACGTATGGACCAGGAACAGCCGGCGCCAGTATCTCCACCAGCAGCTTTCCAGGTTCACAGGCAATGAAAGCCAAATCTTGGAGACTCACGACGCCCTCAGTTCTCCTGCGAAAGGAAAGAAAGCGGGCCGTAGCGCTTGAACACAGTGCCAGGAACAAGCGCTACGGACCGCAGCTTGGAGGGTCTAGATGCCCCGAATCGGCCACGGCCACGCATCACTCGTATCGCGGCCCTCCGACATTTCCTGAAGGAGTCGATGTACAGTTCCGCCAGACCGCTTTAGTGCATGGTCGCTGCGCTCTCCGGAATCCGTCTCACTGGAGTGAGGTGAGGTTCGCAGCCACTCAACGTGGCGTCCTTGTGCGAGCTTCCTGTTCATCATCGGGATCAACCTTAAGAATTAGTTGTGCCTTTTGGTCAATTCCAGTTTGGGTTCCTGCAGACCTTTCCATCCGTGTCAGTTTGAGACACCGCACACTAGAATTCCCGGACTCAACGCGAACTGATACTGACAACAAAGATGAAGATCCCGGACGCAGCAATCAGAAGCGCCGCTGCACGAGGCGGGACGCTGTGGACACCTCGCATTGTTGCTGTAGCCCGGGGCTGCGGGCCAGGCTTGGCCAAGTGGTCGCCAACCAAACGCAACCCGGCAGCCACTAGAACCAGGAAGACCCCAAAGTACTCCATTCAGTCCGCCCATCGGGCGCTATACGGATCCAGCGCCACGGCCAGATGCTTGCTGGTGTATTCAGGGTCCACCTGCGAGACCTGCATGGCACAACTGAAACCGTCCGTAAGTACGAGTGCACCATCATCAGCCTGACCAATTGATGGAATGATCGAGTGCTCCGCAACTTTCATCGACACGTCAAAGTGCTCTGCCTCGAAACCGAAGTTGCCGGCCACACCACAGCACGAGGACGATTCCACCAGGTTGGAAACTCCCCAGGCTTCCAGGACCCGTTTCTGGCGCCGAACCGAACACGGCATGCTCGTGGCAGTGCGTTTGCAATACTGCTGATTCGGGCGGCAGGGCCTTCGGTTTCCATCCTCGCGTAACGGCCTCGTCCACGGCGACGGCGAAGGATCGAACTCTGGCCGCGACCCTCGCAGCAGCGTCGCCTCCTACCAGTTTCGGACCTTCGTCCCGGATGGTGGCAGCGCAACTGGGTTCAAGGACAACAATGTCCCGGTCCGTGCCGTCGTCGAGCTTGCTGATTAACTGAGCCAACCGCCGTCGGGCCCCTTCGCGCTGCCCGGTGGAGATCCACGTCAGACCGCAGCAGGCGTCCGGCGTACAGCTACAGATTTGCCTGTGTCACGGAGCACGCGGGCAGCAGCCGGAACCACCTCGGGCCTAAAGGCGCGGGTAAAGCTGTCGATGAACACCAGGATGTCGGCATTGTCCGCAAATTTTGCTTCCCGCAGCCGCTTCCGGATCCTGCCGTTCGCCGCAAAAGCCGGGAGTCGTCGTCGGGCACTGATGCCCAGCCACTCCCCCCCGCAAGCCTGAACGGCCGGAATGATGCTCCCAGGTTGGCCAGTGGCGCCACCCGCGTCAGCAACGGAAGCCACCGCGGCAGCCACCCAATGGAGTAATGCGTGAACGGCCGGATCCGCCCACGATAGTACTCATCGACCAATTCTGATTTTGCCTCGGCAATGTCTACACCTGTGGGGGGGCAATCCGTGGAGCAGGCTTTGCAAGAGAGGCAAAGGTCCAGGGCCTCCCGGACTTCCGGGCTTGACCAGCCATCCTTGCTGCTGCCGTTTGCCCGGGTCAGTTCCTGCAGCACCCGCGCACGGCCACGGGTCGAATCCTTTTCATCCTTCGTGGCCCGATAACTGGGGGCACATAAACCCGCCGCTGGTGGAACGGCATCTGCCACTCCGATACAGGCGTGGGAGTTACCCACAAATGGACTGGAGACCTTCAGCAGTTCGCGATTTCCAGAGGAAAGCACGACGGCGGCACCCGGGTCTGCGGTCAGCCCACCGTGAGTGGGTCCAGGCTTGACGACACCTTCCAAGGCCAGCGAGGCAGCGAAGGGAACTGGATGAACGATGATCCGGGGTTGAGGATTTGTGCCGGATCCCAGAGGTGTTTGAAGGACCTGAAGATGCCGATCATCTCCCGGGAATACATGACTTCCAGCAATTCGCTGCGTGCCCTGCCGTCACCATGCTCGCCGGACAGCGAGCCACCATGGGTCACCACCAGGTCAGCCGCGTCATGGGTGAAGTCACTGAAGACCTTACGTCCGGAGTCGCTGCGGAGGTCGTAGTCCAACCGCATGTGCACACACCCCCCCGCTCCAAAGTGGCCGTACATGAGGGCGGTGTAGCCGTACCTTTTCACCAGTGGAAGAAGGTCCGCCAAGTAGTCGGCAAGCCGTTCAGGGGCCACAGCAGAATCTTCCCAGCCCGGCCACGTTTGAACTCCGTCGATCCGCAGCGACGAGAGTCCGGCGCCGTCTTCACGTACCCGCCACAGCTTTCCTCGCTCAACAGGGTCAGTGACGATCCTGAAATCAACAACGCGCCCGTTCGCGCCGAGCTTGTCGGCCAGTTCCTGACAGGAAGTGTCGGCCAGCTGCAAAGTGTCGGCCGAAAACTCCACCATGAGGAAGGCACTCCCCCCCCAGGCAACGACTCAACGCTGGCCGCTCCTCGCCGGTGCCTCATGATGTCCACGATCGAAACATCCAGCCCCCCCTCGATGGCGCTCGGCTTGGCGGACAAAATGGTCATCACGTCACGCAGAATCAATGGTGTCGCGATATCCCAGGCAGAGCAGTGCGGTGGTGACGGGCTTCGGCACGAGGCCCACCTTTGCCCGCACGATGACAGCGCACGTACCTTCGCTGCCTGCCAATGCGGCGGCCACATCGAATCCGTGTTCCGGCAGCAGATGGCCCACGTGTACCCGGAAACCTGCCTGGGAATGGTCTGAAGTTCAACGCGTAGCCTGGCCATGTTCTTTGCGGCCAAAGCCTCCAGGCCCTCGGTAAGCTCCAGCGCACGAGCAACGGAATGGGTGTCTGATTCGTCAACAGCGCGGAGAAAACCACGCCCGGCCCTCAGGTAAGCGCCGTCAGCAGTGACAAGATCCACCTCCCGCACATGATGCGTCATGCGCCATAGGCCACAGAGTGATTTCCGCAGGCGTCATTGCCGATGGAACCACCGATGGTGGCCCGGGTCAGGAGGAAGGATCCGGTGCGAATGTCAGCGTCCCCGTCGTGGCCTTTTCAACGTGGGCGCGCAGCTCACCGAGGACAACCCCAGCGTCGGCCCAGACTGTTCTATCTTCGGCGTCGAGAGCCCCTACCGCATTCATGCGGCGGGAGAGATCCATCACCAAACCGTCGCCGATGGCGTTCCCTGCCATCGAGGTACCCCCCGCCGCGCGTCGTCATCGGCACTGCCAATGCCGAACATAGGCGCACGACTGTTCGTACGTCATCGACACTTTTGGGGGGAAAGCCACGGCGGCGGGTCTTACCCGATAATTCGATGCATCGTAGGAGTACTCAGACAGCCTTCGCGAAGAGTCGTCCACCTCGACGCCGTGATGCTCCAACCGGGCGAGCAACTGCCTCAGAGCCGTGTCGCCGTTGTCACCATGGGGGCATGGTTGCGTTCTCCATTCGTAGGTTTCGGGAAGAAGTGTAAGCAGCCGCGGTATTCCCTGGATTGTGCCAAAACAGAACGGGCACAGCGGATAAACCCGCTGTGCCCGCTTGACTGATCTCGCTGCTTACTTCAAGAACTCGGAAAGGTTGTCCTTGGTAATGAGCGTGAATGGCAGCGTGTAGCGGTTCTCCACATTGCCGCCCTTGAGGAAGTCAGTGACAACTTCAACTGCCTTGACGCCCTGTCCAGCAGAGTCCTGTCGGACGGTAGCCGACATTGTCCCGGCTTTGATGTCCTGCATGGCTGGTTCAGTACCGTCGACGCCGACTACGGCCTTGAACTCGGCAGTTCGTCCCGCGTCAGCAATAGCGGAGGCTGCACCGATGGCCATTTCGTCATTGTTGGCCACTACGGCGTCGATCTGGCCGGCGCTAAAGCGCTGAAGCGTGTCTTCCATGTTGCGTTTGGCGTCGTCACGGCTTCCCTTCGCCTGGAATTCAGCCACGATCTTGAAGTTCTTGTTGATCTTGCTGTCGAAGCCGTTCTTGCGGCGATCGGTCCAGGAGCACCGTAGATGCCCGCGGCGAACACAATGTTGCCACCCTCCGGAAGAGCCTTGTTCAGGTACTCAGCCTGCATTTCACCGGCCACGGTGTCATCCACACCGATGTAGCTCTTATATCCAACGTCCGAACCTTCGGCGAACTCGGTGGACAGAATGAACAGCGGTATGTTGGCCGCGATGACACGCTTCGCTGCGTTCTGGCTGGCCTCGCCATCCAAAGGCTGCATGATGACGGCGTCTACCTGACGGGTGAGAAGATCTTCAACCTGGTTGAGCTCACTTCCTACGTCCTTCTTGGAGTCGGTGATGTTGAGCTTGACGCCCTTTTCATCGGCAGTCTTCTTCATGGCGTCCGTCATGTGCGCCAGATCCGGGTCCTGAAGGTCAAGAACCACAACGCCAATGTTGTAGGACTTGCCTGCAGCCTCCGACGTGCCGGGGGGGTACTACTCCCACCGCAGCCGGTGAGTGTGAGGGCTCCAGCGGCCAGCATAGCGGTGGTTACGGCGAGCTTCTGTCGCATTCCCATGATGGTTCCTTTCAATGGTTCTGATTGCTGAGGAGATTGTTGGTTCTGTGGACCCCATTGGGTTCGGGGGGGCATTTCGGTTATTGCAGTGGCTAGTCAGACTTCCACCGGTTCAGCAGCACGGCGAGCACCAGGATGATGCCTTGAACTCCTTGCTGGTAGTACGACGAGACCCCCCCATCAGGTTCATGCCATTCATGACCACGCCCAGCAGGAGGACACCGATGACCGTTCCGCGAATGGTGCCTACGCCACCGAAGAGACTCGTTCCTCCAATGACGACAGCGGCAATCACCTGAAGTTCGTATCCAGTTCCGGCAACCGGCGCCGCGCCGTCCAAGCGCGCAGTGAGAACCAGACCTCCGAGGGCGGCTGTCACGCCACCGATGAGGTAAACAGTGAAGAGCACCCGGCTGGTGGAGATGCCCACTTTCTTGGCGGACTCTTCGTTGCCGCCTACGGCATATACATGCGAACCGAATTTGGTGCGGCTGAGGACAAACTCACAGATAACTGCGGCGATCAAGAAAATAATCACCGGGACAGGAACCGGACCGATGAATCCCGAGCCAAGCCATTCAGCAGGTCCGCTAAGCCCGGAAACAACCTGCCCGTCCGTCATGACCAGAACCGCCGTGCGGGCAATGGCCATGGTCGCCAGTGTTGCCAGAAATGGCAGGATGGCTCCCCCCCAGACCACTAACGCTGCGCTTAGGAATCCAACCAGCAGGCCTACCGCGAGGCCTGCTACCAGCGGCAGCCAGAACGCGCCACCACTTGCTGGTGCCAGCAATGCGAAGGTCATACCCGCCAAACCCACAATCGAGCCAACAGATAGGTCGATGCCGGCAGTGATCATGATGAACGTCATCCCTAGGGCGATCAGTCCTATGATGGACGACTGCCGGACCACGTTGACTATGTTGTTCAGGGTCAGGAAGTTTGGCGCAGCGACGGCGAGGAAAACGAGGATAACCACGAAAAGGATGATGATCCCATAGTCACCAATGAAGCGCTTGACCTTGGTGGCCGTCATTCCTTCCTTGAGGTCAGCGGGCCCGAGCTTTGTCTTGATGTTTTCCATTGTGAGACTCATGAGTGGCTCCCATTCGTAGTACCTGGACTGGCCAACGCATCAACGACATCCATTGATGAGGTGCTTCCGATTTTGCGGCGTTCTTCGGGGGGGATGCCTGCGCCGTCGTCGATGTAGTCATCCAACGTGCCGTGGGAGATGAGGTGTGCCACTTGTGCTTCGGTAACCTCACCAACCCGGAAGCGACCCACTACTTGGCCTTGGCGCATGACCGCGAAACGATCTGCCACGGCAAATGCCTCATCCAGCCGGTGAGTGATGATGATGACGCGATGCCGAGATCTTTGAGGCGCTGGGTCACTTCAATGAGCTTGTCCACCTTGGCTACCGACAGGTTTGCCGTGGGCTCATCCATGATGATCAAGCGGGCATCGAATGCCAACGCCCTGCCAATGGCGACGGCCTGACGCTGTCCGCCTGACAATCTCTTGACCTTGAGCCGCGGATTGATGGGGATGTCCAAGCGTTCGAGTACCCGTTTGGTTTCGAGTTCCATCTTTTTGCGGTCGATGATCCGCAATAGGGGGCCGAGGATGTTCTTCTGCGGCTCCCGGCCCAGGAAGATGTTGGAACGAACATCAAGGTTGTCCGCCAAGGCGAAGTCCTGGTAAACCATCTCCACGCCCTGATCGCGTGAAGCTGATGGGGGTTGGGAACTCAGTCGCTTTGCCGTCCAGTTCGATGGAACCTCGGTCTGGTTGGTACACGCCCGTCAGTACCTTCATGAGCGTAGATTTGCCGGCGGCATTGTCGCCCAGCAGTGCGAAGGTCTCGCCAGGCTGGACATCGATGCTGACGCCGCGCAAGGCGGACACTGCTCCGAATGTCTTGTGTATGTCCTTGAGGGCGACCAGTGGAGGGGGGGTCGCCGGTGGTGCTTCGGTCATCTCATCCTCGTTCGTTAGGGCCATGTGAATGATCCGGTGAAACACTTGAGGCGCGGTCCATAAAACTACGTTGTTTGACCTGCTGATTCGGGATGGTTCAAAAGCCCCCGAACCGCGTGACCTTCGCCACACTGTTTCACTTACTAGAACTTTGACGGATGAGCGTTCCATGGATGTGTGCCACTTTGGAACACGAGAATGATACGTTTCAACAACTCAACTAAAAATAGCTTCCAGCGAGAATACTGGAAGCTAAAATCAGCTGCTTACGGCCACGCGACGAGGCTGTAGCCGTCGGCTATGTGAAATAGTCGACGCTCACCCACCGAGAGAACCCAGACGATATCACCGTCGGGAGTCGCGTCGTCAACGTATCCGTCATAGGGAGGCCAGCCAGGCCTCTGCAAACGGACAGCGTCGCCAGCCTCCACCTTCTCCCAGAACCCGGCGGGCGGTGTCCAGCCGGCCTGCATTGAGTTCTCTGACTTATGGGCTGCGTTCATGTCCAGCTACCCATCCTTTCCCTTGGCACCGCATCACCAGTGTTCTGACAATTGAAAATGCCCGACCTGGGCCCGCAGTTGTCGTTGCGGGAACATCTGCGGCCCAGGGCAGGCGGCCTTATTACCTGATTAGCTCAGGTCCACTTCAACGGCAGTGCCGGTTCGGGCGGATTTCTCCGCAGCATCCGCAAGAATCAATGCAGCACGGCCGTCCTCGAACCCGGGACTCCTGGAAGGCAGGCCTCGAACAGCACGGAGGAACTCTGCAACTTCCAATCGATAGGCCTCTGCATAGCGCTCCAGGAAGAAGTCCTGGTATGGCCCTATGGACTCAACGGATCGAGGACCCCAGTGCCGGACGAGGTTATCGTTCTTATTCCCCCCCACCTGCAGCAGCCCCCCCTTTGAGCCGAAGGCTTCGATCCGCTGGTCATAACCGTAGGCTGAGTGGCGCGAATTGATGATCGTCACGAGTTCATCGTTGGACCCCCCCGCAAGGTGACAACGGTGGAATCGAAATCGCGCGCGTGACGGATGGCGTCGCTGAATACGTTTGCACCTTGTGCTGAAACTTCAACGATATTTGGAATGAAGTATCGTGCCATATCAAGGTCATGGATGGTCATGTCCCGGAAGATTCCGCCGGACTGGGGAAGATAGGCTGCCGGGGGCTCCCCCCCGGGTCCCGGCTGGTGATCAGCAGCTGCTCCAGAACTCCTATTTCCTCAGCGGCCACGCGGCGTTTCAGCTCCACGAAATGGCGGTCAAAGCGCTTGTTGAAGCCAAGGGCAACAGGAACGTCTGACAAAGCCGCTATCTCCCGAAAAGCGTTCACGCGGGAAATTTCCAGGTCGATCGGTTTCTCACAGAGGACTGGCACGTCCGCCTCGATCGCCTTTGCGACGAGGTCCAAATGAGTCGCCGTGGGAGAGGCCACGATGACAGCATCGATCTCACCTGAAGCGAACACTTCATCAGGATCGTCGGTCACCCGACCACCGAATTCGGCTGCCGTTTGTTTAGCGCCTTCGATGAAGGGATCACAAACCCAGGACAGCGTAGCCTCGTCCAGGGTAGCCAAGCTCATGGCATGTACTTGGCCTATGCGCCCGGTTCCGAACAGGCCGACTCTGATTTGATGCGTCATTGCAGATCTCCAAGTCTATGTGGAAGAGGAACCTTTTTTGTTAGTCGATCTTTTGCCGGCCCAAGCGTGCATAAACATCAGGCCGCTTGGAACGCAGGAGGTATGCGTAGACAATCCCGCCGAAGAACAAGGCAAAAGTGAAACTCATGAAGATGGCAGTCATGACTGCGACCCACCGATAAGTTCCGGGTAATTTGTGATGGCCAGGTAGGTGATGAGCCCCCAGGAAAAAGACGCTGATAATCGGAGCCACGATGGTCTTCCAGACCGAATCCGGGTCCACCCGCCGGCGGCGAACGAAATAAACAAGCACGGCAAAGCTGGTGATGAACATCAGAAGCAGGACTGCGAAAGTGCCACTCCCGCTTGCAATCGGGTACAAGGCCTCTGGGGCTACCCCCCCAATGACGGTGAAGACGACGGTTGCGACGGCCCACAACAGGCCAATGGCCAATGCCGACATGTAGGGCGACTTATGACGGGGGATGCACGCGACCTAGAATCGAGGGCAACGCTCCATCGGCGGCCAGCGAGAAACTGTACCTGGCGGCGATGTTCTGGATCGAGAGCATTGACGCCAGGATCGAGGTGATGAGCAGGACAATAGCAATATCCGCAAAGATCTTTCCCACCAGCACCGTGGCACCATCGTTGAACAGGTTCACTGTGTTTGCTGCAGCTGCATCCTGGACTTTGTCAGGACCGATGAAGGATGTGTAAGCCCACGCCGCCACAGCGTAAAACAATCCAATGCCCACCACTGCAATGTACGTGGCCCTGGGGATGGTGCGATCCGGGTTCTTGACTTCATCCCGGTAGATGACGGTTGCCTCGAACCCGAAAAAGTTTCCGACGGCGAACAACAACGCCAGCCCCCCCAATCCGGCATCGGTGATCCATGGCATGGAGAAGCCGATCCCCCTGAACCGCCTCTGCGGATCCTGTGGAGAAGGCCGCAATGTCGAAGACAATGACTACTGCAGATTCAAGCAGCATGACAACGGTCAGGACCTTTGCCGAGAGGTCAATGCGGTTATAGGCCAAGAGGGTGGTGATGGCGATGATGCCGAGCCCGTACCAATACCAGGGGATGTCGGGCCCGTTCAGTGTGTTGACCACGAAGCTCTGGAGCGTGAGAGCGAAAAGGGACGGCGCGAAGAACCCTATGAAGATGTAGCCAAAGAGCGCCAGCAGTGCTCCCCCCCCGAGGCCCGCAGGTTTACCCAGGCCGGCTGTGACAAATGAATAGAAACCGCCGGGAGCTTCAACGCTGCGGCTCATCTTGACGAAGCCGACTGAGAAAATCAGCAGCATGAGCGTCACCAGCAGGTAGATGCCCGGTGCCGTATGGCCGCTGAAGAGAAGCATCACAGGCAGTGTGCCTGCAACGGTCGTCAGCGGTGATGAAAAAGCGAGAACGTTCATCACGAGCTCGCCTACGCCCATGTTGCCGCTGAGCTTGTGTTCCTGGGTTTGAGCCGGCGTTTTCGTCGTACCTCTTGGTGTGCTTGACATGTAATCCTCGTCGCGAAATTTTGAGTGCTGAATCACACTACCGACGGGGGATCGTGGAAGCACTGTACCAGCTTGGGACACGGGATCCCATGGGATATTCCGGCCTGTTCAGCTCACGAAATATCCCATGGGAAAAAGCTTTATCAGGGCCTTTCGGGCGCCATGGCAGAAGCAGATGGATCAAGTTTTTTCAGATCCACCACATCATTCAAGGGTTCATTGGCCTTCCAGAGACTGAGGTTCCGGGCAAAACAATCCACCACTTTTCCCCCCCGCCACCCGATCAGGTCCCCCCCGGAGGCATGAGGTGAGACCAGGATGTCCCGCCGGCTCCACAGCGGATTAGCGGCATCCAATGGCTCATGCTCGAAGACGTCCAAGCTGCGCCGCCTAGGCGGCCGGAGTCAAGTGACTCCAGAAGGTCTTGCTCCACCACTACCGCCCCGCGGCCCACATTTACCAAGCGAGCTCCGGGCTGCATTTTCTTGAATCGCGACGAGTTGAACAGGCCGCGGGTTTCTTCTGTGAGCGGCAATGTCAGCACCACGTCATCAACGATGCCCAGAAGCCGGTCAAGGTCATCAAAACCCGAGATGTGTCCCAACTGTGCGTCATTCCTCGCAGATCGACCCACAATGTCGACGTCCATTCCGGCAGCACGGAGGAGAAGGACGGTTTCGCGGCCCACCGGTCCCGGCCCCCACAACCAAGACCTTCCGGCCCAGCAGTGGCTCGGTTTCGCGGTGCTGCCATGTCCGGGCCTGCTGAAGCTCGATGGTGCGGCGCAAATCCTTGGTAAACATCAGCAACACCCCCCCCAGGACCCACTCAGCGATGGGGGCGCTCACACACGCCGCGGGAGTTGCTGACCACAATGTCGCTGTCGATGATCTCCCGGGTCATGAGGCTGTCCACACCGATGCTGGACGTGTGTATCCAGCGCAACTCGCCGGGTCCTACTTCCCGAAGGAGTTTGGTCCGGAAATCGTTCAGGAACAGGATCTCTGTTCCTGGCTGGGCGGCCCGAAACTCATCTGCAGTGCGCACCACCGCGACATCAGCTTCGGCTTCCAACCGTTCAAGCGGAGGCAGCGGCCGGCCCTCCTGAACAATCACCATCACTTTCGGCCGCGACACAGCTTCCCGGGCCTTCCCCCCCTCATCGGCACTCCCCCCCGGTTGTTCTCATGTTCGGACGCGTAGCTACTCACCAGCCGCCCTGCCAACCGCTCATGAGCCATAGGGCAAACGCTGCGGTTCCTCATCAGGAAGGCCCTTGAGGAAGTCGAAGTCACAGCCTTCGTCGGCCTGGTTGACGTGATCGATGAAGAGCCGTCCGTAGCCACGCCGGTATTTCGGTTCGGGGAGCTTGAGTTCGGCAAGTCGGCTCTTGATCTCCTCCGCGGGGGATATCCAGGTCCAGGCGCTGGTTCTCTACGTCCAGCACAATGGGATCCCCCCCGTCCCGGACTATCGCCAGCGGTCCACCTACCGCCGCCTCAGGCGATACGTGCAACACTGTGGTTCCAAAGGCGGTGCCGCTCATCCTGCATCGGAAATACGGACAATGTCACGGATGCCGCGCCGCAACAGCCTTTCGGGAATGGGCAGCATGCCCCCATTCAGGCATCCCGGGAGCTCCCACGGGCCCGCTGTTTCGCAAGACCAGAACAGAGTCTTCGGTGATGTCCAGCTCGGGATCGTCAATCCTGCGCCCAAGATCATAAATGTCCTCGAACACCACCGCCGATCCCTTGTGCTGCAACAGATCCTTGGATGCCGCGCTTCGCTTGATGACCGCACCGTTGGGTGCCAAGGAGCCGCGGACGACGGCGATGCCTCCGGAGGCATCAAACGGGGGGGCTTCGAGCGTGCTGACCACTACGCCATCGGGTTCGGGGGGGGCCGAGTTGTAACCATTTTCGAGGGACTCACCTGTGACCGTAATGGCGTCCTTGTTCAGCAGCGGCGCCAGTTCCTTGAGTACCGTGGAAATGCCGCCCACCTGGAACAGCTGCTGCACCAAGTACTCGCCCGAGGGGCGGACGTTGACAATGCGGGGGCGTACGTTGCGAAATCTCATGGAAGCGATCCAACGGCAACTCGTAACCGACGCGCCTCGCGAGCGCCAGAAGATGCACTACTGCGTTAGTGGAACCACCCACGGCCATCAGGAGGGTGATGGCGTTATCGAACGCCTCTTTCGTCAATATTTCGCTTGGCTTTGGTCCCTGTGACATGGCCATTTCAACTGCCCGGCGTCCTGTGGCTTCGGCAGCTTGGGCACGACGCGCGTCCACGGCCGGGATTGATGCAGTGCCCGGCAAACACATGCCGAGTGCCTCAACCAGCGACGTCATGGTAGAGGCGGTTCCCATTTCGCTGCAGTGTCCAGCAGAGGGCTTGGCAGCCGACTCAAGCTCGTCGAAGTCAGCCTCGGTGATCTTTCCTGCACGCAGCTCATCGGCATACTTCCACGTGTCCGTGCCGACACCAAGCTGCTTACCACGGAAGTGCGCCGGCTCTTGGGGGCCCACCGGTGAGCATGATGGTCGGGACGTCCGCACTCGCAGCACCCATGAGTTGGGCTGGAACGGTCTTGTCGCAGCCGCCCAGGAGCACGATGGCGTCCAACGGGTAGCGCGGATGGATTCTTCAACGTCCATGGCCATGAGGTTTCGGAACTGCATGGCTGAAGCTTCATGAGACTCTCGCCCAGGGAAATGGTGGGGGAACTCCAGGGGGGAGCCCACCGGCCATGAGGACACCGCGCTTGACAGCGTCGGCCAGCAGCTTGAAGTGAATATTGCAGTTGACAAGCTCCGACCACGAGTTCGCGATGCCGATGACCGGTTTGTCCTTGAGTGCGAAGCGGGAGAAGCCTTCAGCCTGAATCGCTGTTCGGTGAACGAATCCCGTGAGGTCGTGGGGGGGTGCAAACCAGCGCGCACTGCGGAGGTCCTTATAGCTCGACTCTTCCATGTCTTTAGCTCCTTGGGTTTGATCGGTCTTGACAGGTAATTAGTGACGATGCCTACGCGGCTGACGTGCCGCCGTCGAATGCCATGCTGGTTCCGGTCGCAAAGGTTCCGTCGACCGCCAGGAAATAGATGGCTGCTGCCACTTCGTCGGGATCCGCGAGACGGTTCAGCGGCACAGTGCTCTCTTTCAATCTCCGGGCCTCTGTTGGGTCCGGCGCCGCGGCCAGGCCTTCACGCACCATGGGCGTGTCAATCGGTCCCGGGCAAACGGCGTTGACTCGGACCAGTGGCGCCAGTTCCAGTGCCATGGCCCGGGTGAGGCCCACAACGCCTGCTTTCGCCGCGCAGTAGTGAACAAGGCCTGGCACGCCCATGGCGGCGAGATCGGATGCGACGTTGACGATCGAGCCGCCCCCCCGGACCGTCTCATATGGAGTGCAGCCTCCCGCGCCACGTAGAAGGTGCCGGACAAGTTTGTCTCCAGCACTTCGTGCCAGCGGCCTTCGGTAAGGTCTTCCAACGCAACATGTCCGGCTACACCCGCAGCGTTGACCACTACGTCCAAGCCACCTAGTGAGTGGATCGCGCCCCGCACGGCGTTCTTGACCTCGCTGGCAGCGGCGACATCGGCAACCACCGTGTGGGCGCCGGCGTCGATATCTTCTGCCACACGCTGCAATTCCTCAGAACGCCGGGCCAGCAACGCGAGCCGGTGACCCCCGCTTGCCGAAGAGTCTTGCGGTCGCTTCCCCCCCAACGCCTGAGGTTGCACCAGTGATGAGAACCCGAAGGGGTTCCGTTCGGGTTTGTTGCTCGCGGTCCATCATCGGCGACGGGCTCCTCTTGCTTGGCAGTGGCGGACTAGTACGTCCCACTAAAACAGCGCGCAGCTACCCCCCCCAGCTGTCTCACATTGAGACACAGAGCACACGGACAACGTTCCTAGGCTGATCAACAGATGCCGCCGTCAGTCTGCGGCACAGCACCGCGGGACAGCGGTAGAGACTAAGGAGCGCTCTTGGAACAGCAAAACCGCCTTGGGGTTGGCCTGATTTCGGTCGGATGGATGGGGAGACTGCATTCCCGCGCGTATCTGGCGACCAAGCAGTTCTTTCCTGAACTGCCCCCCCGCCATCCAGAACTGGTGATCGCTGCCGACCCGGACGATGCCGGCCGCCATCACGCCGAAGACGCGCTCGGCTACAAGCAAACGGCCACGGACTACCGCAAAGTGCTGGAAAACCCGGACGTGGATGTCGTATCTATCTGCTCACCCAACTTCCTTCACCATGAAATAGCGCTTGCCACCATCGAGGCAGGTAAACACTTCTGGATTGAGAAGCCCATGGGCCGCAGCGCCCAAGAGTCCCGTGAGATTGCCCAAGGGGCCGAGGCCGCTGGCTCATCACCTCCGTTGGGTTCAACTACCGGCACGCCCCCGGCAGTGGCCGAAGCGCGCAGGCTGATCAGGTCCGGAACTCTGGGCAAGATCACCAATGTGCAGATCCGTCTGCTCACCGGATACGCCTCGGATCCAAACCAAGTCTTCACCTGGCGCTATGAGCAGGCACGTGCAGGATCCGGCGTCCTGGGCGACGTACTGAGCCACGGTTTCGACCTCGCCCAGTTCCTGGTGGGTCGCATCACGTCGCTGAACGCCGTCACCGAGACATTCATCAAGGACCGGCCGCTCCCCCCCGCTGGCAACTCCTCGAATTCCTTCGACATGGGTCAGGCTTCCGAAGTCACCCGAGAGGTGGAGAACGAGGATTACACTGCCATGCTTGCCCGTTTCGAGGGTGGAGCAATCGGCATGTTCGAATCCACGTGTCGCCATCGGCCCACACGCCGAGTACATCATCGAGGTCTACGGCACCGAGGGATCATTGCGTTGGAATTTCGAACGAATGAACCAATTGGAACTCGCCACCGACCGCACTGGCTATCGCACCATCATGACTCCCCCGTCCTTCGGCGAGTTCGGCCGCTTCCAGCCCGGACCCGGCCCCGGCATCGGCTTCAATGACCTCAAGACCATTGAGGCGGCACTGTTCTTGCGTTCGGTGGCCGAAGGGAAACAACTGGGTCCGTCCGTCGCGGATGGCTGGTCAGCGTCCGAGCTCGTTGATGCCTCGCTGCGTAGCGCCGGCTCCGGCGACTGGGTCCAGATTCCGGAGGTTTCCGGGAAAACCACCTACCAGGCTAGGCACAACCTCACTCCACCCGCAATAAAAGGAGGCCGGATTATCAATGATCCGGCCTCCTCTTGTTGCGTTGTAAATTACTTGGCGAAGCGGAACAACTTCTTGTTGGCGAACTCGAGCATGCCCACCTTGCCCAGTTCCCGTCCATAACCGGACTTCTTGACACCACCGAACGGTACATCGGCTCCGCTGAGTCGTAGGCGCCAATGAACACCATTCCGACGTCGAGCTGGTTCCCTACCCGCTCGGCACGCTCGTGGTCATCACAAATCACCACGGAACCGAGGCCATACGGCGACGAATTCGCGAGTTTGATGGCTTCCTCATCGCTGCTGACCTTGTAAAGCTGGGCAACCGGTCCGAAGAGCTCTTCACTGTAGACGTCCATGGCAGGAGTGATATTGGTAATCACTGTTGGGGTGAAGACGTTGCCTGCGGTTCGTTATTGCCCACCAGGATTTCGGCACCTTGATCGATGGCTCCCTGTACCTGCCCCCTTCAGGAACTTAGTGGCTGAATCTGAAGACATCGGGCCAAAGTCGCCGTTATCGTACGATTGGCCGGCAATGGCTGCCTTGAACTTTTCGGAGAACTCATCGAAGTGCTTATCCAGCACGACGATTCGCTTCGAGCCGTTGCACGACTGACCGGTGTTGCCCATCCGTCCCATGACAGCTTTTCGCACTGCTTGATCCAGGTCGTCCGTCTCGAGAACAATGAATACGTCGGCACCGCCGAGCTCCAGCACGCACTTTTTCAAGGCACGACCTGCCTGCTCAGCCACGATTGCGCCCACCTGCTCGGAGCCAGTGAGAGAAACGCCTTGGATGCGGTCGTCCGCGATGATGTCTGAGATCTGCTGATGTGTGGCGAAGAGATTGACGTAGGCGCCATCCGGAAAGCCCGCGTCTCGGAACAGCTCTTCAAGTGCCAGAGCAGATTCCGGGCATTGGCTCGCGTGGCGGACTATCACGGTGTTGCCCAGGATGATGTTGGGAATCGCGAAGCGTGCCACCTGATAGTACGGGTAGTTCCACGGCATGATGCCAGAACTACGCCCAGGCCTTGGTATCGGAAGAACGTCCGCAGACCATCGGCTACCTCAAGGTCCTCGTCGGCCAGCCATTCCTCTGCGTGCTCGGCGAAGGCTGCGGCGATGGAACCGGAGAACTCTGCTTCTCCGGCTGCCTGCGCGAGGGGGGGCTTGCCCATCTCCCGGTTGATGATGGCTGCAAGCTTGTCCTTGCGTTCCACGAAGAGTTCGGCCAGGCGCTTGGCCAAAGCAGCCCGCTCAGCCACTGTGGTGGTGCGTGACCAGTCCTGGTAGGTAGCCTGGGCTGCGGTCAGGCCGGCTTCTACCTCTGCATCTGTGGCCGCTGGGTATTGTGCGTGCTTGGTTCCCGTGGCTGGATCAATAACGGTAAATGCGCTCATGTTGGTACTCCTTTGTCAGTATTTAGGCTGAGTATGGTCCGGTAAATGGGTCAGGCGGGACCGTCGCATGACGGCCCCCGCCTGTTGCGCTTAGCGCTGGTCAGGTGCAGTGGTGGCTGCGTAGAAGCGCTGGCGGGCGCGGCCCTCCAAGTGCTTTGCAGTACCCTCCTGGCTGCCCGGACGCTGCGAGGTCATAGGCACTCCCACGTCCCAGAAGGCTCCGCTGCCGGACAGGTAGCGCCAAGGCTCCACCCGAGCAACGATCACTGCGGGGGGGCCGTCCCCCCCTTCCTTGGCCTCCTTGAGCGCATTCTGGAACTCCTCAACGGTGGAGGTGGACCAAGCTGCACATCCCATGCTGGCGGCATTGGCGGCAATGTCGAAGTCCAGAACTGCCCCCGTCAAGGCGACCGGACTCAGTGCTGCGTTCCCGATACTGTGTCCCGAACTCGCGCCCGGGGGGCCACCCTTGGAGACCTGTAGCGGCCAGATGCACTGGTGTCCGCGGTTGTCGATCACAATGGTGATGATCTTTTTGCGTTCCTGTACGGCTGTGACCAGCTCCGTTGGCTGCATGAAGTAGGTGCCGTCACCGATCAAGACGTAGACCTCTCCCGGCGCGTCCCCCACGTGCGATCCGGTAGCCGAGGCCGGCCGGAATCTCATGGCCCATGCACGAGTTGGCGTACTCGAAGTGGATTTCAGCGCCGTTGGACGTATCCCAGGCCTTGTGGATGCCCTCAACCACACCACCGGAGCCAGGATCAGTGCGTCCTGGTTGGTTGCGGTGCGGTTCAGAACGTCGATGACCTGGGCCTGGCTCATGTTTTCACCGGGGGGGAATGCCTGAAGATCGTGCTTGCGCACCTCAAGGGTGGCCTTCCGAGCGTCCGCGATCTCGCTGCGGTAATCAGCGGAGGTGCCGAAGTCAATGGCTGCCAGTCGTTCCCGCAGCGCCGCAAGCGAAAGTTTCGCATCGCCGATGACCGGGAATGAACCCATCTTGTGAGCGTCGAACGAGCCAACGTTGAGGTTGACGAACTTCACGTTGGGGGTTCTGGAACAACGAGTGTGAAGCGGTGATGAAGTCCTGGAGGCGTGAACCAACGGTGATGACAACATCAGCACCATCGGCGATCTCGTTGGCTCCCACCGTTCCGGTCACACCCAGCGCGCCCAGGTTCAGCTCACTAATGGGACCGCTGCCCTTACCTGCATAGGTCTCAGTAACCGGGATTCCGAAGTCGGCGCTGAAGCGTGCCAGTTCCTCCTGGGCCTTCGAGTACCGGACACCACCTCCTGAAATCAGCAGGGGACGCTCGGCGTTCGCGATGATGTCGGCAGCATCGCGGTATTCGTCCTCCACAGCCGGACGACGACGAATGTGCCACACCCGCGGCGTGAAGAAGGACTCCGGGAAGTCGAATTCCGCGCCCTGAATATCTTGCGGCAGACAGACCACGACGGCGCCGGTTTCCACGGGATCGGTAAGAACACGCATGGCCTCCGGAAGGGTGGACAGCAGTTGGGCTGGATGAGTGATGCGGTCGAAATAGCGGCTGACCGGACGGAAGCAGTCGTTGGCGGAGACGTCCCTCTCTACCGGATGCTCGATCTGCTGCAGCACCGGATCACCAAAACGGTTGTTGATGATGTCGGCAGGGAACAGAAGCACGGGGGAGGCGGTTGGTGGTTGCCGTCGCGGCCCCCGGAAACCATGTTGGTGGACCCCGGCCCTGCGGAAGCCGTGCACGCAAGGGTGGCTGCGCGGTTGGAAGCCTTTGCGAAACCAATGGCTGCATGGACCATGGACTGCTCATTCTTGCCCTGGTAGTGGGGGGAAATCCACACCGTACTCGTCGATTCCCTGCGCCAATCCAACGGAATTTCCGTGGCCAAAAATGCCGTACATGCCGGGAATGAGGCGACGACGCTCACCGTCCAATTCGCTGTATTGGACCTGAAGGTATTCAACGATTGCTTGTGCGACAGTGCGGCGGCGGACGGCCTTGTTGTCGACCACGGTGCCGATGTCAGCAGCGGCTGTGCTAGTCATGCGATCTCCTAAATTCGAAGGTGCGTCGGCATTTGCAAACCGATTCGCCCGAACTTCAGGTTTTCACCGTCGGGGGGGCCGTGGTGTGTCCCACTTTGATACGCGGCGGGGTTTCCTCCGCGGTAAATCAGTAGAAAGCAGGAAACAGCAGCCGACGCGTACGCGTGTACCGCCGTCGGCTGCTGTCTTTTTCTTGATGACTTTTTAGTCGAAGCGGTAAGGCTCCTGCGGCCCCCCCACAGAAGGCAGTGGACGTGGCCGCTGGCAGGTGCTTTCGATCTCGATGTGGCGGCTCTGCTCCGAGGAGGCCTCGAAGGCGAGCAGGACTTCGAGTACGTGGTAAGCGAAGTCCCCCCCTCCTGTGCGAGGTTCCAAGCCCTTGCGGATGGCATAGCCGAATTCAGCCAAGCCGATGCCCCCCCGGTAGGCGTCGTCCCGATGTGTGATGGGCGTTTCGCGCCAGTCGCCTCCACCCGGAGGAGTCATGTCCAGGGCCAGGTCACCGGGTTCACCGCGTCGCAGCACGGGAGCGCCGGAAAAGTGGTCCGGGTTCGGTGCAGCCAAGGAGCCCCCCCTGTTCCGTAGACCTCCAAATGCGGCAGATTGTGATTCCAAATGTCCCAACTCACCATGACGGTGGCGGTTGCACCGGACTCGAAGTCGAGAGTGCCGGTGACGTGTGTCGGGGTCTTGATGTGGATGACTTCGCCGTCTTTGCCCGGACGCGGCCGGGTCTCAGATGAACGCGGTGTTGTGGCAGAAACGCGTTTCACGGGACCGAAGAAGTTCACCAGGTTGGTGATCAAGTACGGCCCAATGTCCAGCATGGGGGCCGGCGCCGGGGGGCTGTAGAAGGGGTCAACGTTGGGGGGGTGCCAGTGCTCGTAGCCGCGGCATGCGAAGGATGCGAAAGCGGCTACAGGCTCTCCGATCCAACCGTCATCGATGAGCTTGCGGCTCGTCTGCATGCCGGAGCCAAGGAAGGTGGTGGGGGGGCGGATCCCACTTTGACGCCTGCCTCCCGGGCGGCATCCAGAATCTGCTGTGCTTCCTCGAGGGAAGTAGCGAACGGCTTTTCCGAGAGGACGTGCTTGCCGGCAGCGATCGCTTGGAGTGTCACAGGTGCGTGGAGCTTGGGTGGAGTGAGGTTCAGGACCAGCTCAACCTCGTCATCGGCCAGAAGCTCATCCGGTGAGAGCGCCTTGGCAACCGAATACTCCGCTGCCCGGGCTTTCACAGCGTCCGGGTTCACGTCGGCGAGTGCCACGACGTTCACGTCCGGGTGGACACCGATCTTGTCCAGGTATTGGTTGAGAACGTTTCCGACGCCGATAATGCCGACTCGAATGGGTTCCATGTGATTCTCCGTCAGTAGTTGGTGAAACCTTCCGGGGGGGCGAGGACTATACCCCGCCCCCGGAATCAGTTGCTATGGCTGGTACTTCTAGCTGGCCAGGCGCGATTCGCGCGTCTTGGCCGTTGCTGCTTCGTCAATGCCGCCGTCGGTAATAACGACTCCGTATTGTGCAGCGGCCGCTTCCAGGGAAATCCGTGATTCGCGGAAGTCGTCCAGGACTGCGAGGACGTCGCGTTCCAGCGGGTCACCGTATCCACCGCCTCCAGGGGGTGATGGATACGACCTTTTCGCCGGACTGGAGATCGTAGCGACCCACCACGGGGGGGATCTCGCGACGTTCACCGGTAGTGAGATCCTCAACCAGGTTGACGGCTTGGTACCATCGTGGCCGCCGCGGACCCCCCCTTCGGCGGGTTGATCTTGCCCTCGATTCCGTACGTCAGCGTGACGCTTTCACCCCGGGGTTCCATGGTCACACGGGTCGCGAGGCCACCTCGTTGCCTTCCTGCTCCCCCCGGTATCAGCAACCAGGGTGCGTTCGTGAACCAAGATGGGGGGGTAGCGCTGCTCATCTACCTCGACGCTGTCGTGGTAAAGCAGTGCGCCGCAGACGGGTCGCTGATACGTAGGCCAGCCGTCAACGTAGGGTGTAGCTGGTCCACCGACGCCGCCAACAAGGATCTGATTGACATAGGCGTTGCCGTTACGTTCGTCAATACCGGAGATGACAGATTTTGCCGGTGCCTGTCCCGCCGCTCCCTCGGCCGTGCCGTAGCCGTCCTCTATTTGGGAGAACGCGGCTTGAACGATGTTGACAACCCGGTCGGCGAGGTTGGTGGTGCCCGATGAGCAGGAGTACGGGTGTTTGGGAACTCCGACGGCGCAGCCGTCCCGGAGCAGAACTTCCACTCGACGGAAGGTGCCCGCGTTGCTCGGAAGGTTCTCCGGGATGCCGGAGAGGATGCCGGCCAAGGCAGCACCCGTAGCCGTGGCCTTTGTGAGGTTCAGGCCATTGGGGAGATTGTCCGGGTTGTCACGCAGGTCAATGACGATCTTGCCCTGTTTGGGCTTCACTTCAACGGTTGCCTGCAGGTGCACGCCGTCCGCGCTGGTTCCGGGGAAGGGATCGTGGACCGAGGAGCCATGGAGGACGTACTCGGGCAGCGTTTCGATCGCAGTCGCGGTGAGGCGTTCCGAGTAGTCGAACCAGGCATCCACGAAGTCCACCAGGTCATCTACACCAAACTTCTCGGCGAGTTCGTGAATGCGGCGTTCGGCGATGCGCGACGCACCGACCGAGGCCAGGTAGTCCCCCGTACCACTGGTCAGGTACACGGATGCGGGACCGGCACATACGGATGATGTCGTCGATGTCCTTATGGTCACGCTGAACACGGACACACGGAAGATCAGTGCACCTTCTTCATACACATCCCGTGCTGTGGCGAAGAAGGTGGTAGGCAGCGAGTTGCCGCAGTCGGCCTGGTGGGCTTGGTGACTGCGTGAAGAGGTGACGTCCATGGACGAAGATCGGAACGAGGATCACATGGTCGGCAGCATGCGAGTTGCCCATGTAGGGATCGTTGTGCAGGAATGCGTCACCTTCACGGATGTCGTCGTGCAGCTGCACCATGTCCTCGCCGAGCGGTCCGGCACCGAAGACGTGCACCGGTACGCCCTCTGCTGCTGCCAGCAGCTGGTTATCAGCCGTCAGAACAGCACACGAAAAGTCGCGGGCAGTGTTGATGACAGAGGAACGGGCGGAACGCAGCAGGCCGTTGGTCATCTCGCGGACAATGCCGTCGAATGCATTAGCGAGGACCGAGAGCTTTACGGGATCGAATTCGCGCGTCATGGTTACGCCTCCTTACGTGTGAGGTAGATATTGGATCGTTCGTCGAGCGTGGCGTTCCACTCCGGTGGCACCACGATGGTGGTTGTGGGCTGGTCGATGACAGCAGGGCCAACGATCTTGTCCCGGGGGGGCAAGGGTGACTCCGCGGTATCGCTGGGTGCTGAAACTTTCGCCCCCGAACACAATGGAGTCCGTGCGGTGGACTTCAGTCCCACGGCCCACTTCGGCTTGATCTTTTGTCAGCTCAGGCCGCGGGATTTCGACCCTGACACCCCACGTGATGATCTCCACGCGGCTGTCCGGATCGTGCGTGCCGTTGCGGCGATCGTGCTCTTCGTGGAAGGCACGCTCAACGATGCCCGCTGCATCACTGGCGGTATCGGGCGCAGCGTCCAAGTACACACGCAAGTCCCAGGCCTGGCCCGGGTAGCGGGCGTCAACAAAATAGGTGACTCTGGGAGCAGCACCCACACCATCGAACCTCTTGGCGAATACCTCTGCCTTGCCCGTTAGCTCCTCAACGGCCCGCGAAGCGAACCAGCGTCGAAGCTACGGGTGTCGTTGTGCAAGGGCGAGAGGAATTCCGTAGCAATCGGAGCGCGATGCGCGCCGTAGGCCGCGAGCACACCCGCGGTCGCGGGAATCAGGACCGTATCAGCTTCCAGGAGCACGCCGATGGCGGCCGCCACCATGGCACCTGCACCGCCGCCCGCCACAATCAGGGCACCTCGAGGGTCAACACCCTGTTCCAAGGAAGCTTGGCGGATTGCTGTTGCCATGTGGTTGGCGGATACGTCCAAAATGGCCTGTGCAGCCTGCAAAGTATCCATGTTCAAGGGGCCAGCGATGCGGGTATCGATGGCGCGGATGGCAGCCTCACGGTTCAGCGTGAATCCGCCTTCAAATCCGTCAGCGTCGAGGTAACCCAAAGCTACGCAAGCGTCCGTGACGGTGGGTTCCTCGCCACCGCGACCATACGCGGCCGGTCCGGGAGTACTCCGGGCACTTTGCGGACCCACCCGAAGCAGACCGCCGCCGTCGATCCAGGCGATGCTGCCGCCGCCGCCGGCGCCAATGCTGGAAACAGCCACCGAAGACAGACCGGTCAGGTGGCCTACAAAGGCTCTCCCAGCCAGGCTTCCCTCGTGTGGCGAACGACGCCCTGTTCAACCAAGGACACGTCGAACGTGGTGCCACCCATATCGCAGACCACCACAGTGTCGCGATCGGGAGCGGCGGCCGCACCAACCAGGGGTGCCATGGAAGGGCCGGAGTTCAGCAGCAGTACCGGGCGGTCCAGGACATCAGCGACGTCGAGCACGGCGCCTTCGGAGGTCACTACCAAGAGGTCACCGCCAAACCCATACTCCTGGAGGTCGGAACGCAATTTTCCAAGGTGGTCCGCCATCAGCGGTTTCAGGGAGGCATCAATCGACGCTGCCGAGGAACGGCGGTATTCGCGAATTGTTGGGTTGGCCTCGTTGGACAACGTGTACGGCACATCCGGAAGGATCTCTTGGATGAGTTCCGCCACGCGCTTCTCGTGGGCGTCGTTGATGATCGACCACAGGAAAGAAACGGCCACTGCTCGATTCCCTGTTCTTTGAAGGAGCCGAGCACTTCGCGCACCTTCGCTTCATCCAGCGGCACCAGGACATCACCCTCGGCGGAAATCCGCTCCGTGATTTCGAAGGTCAAGTGACGCGGGATGTACGGCGGAGGGTAGGCAGCTTTGGAGTCAAAAGCATCCCGGCGTCCGCCTTCGCGAAGCAGGAGGGTGTCGGCGAATCCGCCAGTGGTCAAGAGAGCAGTCTTGGCCACCTTGCCGGTGAGAACTGCGTTGGTAGCGTGCGTTGTGCCGTAAACAATCACGTCTGCATTGCGCAGGACGTCATCACCGCTCCAGCCAACCGACTCGGCAGCCCTGCGGACTGAGGCTTCAAAGCCAGTGAAAACGCGGTCATAGGTGGTTAGGGCCTTGCCGACCGCCATGTCGCCTGTGTTCGAGCCGACCACCACGTCCGTAAACGTGCCACCGGTATCGACGGCGATGCGGTACCTCGCTTCACCAGGTTGTGTCTGTACTTCACTCATGGTCATCTAACTTTCTTAGAGTTGGAGGGGGGTTAAAGTTGGGGCTTGCCGACGCGGTTACGCAGCACGCCCACCTTGTCGATCTCGATTTCCACCGTGTCGCCCGGTTCAACCAGACTGGAGGATTCCGCTTGGCACCAATGCCTTGTGGTGTGCCTGTGGCGATCACGTCTCCTGGTTCGAGAGTGAGGAAACTCGAAAGGTAGGAGACGATGCGGGCTATGGAGAAGATCTGATGCTCGGTATTCGAGCGCTGCACTTCGATGCCATTGACCCGTGTCGCGATGTCCAGCTTTTGCGGGTCTCCCACTTCATCCAGCGTGACAATGGCGGGACCCCACGGGGTTGAACCGTCCACGGCCTTACCAGCCAGCCACTGGTCCCGCGGTACTGGAGATCGCGTGCCGTGACATCGTTGAGAGGCGCAAGGGCTGCGACATAATCCAAGGCTTCGTCCTCGGAGACCTCAGCCGCCCGCCGTCCTATGATGACGGCGACTTCTCCTTCGAAATCGAGGTTATTGCTGATCTGGGCGCCGCCGATCTCGTCCTCGGGGGGGCCAATCATGGTGGAGGCGAATTTGGCGAAGACGTCCGGATATTCGGGGGGGAAAGCACGCCCGGTTTCGGCAACGTGGTCTTTGTAATTGAGTCCAATGCACAGAACCTTGGCCGGATCGGTGATGGGTGTGGTCAACCGGACCTCGTTCAATGCGCCGACGCGGGCCACGGGGGTCCTCGGAGGCAAGTGCTGTAATGCCGGAGGAAATGGCAGGGATCCGGTCACCGTAGAGTGACAGGAACTCACGGACGGAAGTCGTGGCTCCGTGGATGGCTTCTGTGGAGCTTGAAGGAGCAGCTCCAGGTCATAGACGGCATCGTCGATGAGGACTCCCCCCGCGGACGCCCGATTCGTGGTGGTAGGAAACAATCTTCATGGTTACTTCGCGCCTTCCGTTGCCGGGTTCTGGTTTGCCACGGCCAGCACGGCGTCGGCCAGGCGGTCAGCGATGTCTCCCGCAACCTTTTCGTCCATAGGGGTGGACAAGGACAGCAGGTTTGCAGGTGAACCGAGCAAGCCGCGCTCGTAAGATGCCCACCACAGCTCGTGCTGAGTCTGCTCGTCAACTTTTTCCGCACCCGCCGGAACCGCGCGCAGCAGAGAGCCGCGGCCGCGCACTTCCCAGCCGCGTCGGCGATCTTCGCGTTCACTGTGTCCCGGGTCGTGTCGCCCAGGTGATTCAGCCTTTTTACTTCCTCTTGAGTGAAGAGGCGCAAGGCGACCGACCCCCCCGCGGCCATACTGACCGGGTTGCCGGAGAAAGTTCCACCATGGGGCAAGCTACCGGGACGGGTCGGATCCACCTCGGCCATCAGCTCAGCCTTGCCGGCAACAGCGCCAACAGGGAAGCCGCCACCGATCAATTTGCCCGTGGTGAGCAAGTCAGGGGGGGAAACACCATATTCACCGCTGAAGCCGTTGAATCCCAGGCGCAGGCTGATGACCTCGTCGATGATCAGGACGATCCCGTACCGGGTCGCGAGGTCCCTGGCGGTGTGCACGAACTCCTCGGAGATCCGGAGGAGGCCGGCTCTGTTGGGCAGCAGGTCCAGAATGATGGCTGCGTAGGAGTCCGGTGCTGCTTCAACTTCCTGGCGCAGGACATCGACGTCGTTGAGGGGGAACCGGGGGGGTGACATCGTTGATCACGCCACGGGTTACTCCACGCTGGTAGGCAGGGCCACCCGGGACCAATGCCACGTCGGATGTTCCGTGGTAGCCGCCCTTGGTGACGATGACTCGTTCGCGTCCGGTGCTCGCCCGGGCGATGCGGATTGCGGACATCACGGCCTCGGTGCCGGAGTTGGCGAACCGCACCTGGTCGAGCTCAGGCAAGCGGGAAAGCAGGAGGTCTGCCAGTTCCCACTCGTAGAGGTTGGGGATTCCCCCCGAGCTGGCGCCGGCGGTGAGCGCTTTGGTCGCTGCTCCGTGATTTCGGGGGGGTGCGCGTTCCCGTGAATCAAGGACGTGAAGTTGTTGTTCGCGTCGATCAGTTCATGACCACGGTCATCCCAGACCCGGTAGCCCTCGCCCCCGGATGGCGTACGGCTCGGAGCTCCCGTGTAGTAGGTCGAGCGGCCGTAACCGCCAGGCAACAGGGGGAATCCACGAGGCCCCCCCTGCGCAGATGTGGATCCTCCAAAGGGTGGCTTTGTGTGATGGTCTTCTGGTGTTCTGTTCCCACTTGGTTCTCTCCAGTCTTTTCAGTTCACAAGGTCGATGAGCGGCTGCCCGGTCAGGGCCAAGCGGACACGTTCAACGGCGCCCTCCTGAAGTGCACCTGTGGAGCGGTTGGAACGCCAGGCAATATGGGGCGTCAGGATGGTGTTGGGTGCTGTGCGGAGCGGGTGCTCAGCCCCAAGCGGCTCTTCGGCAAAGGTGTCGATGCCAGCACCTGCAATGTGGCCGGAGGTGAGTGCCTCGGCAAGGGCTGATTCCTCAATGAGACCGCCACGGGATACGTTGACCACCACTGCGCCCCTGCGCATGCGCGCCAGAACGTCCTTGGAGATCAGGTTTGCGGTATCCGCGGACAGCGGCAGGTGGAGCGAGACGACGTCGGAATTTTCCAGGATGTCGTCCAGGGAGGTCAGCTCCACAAAGCTCTCCGTCACGAACGGGTCGTAGGCCCGGACCCGTGCCCCGACGGCTTGATACATGCGGGCAACGTGTTGACCAATACGGCCCATCCCCAGGACCCCGACCTCGAGTTCGGACAGAACCGGGGGGGTGTCGTAGCCGATGGTCCCGGCCCAACCGAGGTTCTGGATCGAGGCGTTTCCTGCCGGCAGACGGCGGGCCAATGCCAATCCCATCGCGAACGCGTGCGAGGCCACTTCCTCCGAAGCGGTGCCCGGGACGATGGATACGGGAATGTCTGCTGCAGTGGCTGCGTCAACATCGATGTTGTCGTAGCCAATGCCATACCTGATGACAGCCTTGCATTTGGACATCACCGGGAAGTCCGCGGCTGTGAGTTTCGCGTAGGGGGTGATCATGACGATGTCGGCTTCGGGAAGGCCTTGACGGAAGCTTCGACGTCGGCCGCCGGGTTGAGTGTGTAACCGAACTCCTTTGCGAGTGCGTGCTCGCGGTCAAGGTTCGGAAAGTGATGGGGGGGGCCACAAGAATGGTTCCCTGGGCATCGCGGGTCATAGTCGTCGTCCTGTTCGTTAAGTACCCTTTTCATCTGCCGAGCACCCGTTGGAAGGGTGCCGGTGTCCGGGTGATTTCAAGTACAACGCGATATGTGCAGGTTCATCCGTGCCAATTCGAGACACTGAGGTGGGACAGTGTCCCACCGGTTGCCGTCAGGGTGGGCACAGCCCAAAAGCAGCCGGCCACTTGCGGCGGCCGGCTGCTTCACTACACGGTTTCGGGGGGGTTAGAGGTCGAAGCCTCTACTGCGGAAGTAGTCCATCCGGCGGTAGAGGGTGGAACGGCCAATCTGCAAGGTCTCTGCCGCGAGGCTCCTGTTACCCGATGCTCCTGCAGTGCAGTTCGCAGCTCGCTGAGTTCGGCGTCCTCCAGACGGGACAGTCGCCCCTTGGTCAGAACCCGATGAAACCCCTGCGGGAGGTCGTCTACGGTTACTTCTGCTCCACTGGCGCGTTCAACGGCGTTGGACACTACGGCTCGGAGCTGGTCGATGTTTCGCGGCCAGTCAGCATGCGTCAGCGTTGTAAGAAGCCGTCGGGATAACCTCCGGTCTCCCATCTCTTCAGCAATAGCTACCGCAAGCTGCGGAATGTCCTCACGTCTGTTGCGTAGCGGCTCAACCGAAATCTCCAAGACGTTGAACGCCTCCGAGAGTATCAAGGTGGCATCGGTTGGATGTGTGATGGTGAAAGCAAGCTTGGTGGTGGCATTGCCCCCCCTAAGGTTCCGGGCGAGCTCTGCTGCCTCGTTCTGTGAAAGTTCGTCGGCATGTTCGACAATCAATGTTGATGGCAGTTCGGTGGATACTCGATGGATCACATCCCGGAGTTGGTTATTCCGTAGAGAGCCACCCCCCCTGGCATCGACCACTACGTGCTGCCCACGAGTGTCGGCAATTGCGCCCGCAAGCCGGCGTTTACCGCTACCCAACTCACCAATGATGACAACAGAACGCTCCTGCTCCACAGCCTTCCGGGCAAGCTCAAGGTCCGCTTGAAGCCCATGCTCGTCCCGTCAAGATGCTTCACGATTCTGTCCGCAGCATCCGGCAAGGCAGCCTGCGGCTCTACCTCGTCGCTATGGGGGTTGGGTTGGACGTTCCTTCGTGGGTGAGTGTGGGCGGACCACCACGATTGCCCCCCCTACGTTGGCTGCAGATAAGGTCACGGGCGAAACTTCCAGGGTGGAGATCCCAGGCCCCCCCTGGAGCGAGACCTCACAATTGAGTTCGCGGCCGGAGGACATGACCGCTTTCGCATACCCGGAGATGACGGAGACGTCGCCGTCCTCCAAGGTCGCCGTTGCCGTTGCGTTGAGCAGGGAGTTCTTGCCGTCCAGGGCAATCACTGCCCGGTTGCCGCGCCGGCGGGAGATCCTCAAGTATTCGCTGAGTAGAGCCCGCTCCTTTGATGAGGTCCTCACTTCGATGTCGCGCTCAATGCGAGAAGCTACTCCCTCCAGCATCAGCAAAGTGGACGACGGCTCCAAAGAGGTGACCCGGTTGCCGTAGAGTCAGTCCGATGACGGCCCGAACCCTGTTGTGGAAAGGGTCGCGGACGAGGGAAGCAAAACACCAGTTACCGCGCATGTCCTCACGGAAGTGCTCTTCGGGCGCGAGCCAGACACCCCCGCCCCCCCTCTTCAAGGCTAGACCTTCACCATTGCTTCCACAGCTCTCCTCCAGGAGTGAATATCCGGCGGGGGGGAAGCCGTCATCCCGTAGGTAGTCCGCTTTGACCAGTACACCGTTGGGTGCCGTCAGGTTGACGTAACCGCCAAGGTCCGCGGCGACCTCGTCCAGCTTCTGCAGGTGTGGCCCTGCCGCCTGGATGGTGTGTTCGTCCACGCGACCCTCGTCAAAGAATCCTCGGTCTGCCACAGCATCAACGCCGGCTGCCCTGCTCCTGTACCAGGAGCGCGCGACGATGGGTCGGATTCCGCTGAGGTCGGCATGGGGCTGCATGAGGAAGAGTTCGCGTAACCGATCGATTTGAAGCAGCGGCTCTCGCGGCACCCAAGGGGAAAGTACTTCTGCAGAGGACATGTCAATTGGTTCTTTCTGCTGGAGCCAGGTATTCAGGAAACGACGGCGGTACCACCGCGGCGGCGGGAGTCAAGCCACTTGCGCGCCCGGCCTCGACTCTTGGGGCGGAAAGCCTGTTGCGCGTGCCAGTTGTCGTTGTGAGCCGCATCGTCTTCGACAGCGCGCGCGCTGATATAGGCGGCGATCATGCCAGAAAGCCCACTGCCAAAGGTCATGCTGCTTCCTTTGGCCCCCCGGTTCGAATCTTCGCTAAACATGATCCGTTCCTCCCTGTTAAGGCACTGATAGTGACGGGACCAGCCTGTGCTGGCTTGCGCCACTTTCAGAGTAGCTAACTAATGGTCGTTAGCCAAGAGTTTGCGTAAAGTTGGTCCATGCTTAATTTGCCACGGCGATGGACCGCTTCCGAAGGGTCAACCCCCACGACTGTTAGGGTCAAAGCATGAGCAGTTCCTCCTACAAGGCCGCCCGCGACACGTTCGCCCACCGCTTGGAAGAATGGAATTGGGCCGGTCAAGGGGGGGCTTCAAGACGCCACATACTCGAGGCATTTCTGCAACTTGCCATCGCCAACGGGTTCAGTTCAGTCTCCATGCGGACCATCGCCAACGCCGTCAACATCAAACCGCCGAGCCTCTACTCGCATTTCCCCCCCAACGGCAGGGACGAAATCGTCGCGGAATCACTGCGCTGGCACTTTCACCGTTTCGGCACGGCACTTCTCGAGGCCGTTGATCATGCGGAATCAGCAGGTGACTTCTGGGACGCCATGGTGAGGCTGCATTTCACCAGACAGGTCAGGCTTCCCGAAAGCAATCTGTGGGACCTGCTCGTGGCAACCGACAGGATGGCCTCGATCCTTCCCGCAGACCTGCGGGCCCAAGTGGATGACTGGGTTTCACTCCACGAAAACATGTACGCAGCTGCCGCCCGGGACATGGGCCATTCCAAACCAGAGGAACGAGTCGGGATGGTGGTGACCCTTCTGGAGGGTGCTACGCGATGGGCTCCTGGCAACTATAACGACGCGGAACTCCGCATCATGGCCGACAAAGCCGTGCAAGTGTCCCGCATCATTCTTGGGGCCGAACTGCCCGGCGAACCGTAGCGTCCTCTTCCCCCCCCGGGCAGGAGTATGGATTCCCGTGATCTGAAAGGCGCGGAACGCAGGTTCCGCGCCTTTCAGATTTAGCTTCACTTCGGGGGGGCTACGGCGGCTGCCTGGTGCCTACAACCCGTCTCCGACACCCGGGTCTCCCAGGTTCGTCTACTGCTGGCTTTGGCCTGACAAAACATCAGCCTGGCCAGCTTCCTCACTTAAGGAACGAACCGAACCCAGGATCTTTGACGCAAGGTCTCGAAGTCATGTTGTGCCCTATACCCCCCCTACCCATGAAGAGGTGTAGGCCAACCACGACCCACCGAACGAACCAGGAGAGGAACTTATAACCCCCCCAGTTCAGAGCAAGCGGAAGGCGCACCAGCCAGGCCCCCCCTGAACCCGCTCCCCCCCACAACCAAACAGGCGGCCCGCGGCGCCAGGCACATCCCGCGGCCAGTGTCAGAGGGACCTGACCACCCACAATTGTCAACACGTTAAAGCAAAAACCCCCCTCTGACGAGGGGGGGTTTGCCGTGCCCGAGGTGGGACTCGAACGGGATTCCAAGCCTTGCGAACACTGGGAAATGGCGAAAACATGCGGAATCCGGGCCGGTCCGGTGGCTGTACGAGTCAGTCCGAGACAGGAAGTGTGGACAGTGTCCACACTTCCTGTCTCTATATATTTGCGGACAAGTCGAGGTAGTCTGGGGGGGCGAACAAGGGCCTACGGCCCGGGCGATAAGCACACACTAATTGCTGGCAGAGACGACCAAAGCGGAGCAAGACTTGTCCACAAGAACCCCTCCGCTCAAATCTCTACTTGTGCATCAACCTCGCGACGACATGACCCTTCACCGAGAGCGGTCGCCCTACCTAAAGCTTCCCAGCCATTACCAGCCCCTGTTCAAGCACTTTGGTCAGGATCTCCGGCGGTGCGCCTTCGGCCCTCGTCGTCGCCGTCCGATAACCGATCTGGTTCTTACGGAGCGAGACACCCGACTCCTTTGCCAGCGCGTCGAATGAAACCTCCCATTCGGTCCATTCAGAGGCAAAGAGGGTCTCCAGATGATCACTCAAGATGGCAACAACGTCCGTGACCTGCTGGGTCGGAAAATCTACTTCGGGAAGACCGAAGTACTTTAGAAGTTTCCTATTTGCCGATACGTGTCCGGAACGCTCCTCCCGGATCTTCTCCAAATTCTTTCCGTTCGCAACCGCTCGGCTCTCAAAGCCATCGTCTCCATCGAAAATTGCGTAGACAGGTATACCGAGGCTAGTGAGTATGGCGTGGGCAAGGGGAATACTCGACTTGCTCCTACCTCGACGACGGCCGCACCCCCATGCTGCAAGGCTTCCGACCTGGGTTCGATCAGCTATACCCTCGAACACCGCGACCTCTGTAGTGCCCTCAACCAAAATAACCGCGTTGGCAAACATGGCAAGTGGAAGTCGAGCAGAAACGGTGCCGTCGAGTTGACTATCCACAGTGGCAGGTTTGACTATGCCGTCGAGCATTGACTTGACGATGGCAATACTGGACGCATGGACGCTAACGGCGCCCTTCCCCCTCAATACTCCGAGTAAGACGACGAACCTGGGAGAATTGTTGTGCCTCAATAAACATGGGACTATGGGTGGCATAGGCCACTTGGATGTTCTTTGAACCATCTTCCGCAAGGTCGCGTAGCACCTTGGCAAAGGCCTGCGCTTGAACCGGATGCTGATAGAGCTCAGGCTCCTCGATTGCTAGGCAAATAACGCCATTCGCGGACGCGGCCCCCGTGTTCAGCAAGCATCTGCAAGGACGAAATGAGAAGCGTTCTTTGAAAACCGTGGCCCTGCCGCTCTACCGGCGTTTCCAGCGTTCCGTCAAGGATCGACACGTTAAATGTTGTACGTGGTGCCTTAAGCTCCACTTCCGCAGGAGTGACTTTCAGGAGCCTGCCTGGACTATAGGTTGAAACGACGGAGTTTAGGCGCCCTGTCATTTTTTCAAGCGGCTCTCGGAAATTCTTTGTGTAGATCGCCTGTTGGGCCGCTCGACTCTTTTCAACAATTTCCGCGATCTGAGAGTCTGCGACGTGCGATCGATGGTGCGCTCGAGAATCCTACCAATAATGCTTGTCTTAACGTCCGACGATTCCTCTGAGGCACGAAGATCGGCGGTGATCAACACGAAGTCAAATAGACCACTCATTTTGCCAGCACTGTTGAATCCGAAGAAGTTGGTCTGCAGAGTCTCCGGCAGCTCAGTCAGCTTTTCGACGTTGGCCGACTCCCAGGCTCGGATTGCCGCATCAACGGCTGGGCCGGAGGAGGCAGCGGGCAGATCCAGCTCAGCATGCTCAGACCGGAGGGTTCTATACAGCTCTTTCTTAACAGTTGCCGACAAACCTGGCGCTTTGAGTGGTGTGAAGGCTTCATATCCTTTGGCGTTAGCGGAGAGGTACTCAGACCCATCGGGCGTGCGCGACTTCCAGGCCACGAATACTTCTGAGGTGGCCGAAGCATACGCTCCGAGCTCAGCCCGGTCCTCGGTCGTCAGCCAGAAAACTGGACTTCGACTCGTATGGTCCGACTGGACTCGCCGTTAGTACAATCTTCATCACACAGGTCCCCATTCTTAGACCCATTGAAAAACCAGTCCAAGGCTCGAAGTATGGTGGACTTCCCAACCCCCCCGTTAGGCCCAATGAAAGTTGTTACGTTCTCAAAATCTATCGATACATCCTCTAACGATCGAAAATTCTGAACGCGTACTCGTGAAATCCTCAATGCATCCCCCATAGCGACTTGTGGTGTTGTGACTTTTCTAGCCATTGCCAAAATCCTAGCAACTAATTTGGCTTAATTTGTATTGTTTCGATATCCCACAATTCTAATTTGACAATAGCTGACAATGAGCAGACTAATATCGATTCTTTTACTGGTGTCGTCCGCTAAATGCTTCACGAGGATGTATGCCTGCCTGGACCAAAACGCGTACTACCTGCCCCCCAGATAAACAAATCCTTTTTCCTTATCGCGCAATATAACACCCATGGTGTCTATCACTCAGGAGTGTACAGAAGGGGGCTTCAGAAGCTGCGGGATCGTGGCCTTTCTCTCGCGAAATCAAACCAAGACTCGCACCACGAAGCCACTGACTAGCCATTCACAGCCTCGGCCAGCAGTCCGAGCGACCGCTTGACAGCGGCCGCTGTGCCCATGACAGTACCGGAGTATTCACGCTCATCTCGGGTCGGCCCGTCGCATCCCCCAGCGGCACCTGAAGATAGGGCTGGCGACATCGAACATTGCCCTTCGGGCAATTTGGGTCGCCAAGGACGACGCGCAACCAAGGAGAACCGCGCCGGAGAGGTGGGGGGGCCGAGGTCGCCGATAACGGCGCATATGCAAAGTCCCCACCGCACGCACCATGGCAACAAGACTCCGGGCTCCGCAAGGAGAGACCGCCGCCGCGAAATAATTGGCGACAGAGGAGCGCTGCCCTGGATAAGTTAGGGCTTGCTGGCGCGCTGATTGCCTTCTATCACCGAGACCTTCCAAAGTGCTCAAAAGCCAAAATGCCGACTGCACTTGTCGACGCACACCTAGAGAAGTGCGTGATACCTCTGGCCGCCCCCCCGACGCAAGTCCCGTGCGAAGGCGCTGGGCTCTAGTGCTTTGTAATCAGGTTCATGAATTCTTGGAGATGTTTGGCCATGTCCACTGACTCGTCATAGAGCCAGCTCAGTTGGATTCCATCCACGAGCGCGGTGATCTGGCGGGCTACGACATCGGGCGAGATCCCATCCCTCAGGCGTCCGGCCGCAAGCTCGCGTTGCAGTTCTGTTTCAACAGAGTCCACAAAGTCCTGGTTGCGTCTCAACAGGAAGTCGTGGGCCGGATGGTCGGGGCTGATGGCCTCCGCACGCAGCGTGGCATCGAGATGGATCACTCCCCCCCGGATACCGGCGTTATGCTCATAACGGCGGGGGGGACGGTTTCCAGGAGCCCTTTCTCACTGATGAGCTCTTGGCGCCACGGCCCTTCTCGTTCTTCACGGAGTACCAGCACGGCCTCCAGTAGCGCTTCCTTGCTGCCGAAATGATGGAGAAGTGCAGTGTGGCTGGTGCCCACGGCCTCCGCAATCTGGCGGATGGACAAGCCAGGTACCCCTTTTCAGCGAACACTTGGAACGCCGCCGCCACCAACTCGGCTCGTTTCCTGGCCCCCGTTGGCGTAGGGGGGGGCGCGCTTCCCCGTTCGGCCCGGGGGGGCGCGGGTTTCCTGATCCATGGATAGACCTCCTCTCAGACGAGGCTACCAAGTTTCCTTTCCACTTTGGTAAAGAAATCTCGAGGAAAGTATTCCAATGTGGTCAAAGTTTGGTTAGCGTTGCAGGAAGACATCACGGGCCGATCCGCACCAGCCCGCTTCACCGGTCACAAAGAGCCAACGGTGGCTCTGGTCCAAAGGAGGATTTTCATGGGTGACCCCCCCACAGCCCCCCCGGTACAGGTCATGGAACCTGCAGGCCGCGCAGAACTTGACGCTACAGCCCCCCCAGCAACAGCGCCGTCGGGTACTGCGCCGCAGCAGTCGCAGCAACAGTCCAGCAAGAGCACCATGCTTTGGTCCTCATTGCCGCATTGGGCATGTACATCATGAGCCTCACTCTGGGCACGGCACTCTCCCTGCGCTTGGCAGTAGTTGATCCAGCGGCCAAAGAGACCAGCTACGGCATGGCCGTCTCCATCAGCTCGTTGCTGCTACTCGTCACCATCCCCCCCTCACGCGCGCTGTCCGATCGCACCGCAGGCCGGTTCGGTCGCCGTCGTCCGTGGATCATCGGCGGGCTGGTCGCCGCGCTGCTCGCGGCAGCCGTCATCGGGACAGTACCGTCCACCCCCCCCGTCATCGTCGCGGCGTATGCCGTTGCACTGGTGTCGGCGCAGGCTGCATTCAACGCCTATGCAGTCATTCCCATCGAGGCCCTTCCGGACAACAAACGGGCACGTGTCATGGGTGCCATGGGCATGGCCGGCGCATTGGCGATGTCCGCAGGGTCATACCTCGCCGCTTGGCTGGTGGACGCCCCGCTGCTCATGATGTGCGTTCCCGTCCTGCTGGCCCTCGTCTGCAGCATTCCGCTGCTGGTGCTTTTCAAGGACCCGGCGAAGACACGAGCCGAGCTGCCGCCGCTTGACCTCAAGGGGGGGCTGGCAAAGTCCTTCCTCGTGGATCCGCGGAAGCACCCCCAATTTCGCTTGGGCCTGGGTTTCACGATTCCTGGCCGGCATCGCCATGACGGCGCTGTTCGCCTACTTCATCTTCTTCCTGATGGACGGCCTGGGCATGCCGATCGCCGAGGCAGGCAAGAGCGCCGGCCTGCTGACACTGATTTCTGCTCCCGTCAGCATCCTGTTCTTTACCGCTTCCGGCTGGCTCTCAGACAAGATCGGACGTCGCAAGCCGTTCGTCATCGCGGCCGCGTTGCTCATGGCCACTGCCTTGGTGCTCGGCGCCATGGCAACGTCTTTCGAACAATTCGTCGTGGCCTGGATCGTCTTTTCCATGGGTCAGGCTATGTACCTCACCGTGGACTTGGCGCTCTGCGCTGCTGTCCTCCCGGACGCCCGGGACACCGGCAAGGATATGGCCGTCTTCAGCCTCGCCCTCAGTATCCCCAACATCATCGTTCCCACAGCCGCCCCCCCGCGATCCTCGCCATCGGCAGCGGACATAACTACGGCTTCCTCTGGTTCGCAGCAGCAGCGCTCTGTGCCCTCGGCAGCATCACCGTCACGTTCATCAAAGGCGTCCGCTAAGCAGCGGGCAGCCACCTTCACGCCTCGAAAAGGAAAACCATGACAAGTTCCGCAGCGTTCCCCCCCAACGACTTTCTCTGGGGGGAGTCGCCACCGCCGCCCACCAAGTTGAAGGCAACAACGTCAACAGCGACACCTGGTTCCTTGAACAACTTCCCGGCACCATCTTCGCCGAGCCCTCCGGCGATGCCATCGACCACTACCACCGCTACCGCGAGGACATCGCTCTCATTGCGAGCCTCGGGTTCACCACTTACAGGTTTTCCCTGGAGTGGGCTCGGATCGAGCCTGAAGAAGGACAGTTCTCGACGGCGGCACTCAACCACTACCGCCGCGTACTGGAGGTCTGCCACGAGCACGGACTGACGCCAGTAGTCACCTTCCATCACTTCACCTCGCCGTTATGGCTGCTTGCCGCCGGTGGTTGGGAAGACGCCTCAACGCCGGAACGTTTCGGACGGTACTGCGACCGGGTTACCGAGCACCTCGGTGACCTGATCGGAGTCGCTTGCACGCTGAACGAACCCAATCTCCCCTGGTTGCTCAAGGAGATCGGTATCGGTGGCGGTCCCGCCGAGACCCGCGGCCAAGTGCCCATCTGGCTGCTGCGGCCGAGCGCCTCAACATCGAAGCGGCCAGGGTGGCCCCGTTCCAGTTCACCGTCTCCGATGCAGGCTTCGACGTAAAACTTGCAGCGCACCATGCCGGCCGTGACGCCATCAAGGCCCGCCGCCCGGAGCTCATGGTGGGCTGGACCCTGGCCAACACGGACATCCACGCTGCCCCGGGCGGTGAAGCCAATGCGGACCGCATCCGCCGGGAGGTCAATGAACGCTTCCTGGAAGCCTCCCGTAGAGACGACTTTGTGGGAATCCAGACCTACGGCCGTACGGTGTTTGGAGCCGAGGGACTTGTCCACGCAGAGGACGGCGTCCCCCACCAACCAGATGGGCGAAGAAATCTATCCGGAAGGCTGGAGGCAACTATCCGCGAGGCTGCCCGGATTGCACAGATCCCCCCCGTCATCGTCACCGAAAACGGACTGGCAACCGAGGACGACACCCAGCGCCTGGATTACCTGCGCACCGCTGTTGCAGGCGTTGCATCCTGCTTGGCAGACGGCATTGACGTTCGTGCTATATCGCCTGGACCGCGTTCGATAACTTCGAGTGGGTGTTCGGATACGTTCCCAAGTTCGGCCTGATCGCAGTGGACCGGGCGACGCAGGAGCGCACCCCCCAAACCCAGTGCGCACTGGCTGGGCAGCGTGGCGCAGAGCAACGGCGCCTCGCTGGAGCCCGCAAGCAACCCGCCTGATCCTGACCGCACCACCGGCAAACCACTAAAAACCTGGAGGCTACCCTGATGACTACCTGGCACGCCCGCATGATTGCTGCGGACAAAGAGCATGACGGCGCACCGCTGCTCCGCGGCGAGTTCGAGCTCGACGAAGGCCACGGCGATGTCGAGTCCGCCACCCTCTTCCTGTCCGCACTTGGCGTGGTGGAAGCGTGGGTCAACGGCCAGCGAGCTTCCCAGGACCTGCTGACGCCGGGCTGGTCCAGCTACGAGTGGCGGGTCCGGTACAGCGAGCTCGACGTCACCGCGCTAATCAGCACGACGACGGTCATCGGACTCGCGCTGGGAAACGGCTGGTACAGGGGGCCGGCTGGCTTGGTCGGGCGGTTCGAAGTACTACGGCGAGGAGCTGGGCGCATTTGCCGAGTTGCGCGTTCGGTTCGCGGACGGACACCAGCAAATCATCGGGACGGACAGCTCCTGGACCGCTGGGCCTTCAGCCACAACAGCCAATGACCTTTACGACGGACAGTCCATTGACGCCCGACGTTTCGACGACGCCTGGCTCGCCCCCCCCGGGTTCAGCTCCGGGCAGTGGACTGCGGTGCGCATTTTGGACGCTGACCTAAACCGCCTCGAGCCCTACATTGGCCCGCCCGTACGCCGTCAGATGGAGCTGCGGCCAGTGAAAGTGTGGACCTCGCCCGCCGGCAAGGTCTTGGTGGACTTTGGCCAGAACCTGGTGGGCTGGGTGTGGGCATCTGTGACGGGTACTGCCGGTGATGTGGTGACCGTCCGTCACGCAGAAGTGCTGGAGCACGATGAGTTGGGCACGCGGCCCCTGCGCTCTGCAGAAGCGACAGACCGCTTCACGCTCTCAGGTGGGGAAGACGTCTTCGAGCCAACCTTGACGTTCCACGGCTTCCGGTACGTGGAAGTTGAGGGCTGGCCAGGAGGCGTTGACGCCCTGCTCGACGGCGGCCTGACCGCGTCGTGATCAGTTCGAACATGAAGCGGATCGGCACTTTCCTAACCTCGGATCCCCTCCTGAACCGTCTTCACGAGAACGCGGTATGGGGGGGCATGCGTGGCAATTTCGTGGATGTCCCGACTGACTGCCCACAGCGTGATGAGCGCTTGGCTGGACAGGAGACCTCTCGGCGTTCGCTCCGAGTGCCGCGTTCCTGTTTGACAGCAAGGACTTCCTCCGCGACTGGCTGCGGGACCTTGCGTTGGAGCAGAAACACGACGCCGATCTGGTGCCGTTCGTTGTCCCCCCCAATGTCCTGAAGTACATCGAACAGCCGGCCGCGTTCGGCGCCCCGGACACCGCAGCGGTGTGGAGCGATGCTGCGGTATGGGTTCCGTGGGCACTCTGGACCGCCTACGGGGGGGACAAGCGCGTGCTGGAAGAGCAGTTCGAGTCGATGACCGGCCACGCCAGGCGGCTTCGCAGCAAACTCTCACCCAACGGCTTGTGGGACACCGGCTTCCAGTTCGGAGACTGGCTGGATCCCGACGCTCCCCGGACCAACCGTGGGCCGCAAAAGCCGACAAGCATGTAGTGGCGACACTGTGCGCCTTCCGAACTGCGTCCTTGGTTGCCGCAACAGCGGAGGTCCTCGGAGATGAGGGGCTGCCACCGAGTTCGGAGCCATGGCACAGGAATTGCGGGCGGCATTCACGGAGCACTACGTTTCCCATGGCGTCATCACCAGCGACTGCACCACTGTCTACGCGCTGGCCATCGTGTTCGACATCCTGGGTGAGGCAGACCGGGAAATCGCAGGGCGCCGGCTCGCGGAGTTGGTGGAAAAGTCCGGTTTCCGCATCTCCACCGGTTTCGCGGGAACACCGTTCGTCACCGACGCACTGACAGTCACAGGCCACCTCGACGAGGCATACCGTCTGCTGCTCCAAACCGAAAACCCCCTCCTGGCTGTATTCGGTCACCATGGGCGCCACCACCATCTGGGAACGCTGGGACTCAATGCTGCCGGACGGCAGCATCAACCCCGGCGAGATGACCAGCTTCAACCACTACGCGCTCGGAGCGTGGTGGACTGGATGCACCGGACCATAGGTGGGCTGGCGCCGCTGGAACCGGGATACCGGCGCATCCTCATGGCGCCACAGCCTGGCGGCGGGCTGCAGTGGGCTGAAACCAGCCTGGAAACGCCCTTGGGATTGGCCTCTGTCCGCTGGGAAGTGGTTGGCGGCCGGCTGGAAATCTCCGCAACAGTTCCGGATGGCGGCGAAGCGTCCTACGGCTTCCTGGTATGGACGATGAGATTGTGGGCCCTGGCCAGCACACCCGGAGCGGAGACCCCGCGGAGCTCACCTTCCAATGATTGAAAACACCGCACTGCGCCACGGGTACGATGCGCGAAGCTAAGAGCAGGCACAAAGTTTGACGAAGGAAAGAAGGAACCACATGTCCCTCACCGTCGAGGAAATCAACAAAACACTCCCCCCTGGCCAACACCCTCCCAGGTGAAGCTGTCCCCTATTACATGGCCTCAGGCGAAGGGGGGGCCAGGTATGAGATCAACGGCCAGCTGGTCACGGTCATTGCCCGCGCCGCCGACACCGGCGGGATTTTCAGCGCCGCCTACATCTCCGGTGGCATGGGTGCCGAATCACCGTTCGTCACCCACTCGATCGAACACAAAACGTTGTACGTGTTCGACGGAATCCTCCACGTCTGGCTGCCTGGCGAAAGCCGCATCCTCACCCCCGGAGACTCCGTGGTCATTCCCCCGGGGGGGACCCCCCCACGCTTACCGGATGGCCAGCCACTACACACGGTTCCTAAACTGGATGACGCCCGGGGGGGCGCGGAGGCGTATTACGAGCGCGTAGGTACACCCATCGACTCCCACGTTCCACCAGTGCGTGCCGGACACAAGTTGACCGCCCAGGAGCAGGCCGAAGTTGGCGCCGAATTCGGCATCACGTTCCCGGACATCGAACGCGTCAACCCGAGCCTCCAACACAACGCCGGCCTGCCGTCGTCACTGAGCCCCTACTTCCTCAGTGCGGGCGAAGGCGAACGGCTGGTCAGCTACCAGACCATGTTCTCCTACCTCTCACGCCCGCAGAACACAGGGGACAACTACTTCGCAGTGCACACCAAGGGTGCCAAGTCGCCGTACATTCCGCTGCACTTCCATTCCGAACACACTGAGAATTTCCTGTGTACTGAAGGCAGGATGTTCCTGTACGCCAATGGCCGCGAGATGCTGCTGACCAAGGGCGATTTTGTGCACGCCCCCAGCGGGCACCATCCACTCCTTCGCGTTCGATGCGCACAACACCCAGATGGTGGGTTTCCTGACGCCATCGGTCTTCAACGGCTTCTTTGAGTACTTCAACAAGCCCACAGAGGACTACATCTACACCGAGGGTGGCGAGCCCTACATGGACATGGAGGCTTCGGCCGCGCCCAGGCGGAATTGGACCTGACTGTGGTTGGTCCTCCCCCCGCAGAGGCGTGTGGCTTTGGATATCTAGGCTGACCACAGAAGGTCCGGACTCCCTCACGGAGTCCGGGCCTTCTGTCTTTGGTTCAGGCTGTCTTTGGTTCAGGCTGTCAGGCAAGCCCGACGGCGGAAACGGCAGTCTGATTGCTGCGGCGCAGTTCGTGGAGCTCCAGCAGATTCTGTTCGATCACCAGCCCCGCCCTCCGACAGAAATCCATGGGCTCGGCCGCGGCGTCGGGCTCCTCGCCGACCACCGCACTGACAACGCCGCATGCCACCAGATCATCCGCCGTGATGCGGAGGTTTCCGGCGAGTTCGGGAGCCTGGACGTGTCGCGGTGCAGTATGGCGCTGGCTCCCTCGGGTGCCAACGGGGCGAGCCATGCGTGCTGAGCGCACATGATCTTGTCGGCCGGGAGCAGCGCAATGGCGGCTCCTCCGGTTCCCTGCCCAATAATAAAGGAAAGCGTCGGCACGGATATCGCAGGGAGAAGCGCCAGGCACCGTGCAATCTCGCGGGCCAAACCGCCCTCTTCCGCGTCGGCGCTCAACTCGGCCCCCCCGGTGTATCAATAACCGTCAGCAGCGAAAGGCCCAGCTGGTCCGCGAGTCGCATGCCCCCCCTTCTCGCCGTCGCCAGATGCCGTGGGCCGATGAGTTGTCCGGCATTCTGAAGGTGTCTGTCCTGACCAACCACGACGCAGCGAACGCCCCCCCAAAGGACGCCAGGGCCACCGTCACGGGGGCCGGTGTCCAGCAGCATCACGTCATGTGCAGCTGCGGACAGGAGCTCCGGGAGCCTGGTCGGCCCCCCCGTTACGTGAACGAAGGACGGCGTCCCACTCCTTGCCCTCCGAGACCGCTGGAGGCACCGCAGCGAAAACACCCCCCCACAGGGCTTCCGACCCGTGAGGGGGAACCAGCGCGTTCGTACGACGAAGTGCCGTGTCGGGCATAGCGGAGGCTGTTCACCAGGACGGAGCGCAAGCCTCCCAGCGGCACCACAGCATCAACCACACCGTGCAAGGTGAGATTTTCCGCCGTCTGGACGCCGGAGGGAAACGCCTCACCGTGCAACGACTCATACACCCGCGGACCAAGAAAGCCCAGCAGGGCACCTGGTTGGGCGAACGTCATGTGGCCCAGCGAACCCCCATGACGCCATGGCCCCCCGCCTGTGGTGGGGTGCCGGAGGTACACGAGGTAGGGATTGCCGGCAGACTTATGGCTTTCCACAGCGGAGGCAATAAGCGCCATGGCCAGGAAAGCGGGTGTTCCTTCTTGCATGCGGGTCCCCCCCGGACGAGGGACTGGCCACCACTGGCAGACCCTCAAGAGTTGCCCGTTCCAAGGCCCCAATGATCCTCGACGCTGTAGCCAGCCCGATGGAACCGGCCAGGAACGCGAACTCCCCGGCAATTATCACCACAGCCTTGCCGTCAATGGTGCCCGCGCCCGTCAGTACGGCTTCGTCCTTGCCGCTGCGCTGTCTGGCGGCTTCCAGTGCCTCCGAGTAGCCGGTGTCGTGGACAGGGTGCCGGGGGGTGGGCTGTCCCAGGACACGTAAGACCCGGGATCCACTATGGCTGCAATGAACCTGACGCAGGGATGATGGGTGCCTTGGCCTCACGCTGTGCACTGCCGGCCCTCATGGTGTCGGCGCACTGCTGGATGGACGATCGGACGCCAGCCACCTCCGGATGCCTTCGCCGTGTCGGTTCAACAGCGGTGGGGGGGCCTTGTGCGTCACCGGCGTGGTTTCGCGCTCGCCGTCGGGTGTGGCATCGAAGAATCGTATCGGTGGGCCGGGAAGAGTGATGGTGCCCAGGGTTTCGTGCTCAACATCCACGGCAAGGCCCTGCGAATGAACCTGGTCCCAGGCGTAGACCTCGTCCAGGGAGCGGACTTTGCCCGCTGGTATCCCCCCCGAGAGCCGAAGCTTCTCCAGCAAATCGGCAGCAGGATAGGAAACGAAGGCTTGCTCCACAAGTGCGATTGTCTGGCTACGGTTCCGTACCCTGTCGGCGTTCGTCGCAAAGGAAGGAGCCTCCGCATCCAGACCGAAGGTCGCACAGAATTTCCGCCACAAAGCGTCGCTGCCCACACTGATTTGCACCGCACCATCGAGGCAACGGAACAGTCCGTAGGGCGCGATGGACGGATGGTGGTTCCCTTGAGCTACAGGGACTTCCCCTGCGACTGTCACCCGCGTTCCTTGGAATGCGTGGACACCCACGACGGCGGCAAGCAAGGAGGTGCGCACCACCTGTCCGCGTCCGGTCCGCTCGCGTTGGAGCAGCGCAGCGAGGAGTCCGTAGGCTCCGTACATGCCTGACAGCAGGTCTGCGATGGGAACGCCCACGCGCTGCGGGTCCTCGGGCCCGTTGCCGGTGACGGACATGAGGCCGGCTTCGCCTTGGACGATTTGGTCATACCCGGCCCGGCCACCTTCGGGGCCATCGTGCCCGAAGCCCGTAATGGAGAGGATGACCAGCCGCGGGTTCAGTTCCTGCATGGCCGAGGTGGAGAAGCCAAGCCGGTCCATGACGCCGGTCCGGAAGTTTTCAATGACGACGTCGGCCCGAACCAACAACTCCTGCAGCACCTCACGGTCGGCGTCGGACTTCAGATCGAGGGAGATCGATTCTTTGTTCCGGTTGCAAGAGAGGAAGTACGTTGCCTGTAGCTCGTCGTCCGGGCCGACGAAGGGCGGTCCCCCCCAGCCACGGGTGTCGTCACCAGTGCCGGGTGATTCCACCTTGATGACGCGGGCGCAGGTCCCCCGAGCATCATCCCGGCGTGCGGACCAGCAAGTGCACGGCTGAGGTCGATGACGAGCAATCCCTGAAGGGGGGGGCCGGCTTGCTGTTCCGGCAGGGCCTCTGGCTGCGCGACGTGGGCTAGTTCCGCCGTCGTCATTTGTCTTCTCCTGCCGAGCGGGCGGCCGCTTGTATAACCAGCGCCCGGCCGTAGTCATTGCCGTTGGGTGTCCGCACTACCGTGTGCATGTGGAAGGGTGCGGGATGGTCGTTGTTCAGGAAAACGCCGGTGTGGTGGTCGAGTTCCAGGATGACCACGGGGCTCTGGATGCGGAAGTAGAAGGCTTCCTCTCCTTGCCAGCCGCCAATCCACGAGAACCAGGTCTCCTGGTACTGCCCTTGGATTTCCCTGAGACGGGCAGCACGCGGCCCGGCCGGCAGGTAGGAAATTGAGTCCTCCGCCATCTTGTCCAGGAGCGCTACCGCGGTGGCGGGCATTGATGAGACAAGAATGCCTTCGTATGGAATGACCCGGTTGTCCTGGAAGCAACCGGCCAGATGCCGTTCATCCCCTGCGTGCAGGCGCCCTTCAGGCATGGCGGGGGGGTCCTGCATGTGCCGGTACACGATCGCTTCGGTACGGAGCTCGGGTGGAAGGGAGGACATCAGCTGCCGGGCCCACTGGATGCGTTCCTTGAAGACCTTCACACCTTGGTGGGGGGGGCCGTCGTCAATGATGTCCGGCTCGGCGCCCAGGAAGACCGGTGAGATGACCATTTGGGTGCCCGTCACCAGGCAATTCAGTGCCACATGGTGCCCGAACAACTGCCAGCCCCACGGCTCCGTTTCAGAGGGCGCTCCGTACATTGCAAAGTTGTAGCTGTACTCGTTCATGAGCAGCGGCAGGTCCACCAAACCGCCTAGAAATCCATTGATGCGCATCAGGTTGCGCACCAACGCGTATCCCTCGGGGCTGAGGCTCGCGTCCGCCACAGCCAAGACGGCATCACGTTCGGCGTGCCCGAGTTCGTCCAGGCGGAGCCCCGTATCGTGCTGCATGAATTCAGGGTTGGCCCAGCTCTGCCACTCGTGGGCATCGGCGTCGTAGCAGAGGCGATCCAGCAGCGCGGACGGGAGCAAGGCAAGAAGCTTTTGGGCTGCGGCAACCATCTCCGACGTCGGTGCCTCCTCGCCGGGCAACGCTTCGGCGAGCGTGAACAGCCCTTCGTGCACCACGCCGTCGGTAGTCACACCGACGAAGGGTTGGGGATACAGCTTCTTCCATCCCTCGATCATGGGACCAGCAAAAGAATCGTCCTTGGCAGCGTCCGCGTAAGACCGTGCGTCCAGGCCACGGAGCTTGGCTACGCGGGGGATGATCCGGCGTGTAGAGGTAGTCACGAAATGACGACGTCGACATGGGAGGCGTCCTCTGTTTCCTGGGTTTCGTTGTGGGACCACCCCCGCGGCGATGCGGAGGGCATGTGCTGCTGAGGCGGCGGTGGAACCCCGCCAAGCGACGTGTTGATCGGGGGGGCGGACAAGCACGGCGTCGGCTGCCCAAAGGTCCGACATCCGTGTTCCCCGGCTGTCAGGTCCTACCGCCATCGTGGTCACGGGAACGCCGAGCTCAGCAGCTGCCAAAAGGACCGGCACGTACGTGCCGTCGACGTCGCCACCTGTCAGGGATTGGACGTCCACCAGCAGCGTGAACCCTGTGCCCAAGTGGTCATAGAGTGATGTCGAGTCCGGCAGCCATGTGTGGGGAAGCAGGGCTCCCGGAGTGGCTGTGGGCACATAACGGATGGGATCTTCCACAGGCACCGGTGACCCGTCCGGAGCTACCAGCGGAGATGCGGCGTAGTTGTACCCCCCCAATACCAAGCCCAGGGAATCAAACTCGCTTTGCTTGACGCCGAGTGCTGCATGGGCGCGGGCCCTGGCAGCCACACCGTCGTCCCCTTCACGTTCCAAAGCTGGGTCCGCGAAGTGGTAGGCGAGCGCCTTGCCGTTGGCTGCGGCGTCGTTGATGGTTCGCTGGGCAATGGGCCGCCGTTCCAGTGCGTAGCTGGCCAGCAAGTTCGGTCCGGCCCAACCGTCCAGAGCGGCGGCGATCTTCCATGCCAGGTTGGCGGCGTCTCCGATGCAGGTGTTGAAGCCGTGGCCGCCCCCCCAGGGCGGGTTCTGGTGCGCGGCGTCGCCCACCAGGAACACGCCGTCGCTTCCGTAGGACGGTGCAAGGAGCATACGGGCCGTCCAGGGATCGGTCGCGATAACGTCAACCTCGACGTCTGCACCCACCAGGGATCGGACCATCGTTGCAGGATCCAGGTCAATCCCCTCTGCCGTGGCGTCGACCCCTTGAATAATGGCCCACCACGTTTGGTCGAGGTTCATGCGGCCCACCATCCCGGCTGTTCCCGGGCCGAGGACCCAGTACTGAACGGCAGGATCCAGGCTGATCGTTTCGGCAAGGTCGCTGGAGCGGAAAAGGATGCTGATGTTGGACAGGGCTGCGGATCCGCCTTCGAAACGGATTCCTAGCCCGCGGCGGACGGTGGACGAACCGCCGTCGGCTCCTGCCAGGAAGCTGCACGCAATGGTCCGGCTGCTGCCTGTACCGTCAGTCACGGTGACCGTCTGTCCGCCGCCCGCTCGTGCGGTGAAGTCCTCCACCCGAAGACCGGTGACCAGTGTGGCATATGGTGAGCCGGCCACGGCCTGACGGAGCACGGTTTCCAGGACCGGTTGCGGGACCTGCTGTCCACACTCTGGTTGTGGCCCATAACGGCCGTTCTCAAGCTGGAAAGCATTCGGGAACCGCCTGATTTCGCGGCCGGTCAGGGACGAACAGAAGATGACGTCCTGGGCGTACCCTACCGGGAGCGGCGCCGCGTGCCGCAGTGTATCGGCGAGGCCCAGCCGCCGCAGGTGCGTCATGGTTCGGGCGTTCGTGGTCTTGGCGCGCGGACGGTCCCGGTCGATGGATAGGCGTGGCTCGATGACCAGGCTGCGGATTCCCCCCCGGTGCGCGAGGTCCAAAGCCAGGAACAATCCGCTCGGTCCACCACCTGAGATCAGGACGGGAACGGCGTCGGGAAGGTCCGCCAAGCGTGCTTGGTCAATGGCAGTCATCAGGCCCTCGCCCGGAGCGACGGTTCACCAACGGGAGTCACCAAAGTGCCGAGCTTCTCGATCTCGACCTCCACGACGTCGCCGGACTGCAACAGCCACTGTGGCGTGCGCGCATAACCCACTCCCTCTGGCGTTCCCGAAGCGATCACGTCTCCGGGGTGCAGGGTGAAGGTTTCACTGATCAGCGAGATGATGGCCGGAACAGGGAAGATCATGTCCCGGGTGTTGCCATTCTGAACTTCAGTACCGTTGACCCGAGTGCGGACCTGGAGGCCATCGCGGAGGTCACCAACGTCGTCGCGGCTGACCAGAGGACCCATGGGCCGGTAAAGTCGCCATTCTTGCCCAGTGTCCACTGGGAGGTGAGCTTCTGGGCACGGCGAGCCGTGATGTCGTTGAACGTGGAGTAGCCAAATATGGCGTCCTCAGCGGCGGCCTCGTCAGCAGACTCCACGCGTTTACCGATGTACGCAGCTACCTCGCCTCCCAGTCCAGGCCGGCTTCCCCCGCCCGGAACAGGAACCGGAACGTTGCCCACGGACAAGGACGCCGTCCACCGACCAAACAAGGTGGGATGCGCCGGGAGCTCCTGGTCCTTGTAACTGCCTTCCGCCGCGTGGCCCTGTAGTTAAGCCCCACACAAATCACTCGCGCCGAAGCCGGAACTAGTGGAATTTCGGTAACCGCTGCTCGATCGATGCCAGCCGAACCATCGGTGATGAGCGCCGGTGCTTTCTCCTGCCACCTCGCCGCATCGGCCCAAAAGTCCGTCACGGATGCCAGCGGGAAAACGCGCTCGCCGCTCAGGCTGCGACCCAACGGCCGCCGTCGTGGTTGATGCCTATGTACTGCATGTTGGGCCTTTCAGCTTCGCCCGAAGGCGGTTATCGGTAAGAGGGCACGGCAAGGAGACCCCCCCAAGAGGTGATGCCGGAGTGGGATGGAAATTTAAGGGTGGGCCGCTTGCTTACGGAAGAAGGTGACTGTGGCCGCCATCGCCTTCTCAGCCGCTGCCGAACTTCCGTCCGCGAGCGACCACATGTGGTCGGCGTCGTCGATGAGGAGAAGTTCGACGTCGGCGCCGGCCTTCTGCAGCTCAGCAGCCAATGACTCCGACTGGGCGGCAGGGACGAAGCGATCAGCGGTGCATGGATCAACAGGAAGGGCGGAGCGTCAGGATTCACGTAGCTGATGGGGGGGCTGGCCGCGGCCGTTTTCCCGGGGGGGTTCTCGGCCAGGACCGCGCCCACGAGGAGCTCTTCGCGGGAGCCGGGATCGTTGGCACGCGCGACGGCGTTGGGCAGCGCCTGCTCCCCCCATGTGGATCAGGTCTGTCGGTGGGTACCACGCGGCGACGGCAGCGACGCTGCTCTTGCCCGCCCCCCGGTAAGGCCCACAAGGCTGGCAAGGTGCCCACCGGCGGAGTCACCCCCCCAGGCATAGATGCGGTTGGGATCAATTCCGTACTGTTCCGCATGGTCCAGGACCCACTGCACTGCGGCAAGCGCATCATGAAGTTGCGCCGGAAACTGTGCCTCGCGCTCAGCCGGTAATCGGCGGATGCCACGACGAAACCGGCTTCCGTGAGAACATCAAAAGGCGTCAGGCCGAAGCGTCGCAAACAGGTCCCAAGGAGGATCGCTCGCCAACCCGCCATCCGCCGCCATGAAAATGGACGACGGCGGGACGCAGCTTGTCGCGGTCGGAACCCTTCTGCCTGATGCGGGCAGGTAAAGGTCCAGCAGCAGCGGGTGCGAGCCGTCGCCGGTGGCAGGGGGGGCAAACTCGATGCCCTTCAGTATGCGGCCCTCCGTCATCGTTGACTCCTCAGTTGCGAACGCCGGATCCTCGGTGTTCCGGTCTTTCCCTCCAAGGATGTCGGACAGACCTCCCGGGCTGAACTGTCAATTTCAATCATTGGAACTGCAAGCAGTGGATAGTTCCGACGCCAGGAATTCGAGCCCGCGCCGGACGACGTTCAGTGCCGCGGAGTGGTTGAGGAATCCGTGGGTCGTCCCTTCTGCCAGCCTGTACGCGACGTGGGTCCCAACGCTGCGGAGGCTTGCTGCATACAGCTCAGCCGAGGGACGAAGGTCGTCGTACTCACAAGCCAGAATGGCAGCGGGCGGCAGGCCCGTGGGATCGGCGGGGCCCGGTACGGCATACGACGATGCCAGGCTGACCGGACCGCCCAGGTAGTTCTCCATCATGGCCGTGCAGTCTTCGGCCGTGAAACGCAGGATGCGTGGCAAGGATGCCATCACTCCGGAAGAGTCGTGAAGCGGCGGCAGCACAGAGTGCAGGAACGGGTAGGCCAGGAGCATCTTGGCAGGTAACGGTTCTCCTATGTCCTTCAAGTACAGGGTGGCGCCTACCCCCCAGATTGGCTCCCGCGCTCGCCCCGCCAAGACACAGCCTGTGCGGATCGATTCCCAAGTCCACGGCTTGCCCAACAGCCCAAAACCACGCAGCCAAAACATCCTCGTGCGGCACCGGAAAATGCACTCCATCCCTCGCCAAGCGGTAGCCAACCGAAATGACTATGCCGCCAGTCCTGGTCACCAGCTCGCGGGCCAGCTGGTCTGCCTCGCGCATCTCCAGGTCACCGCCAGCGAATCCACCGCCATGCAACCAGACCAAGCCGGGAGCCCCGCGTCGTTAGTGGTGTTCTTTAGTGCCGGTGCAGGTGCCGGGCCGTACACACGCAACGGCACCGGTCCGTTGGGTCCTGGGGCAAGGCGCTCCACGACGGAGACATTGGGAGGCGAGTATGCCAAGTGGGCACCGCCGAAAGCCTTAAGCCGTTCGCGACCCGTCGGATCGGCAAGGAGCTCGGCGAAGGACACTGCCCCCCCTGCCACCGGTTCCATCAGCGCGACCAGCTCGGCGTCGAGGCTCATTGTTGCCGGAATTCGCGTCGGAAGAAGTCAACAGAATCATCCAGAATGCGGTCCATCTGGTCTTCGGCGAAGAAGAAGCAGTGGTCCGCCCCCCCTCAATCGTTAAGAGATCACGGTGAACCCCCCCTGCCCGCCCCCCCAAGGCGCCGGCTAACAGTTCGCTTTGCGAATGCGGCACCAAGCCGTCGCTGTCGCCGTGGACCAGCAGGAATGACGCAGCATCCGCGCTGACGTAACTTATAGGGCTGCCGCGGCCAAAAGCTCAGGGTTGTCGGAACCGCCCACGAGCATCGTCTCAGGGTGCAACGATGTGCCTTCCGGTACTGCAGCAAGAAGCGCCGGGGGCATAAAATCGTTGGGTGCAGTTATGGGTGGCATGTCGTTGAGGGACGACACACCATAGAAGTCCACCACAGCGCTCACGGAGCTTGGGTGTCCCTGCACGCCCAGACCCCCCCCTTCGAGGTCCTCGCGTTGGCCAGTGAGTCCCAACAAAGCCGCCAAATGACCACCCGCCGATTCACCCCCATGCCCCGATCCTGTCCGAATCGATTCCCAAGTCATCTGCGTGATGCCGGAGGTAGCGGACAGCTGCCTTGATGTCGTGCAGCTGTGCCGGGAAGGGTGCTTCCAAGGAATGTCGGTAGTCCACTGTGGCGCAAGCTATGCCTGCTTGGTTCAGGAGCCGGAACACCGAGTCCGGCGCGAAGGTTGGCGGTAATTCCCGCCGGTCCCCCAGCTGGAAGGCTCCTCCGTGGATCCACACCACCAGCGGTACGGCGGTAGTTGCTGCTTTTCGCGGAAGCCAAATGTCCATGGATAGACGCCGGAAGCCCACAGCAATCGCATAACTAAGCTCGCGGTGGACCATCGAGTCATCGGATACTGCCACCGGCCGCCCTGGAGCATGGAAAGCCGGAAACGGAGGCGGGTTGGGCACGCGGCGTCAGTGGTCTCAAGTGTCATATGTTGCTCCTGGAAAGTTCGGGGCCGTTGGTCGAAATGGCTAAGCACTAGTTCAGGCGTAGTGGCAGGCGACGTCGGAATCGCCCACGCGTCGCAGGGCCGGGGCGCTCGCTGGCGCAGAGCTCGGTAGCCAGCGGCAGCGCTGCCGGAAGGGG